>JBFJNI010000059.1:0-22348 GCA_041618235.1 Acidimicrobiales bacterium
CGGCGCCAGCGCCCATGCCGGATCGGTGTAGGACGGGTCGGCCTCGACGGCGTCGAACTCGACGGCTTGGGAGAAGAACGCCACGTCGCTGCCGTGGAAACTCGGGTTCTGACCGCAGTGGTCGAAGTGGAGGTGGCTGTTGACGACGGCGACGACCGCCGTCGGGTCGACGCCCGCGGCGTCGAGGAGGTCGTCGATGGGATGGCACACGGGTGCATAGACCTCGGACAGGAACGCGTTGTCCATCCCCACGCCGGTGTCGAAGAGGATGACGCCGTCGGGGTGGTCGATCACGTAGCCGTAGGCGGGGATCGTCGGCCAACCGGCCGCGCACGGATGCCAGTGCGGGAGCGTCACCACGGCGAGGTCCAATCGCACGATCCGCGGCATCGAGGGCAGCGTCATCGGTGGGGGCGGCGCGTGACCGCGGTGGGCGAGGGACGAGTGGACGGAGGCATCTGACCTGCAACGTTGGCGCGTCACGACGGTTCCGTCGAACCGATCTCCGTCCCGCGAGACCCGATCAGGTACGGGGGTGCGACGAGTGGGTCTCGGTGACGATGCCGCCACGGACGTGTTGCGTCACGACGACGTCGACCGACTGTGGCGCCGCGGTGTTCCACACCTCGTCGGCGATCTCGACCGCCAGCGCCTCGGCGAAGACGTGGCGGTCACGGAAACCCCACAGGAACAGCTTCAGCGACTTCGACTCGATGCACCGCTCGTCCGGCACGTATTCGATGCGCACCGAAGAGATGTCGGGCTGTTGCGTCACCGGACACAGCGAGGCGACCTCGTCGGTGGTGAACACGACCTTGGTGCAACCCTCGGGGGCGGGGAACGTCTCGACGTGGTCGACCGGGCCCCGGTGGTCGCGTCCGAGCAGCGTGAGATCGTCGGTCTGGTCGTCGCTCATCGGACTGCAGGCTACGGCCCCGCCCACCGTTCCGGCGTCGCTCACCACGACCACCACGTGGCCGACAACGCCGGAATGCGACGGCGGGAACGAACAGCGTTCTGACGTTGCTCACCACGATGTCGTGGTGTCCAGCAGCGCCGGAATCCGGCGTCAGTCGCCGCGGTAGACGCAGGCGCTGGTGCAGGTCTCGCGCACCTCGATCTTCGCCAGGCCCGGGAGGTCGGCGGCGATGCGGGCCCAGATCCAGCGGGCGATGTTCTCGCTGGTGGGGTTGTCGAGGCCGTCGAGGTCGTTGAGGTTGCGATGGTCGAGGGCGTCGATGGTGGGGGCGACGGCGGCCTTGAGATCGGCGAAGTCCATGACCCAGCCGCTGTCGTCGCCGACCGGGCCCTCGACGTGGATGATCACACGGAAGCTGTGACCGTGGACCCGCTTGCACTTGTGGTCGTCGGGGACGTTGGGCAGCGAATGCGCCGACTCGAACCCGAACTCCTTCCAGATCTCCACCTCAGATCAGCCCTTCCTCGGGCTCGTTGGTGAAGCGGTTGGCGAGGTGACCGGTGTCGTTCCACGCCCGGACGATCCAGCGGTCCTCGTGCACGACCAGGTGGGTGATGCCGCAGTTGTCGGAGCCGTTGAACGCGAACGGCCGTGACCCCGAGGCCTCGGCCATGATCCGGCCGATGACGCCGCCGTGGGTGAAGACGGCGACGGTCTCATCGGGGTGGGCGGCGGCGATCCGTTCGATGCCCCGCTTCACTCGTTCGGCGAAGGCCTCGTCGTTCTCGGCGCCCGGGAGCGCGTCCCAGCGCTGGGTCTGCCACATCTCGACCACGGCCGGGTCCATCTCGGCGGCCCGCTTGCGGAACTCGCCGCCCTCCCAGTCGCCCAGATGGACCTCGCGCAGATCGGCCTCGACGACGGGTTCGACGCCCAGGTGGTCGAGCAGGACCTGCGCGGTCTGGCGGGTGCGCTGGAGGGTGGTGACGTAGACGGCGGCCCAGTCCTCGCCCGACCCGATGAGGCGCCGGCAGGCCTGCTCGGCCTGGGTGACGCCGTCGGGGACGTGGAGAGGCGGATCGCCCTGGCCGTCGACCAGGTCGAAGGGGTGATCGGGGTCCGCCGGCTGCGATTCGCCGTGTCGCACGAGGATGATCTCGCACCCGCCCTGGGGGCGGGTGAAGCGGGACTGTCGGTACTGCTGCTTCGGTTCGGCCACGGCGCGCACCGTAGACGCGGTTGGGTGACGACGGGCCCGGGACCCTGATCCCGGCCCAAACATTCGGAACGGTGGACCCGACGTCTACGGGATGCCCAGGATCTTGTGGGTCTGCACGCTGAGCCGCCAGCGGGGGTGGGCGAGGCAGTACTCGATGGCGGCCGCGGTCGCCGCGGCCACGTCGGGGCCGTCCATCGGCGAGAGCAGGTGGTGGTCGAAGGCGAGGGACTCGAAGTCGGCCGGGTCGATCCCGGCTTGCGGAAAGACGATCTTGCACTCATCGCCGGCGGTGACGACCAGGTCGGTGCCGGCCTTCGGGCTCACACACACCCAGTCGATGCCGGCCGCGAGGGCGAGCGTGCCGTTGGTCTCGATCGCCACCTCGAAGCCCCGCTCGTGGAGCGCGTCGACCAGCTCGACGTCGAGCTGCAGTGCCGGCTCACCGCCCGTGCACACCACGAATCGCTCTTCGCGTGCCGGACCCCACTGCTCGGCGACGTGGTCGGCCAGCGCGTCGGCACCACGGAACACTCCGCCCCCCGGTCCGTCGGTGCCGACGAACTCGGTGTCGCAGAACCGACAGATGGCCGTGGCCCGGTCGGCCTCGTGACCCGACCACAGGTTGCAGCGCGAGAAGCGGAGGAACACCGCCACCCGGCCGGCGTTGCGACCCTCGCCCTGGAGGGTGCGGAAGGTCTCCTTGATCGCGTACGTGCTCATGCGTACCGGGTGGGGTCGGGGACGCCGGCCTGCTCGAAACCTTGCCGCCGCAGGATGCAGGCGTCGCAGGTGCGGCACGCGAGCGGCGCATCGGGCGACCCGGACGGGTCGTAGCAGGTGACGGTCAGGCCGTAGTCGACGCCGAGCTCCGTGCCCTGCGCGACGATCTGTGCCTTGGTCAGATCGATGAGCGGCGTGCGGATCCGGTAGCCCGAGCCCTCGGTGCCCGTACGGGTGCCGGCGTTGGCGACCGCCTCGAACGCGGCGATGAACTCGGGACGGCAGTCGGGGTAGCCCGAGTAGTCGAGGGCGTTGACGCCGATGAAGATGTCGTTGGCACCCAGCACCTCGGCCCAGGCCAGGGCGTAGGACAAGAAGATGGTGTTGCGGGCAGGGACGTAGGTCGACGGGATCCCGCCACCGATCTCGTCGTCGCTGCGACCCTTCGGGATGTCGCCGTCGCCCAAGAGGCTCGACCCACCGAAGGTGGCCAGGTCGATGTCGACGACCCGGTGCTCGATCGGTCCGGTGCGCTCGGATTGGGCGGCGACGACCCGGGTCGCGGCGGCGAGTTCGTGGGTGTGGCGCTGGCCGTAGCGGAAGCTCATCGCGTGCGGGGCGAGACCATCGGCGGCGGCGATGGCGAGACAGGTGGCCGAGTCGAGCCCACCCGAGAGCAGGACGACGGCGGGGGCGGCGGCGGACACCCCTCCACGCTAGGCGCCCGCCGGCGGCGGCCCTCGCCCGGACCACCCCCGCTGCCCGGTCCGTGACACGGACGTCAGGTTCGGCCAGTCGTGGTTGCTGGACGACCAGAAGTGGCCCAACCTGACACCGGTGTCCGGACCGGGCAGTTGGAGTCACCAGCGGCGGCTTGGGCCGCGCCGCCGGGTCGCCGGCGGGTGGGGACGCGACGCCGATTGCGGACACCCGTTGACCGGACCCCTGGCATCCGGCGTATCCTGATAGCAATCGTTATCGAGCTCCAGGGGGACATTGCGTGGCCGATTCGAAGAAGCCGCGGGCGGCGTTCGCTCCGTGGGACCGTCGCGAGCTCCCGGGCTCGTTCAGCGTCGAGGAGACCGCGGCGCGGGTCGGCCAGTACAAGTGGATCGAGATGAAGCTGTTCGAGGCGCTGGGCGGGTGGGTCGCCACCGTGCCCGAGCTCGACGTGAAGCTCCGCCTCGGCACGCACTGCTACCACCACGCGTGGCACGCCGAGCTGTGGCACAAGCGCCTGCCCGAGCTGCGCGAGATGAACCCCGACCGGCTCACGCTGCCGGCCAACGACGAGGTCGTCGCGTTCATGGACGCCGTCGCCGAGCCGGGCGAGCACGACCAGACCATCGAGAAGCTGGTGGGCGTCTACCGGGTGCTGATCCCCCACAAGGTCGCCGCGTACACGTACCACCTCAACAACACCTCGACCATCACCGATGCGCCCACGATGCGCTCGCTCAGGTTCGCCATCCAGGACGAGCTGGACGACTGGACCGACGGCACGCTCATGCTGACCTCGCTCATCGAGACGCCCGAAGAGGTCCAGCGGGCGGCCGACCACCAGGCGAGGCTCGAGAAGCTCCTCGTGGCCGCCGGCGGCATCTGCGGCCCCGGGACCATCGGCGACGCGTACGACACCACCTCGGCCGCCACCGGCGCAGCCTGATCCACCGACATCCCGCCCATCCCGACGAACGCCCCACCGCCAGACCGACCGAAGAGGGAACTCCCATGCGCAAGCTGATCTCGCCCGACGAACTCGCCCGTGACGACCGCTTCGAGCGCGCCGACATGCTCGAGCGGATCTCCGATCCGCGCAACGCGCAGCCCACCGACGCGGCCGCCCAGCGGCGCGCCGGACGCCTCACCCCCGATCGCGACGACGCCCCCGACGCCGCCCGTGCCCTGATGCACGGCATCTTCGTCGGCGAGATCCAGGCACTCGAGGGCGCCGGACGCACCTGCTACGACTTCGAGGTCGGCAAGGGCGACGAGGACGTGCCGTTCGAGCTCAAGCTCGACATGGCCCGCCAGTGCTGGGACGAGGCCCGCCACTGCGAGATCAGCGTGAAGCTGTCCGACTGGATGGGCACCGAGATCGGCGAGTTCTCCGAGAACACCTTCTTGTTCCAGGCCGCCTGCAACCCCGACCCCGTCCTGCGCCTCACCGGCGTCAACCGGGCGCTCGAGGGCCTGGCCATCGACGTGTTCAACACCATGCGCGAGTTCGGCGACCTGGCCGGCGACCCCGTGCTCGAGTTCTGCGAGGACTGGATGCTCGCCGACGAGGTCACCCACGTGAAGATGGGTTCCGACTGGCTGCGCCGCATCACCGCCAACGACAAGGAGCGCCAGAAGAAGGCGCTCGAGTTCCAGCGGGTGGTCGACAAGCTGTTCTCCTTCGGCGGCTTCCGCGGCGAAGAGGACGAGAACCCGGTCCAGCTCGCCCGCCGCTTCCGCGAGCTCGCCGGCTTCGACGACGACGAGATGACCGAGATCGCCGAGCTGTCGAAAGAAGCCCGCCTCGAAGCCGAAGAGCAGGGCCGCCTCGCCCGCGAGGCCGCCGCCACCGCGAAGGGCTAGGCGTGACCACCACGGTCGAACCGGCCGAGTTCACCATCGTCCACTTCGACGCAGGGCGCATCGCGGCACTGTCCGACGAGCTGGCCGACGCCGTCGGGCTCGACGGCGTCGACATCCGCATCGAGGTCGACGAGACCGCCCTGCTCGGCCACACCGACCTGGCCTCCATCGATCCCATCCTGATCCGCACCGAGTCGGGCGCGCTCGAGGACCCGAAGAAGCTGCGCCACTTCAGCGAGGTCCACGCCACCGACGTCCTCGGCCGTCACCTGCTTCGGGCGCGCGACCGACGCGACGCCGACTTCGGCGACCCGCCGGCAGACGAGGAGCTGAGCCTGCCCCACCGCGTCGCGTGGGAGGTCCACACCGTGGGTCGGCTCGCACAGAAGGGCTACCCGGCCCAGCGCCAACGCTGGCTGTACTCGTTCCGGAACCGGCACGGTTTCACCGACGACGCCGATCAGGCCTTCGAGACCTTGTGGAGCAGCGAACGGCTGACGTGGGCCCAGATCAGCACACTCAGTGACGAGACCGCGACCAAGAACCCCGGACGCCTCGACCGCAAACCGTCCTGACCCCCACGACCGAGCCGATCGGCAGCGTTCGCACCCTTTTGTGACGCAGGTCACAAGACGCCGGTGCGATGGGGCACATCAAGGACCGCAGATCCGGGCGACGATGCGCAGGTCCCATCACGACACCGACGCAAAGGGCGGTCCGTGGTGGTCGACAGCCGCATCTTCGTGGCGGGAACCACGTGCGGCGGAGGTCTGGGCGGTGGAGGCGGTCGACGTCTCCACCGCCGAGATCGACCGAGCGACCGACGCTCAGTTCAGATCGTGGGCCGAGATGCCCTCGAGCAGGTCGATCGACGGGGGATTCCGAAGCAGACCAGCGCACCCTTCGGCCATCGCCACCATCACGGGCGAGTCGAAGTGGGCTTCCTGCGCCAGCGGTGACACCCACTTCTGGATGATCACGTAGCGATCCGGCGTCGTCACCGATGCACACAGATCGACGTTGCGGCAGCCGTCCTGACCGCGGGTGAGGACGACGTAGCGCGAGAGCACCGCGAGCAGCGCCTCGGCCTCGGTGGCATCGAAGACCATGGTCACGATCGTGACCTCGACCTCGCCCGTCGAGCCGGTCGTCGGATCGGACATCGGTGCACTTCTCCCGTTCGCGTCTTCGATTCCTGCGCCCGTTGCGGCGCCAGCGCCAAGGGGTGATTTCGTCCCCCGGATCCTGGTTTCAGTTGGGTGAACTTCTCGTCCACGCTCATCGAGCCAGGGTTATGTTGGCACCCAGGGGTGGGGTCCGGCTCGAGGGCCTCCACACCTGGCACCGACTGGCGGCAGGAAGGGTGCAGATGTGGCGAGCGATCGTGGAGACCGCGAGGACGAGGATCTCGTCCGGCTCTATCTCAGCGACATCGGCCGGCACCCGTTGCTGACCAAGGACGACGAGGTACGGCTGGCCCAGCAGATCGAGGCTGGCGCCGAGGCCCGCGCCGAACTCGCCGCCGCCGGCCCGATGAGTTCGTCGACCCGGGCCGGGCTCCGGCGGACCATGCGGCGCGGCGACGAGGCCGAACGGCAGTTCGTGCTCTCGAACCTGCGGCTCGTGGTGTCGATCGCCAAGCGGTACCAGGCCAGTGGCCTGCCGCTGCTCGATCTCGTGCAGGAGGGCAACCTCGGGCTGATGCACGCCGTCGAGAAGTTCGACTGGCGCAAGGGCTTCAAGTTCTCGACCTACGCCACGTGGTGGATCCGCCAGGCCATCACCCGCGGCATCGCCAACACCGGACGCACCATCCGGTTGCCGGTCCATGCCGGTGACACCATCGCCCGCCTCCAGAAGGCCCGGGTCCGCTTCGAGACCGAGCACGGCCGCCCGGCCACCATCACCGAGCTCAGCGCAGCGCTCGACCTGTCCCCGGACAAGGTCGCGGAGTCCCTGCGTTTCGGCGCCGAGCCCCTGTCGCTCTCCGAGCCGCTCCGCGAGGACGGCGAAGCCGAGCTGGGCGACATGGTCGAAGATGTCGGCGCCCGGTCGCCGTTCGACGCCGTGGCCGCCACCCTGCTCCCCGGCCACATCAACCATCTGCTGGCGACCCTCGAACCCCGCGAGCGCGAGGTCCTCTGCATGCGGTTCGGCCTCGACCGGGGTGAGTCGCGCACGCTCGAGGAGGTCGGCGCGCACTTCCACCTCACCCGAGAGCGGATCCGCCAGATCGAGGCCCGGGCCATGAGCAAGCTGCGTCACCCCAGCGTCGAGGCCGGGGTACGCGATCTCCTCGCCGTCTAGTTGCTCACGTTCCGCGGCAACCTCACTCCGTAACGTGCTACCTGACCACGGAGAGCGCCGACAATCTCGCTGAAAGTGCTGCCACTTCCGATTCTGGGCCATTTGGCCCCTCCCCTCGGTGGCGAACCGTCCCTACGTTCATCGGAGAGCGGCCACGACGGGTGGCCATCACCGAGGGCGGACCAGCGTGCGAGACGGACGAAACGGCAATCGGAGCCTGCTGGTCACCGTCGCCACCGTCGTCGTCGGCCTGGCCACCTTGGCGGCGCTGGCCACCGCCGCCCCGGCCTCCGCCGTCGCCCCCGCCGCCGACATCGCGACGCTCGCCGTCGTCCCACCCGAGCCGGCACCCGCGCCGGTCGTCGCCCCCACCCGTCTCTTCGACGCCCAGGTCATCGTGGTCTCGACGCCGGACGCAGCACCGACGCCGATCCCCGACGCCGCGAACACCGCCGCCGCCGCCCCGACCAATGCTCCTGGTCGGACGGCGGGGACGGTGGACATCGGCGAGGCCGACACGGTCGAGCGTGACGCCGAGGAAGACCCTGTGACCGCAACCCTGAAGATCTCGGTGCCGGCCACCGACGCGGCCGACCGCACGGTCACCGTGCGCTCCACCGACGGCACCGTCCTCGCCGGCCCGTTCCGGGCCGACGGAACGCCCGTCGTCGTCGAGGACCTCGTCGCCGGCGACGTCGACCTCTACGTCGAGGATCTCTGGCACGGCGGCGGATCCACCCTGGCCCGGACGCCCACGACGCTCGTCGGCGGGAGGACCCACGTGGCCCGGTGCGACGGGCGCAGCCTCGAGTGCACCGTCAGCTGACCCGCTGACCGGACGCGGGACGGCCCCGCCGGAGCGGGGCCGTCGTGGCGGAGGTGGACGGGAATCGAACCCGCCGCACGGGGATCGCCCGTGCCGACCGCTTTGAAGGCGGCGGAGCCCACCAGGTACTCGGACACCTCCGGCTCCGACCCTAGGTGGCCGGGCGCCGCTCTACGCTGCGGCCATGAAGAAGCTCGTCCTCATCGTCGCCCTCATCGTCCTCGGTTCGATCGCAGCGAAGAAGGCCCGCCACGTCTGAGCTGCCCGGCGATCCGGCCCGCGGTGTCGTTCCATG
Source organism: Acidimicrobiales bacterium (assembly GCA_041618235.1). GTDB lineage: Bacteria > Actinomycetota > Acidimicrobiia > Acidimicrobiales > Salinilacustritrichaceae > Salinilacustrithrix. Next base: position 8,870 of record JBFJNI010000059.1, read on the forward strand.
CCTGCAGGCCCGACGCCACCGACGGCGCCGGGCGTCGACGCTCGCGCCACACGCCATAAGCCACCCCGCCGCCGACCGCAGCCAACAATGCGACCGAGCCGACGCCGACCGTGGTGGCCGACGGCACCGACACCCGCGCCCGTAGCGGCACCTTGTGGGTGAAGATCCGGATCTCCCAGCCACGGTCCCGGGCGATGCGGGCCAGCTCGCGGTCGGGGTTGACGGCCACGGCATGGCCGACCGCCGCCAGCATGGGCTCATCGGTGGCGGAGTCGCTGTACGCGTAGGACGCACCGAGGTCGATGCCATCGCGCTCGGCGAGCTCGGCGAGGATCCTGGCCTTCTCCGGGCCATAGCAGTACAGCTCGACGGCACCGGTGTAGCGACCCTCGTCGTCGAGGACCGCGCGGGTCGCGATGGCCTCGTCGGCTCCGAGGTACTGCGCCAGCGGCGCCACGATCTCCTCGGGTGACGCCGACACGATGAAGACCTTGCGCCCGGCCTCGCGATGCATGGCGATGAGGTCGAGCGCCTCGTCGTAGACGATGGGATCGACGACCTCGGCCAACGTCTCTCGCACCAGCGCCGAGATCTTGCGCTGCTCCCAGCCCGCCGACACGCGCAGCGCGGCATCGCGGACGCGTGCGAGCCGGGCCTCGTCGGCCCCGAGGGTCAGGTAGATCAGCTGCGCCCACAGCGCGCGCAGCAGCAGGCGGCGCGAGACGAGGCCTTCGCGACGGAGGGTGCCGCCGAACGCGACCATCGAGGGCCGGGCGATCACCGTCTTGTCCAGATCGAAGAACGCCGCCTCGATTCGCGGCGGGTTGCGGTGCCCGTCGTGGGGGGTGGGGGGGACCACGCCGTCCAGGGTAGGCCGCGGCCCCCTTGTCTCCCGCCGGATCCACTGGTACGGTTTCCATTGATCTCGGGTTGTCCTGACCCATCTCGCACGATCCGTGCCCCTCCCGTCACCGACGGCGCCGCTTCCCCCGGTCCGGTCGCTCCGCGCGACCTCTCCTCGGGAGCACCCATGCTCATCACGTACTGGGCGGCCAAGGGTGGCAGTGGCACCACGGTCCTCGCCGCCGCCCATGCACTCCAGTCCGCCGCCCGCGGGCCCGTGTTGCTCGTCGACCTCGACGGCGATGTGCCGGCCGTGCTGGGAACCGTCGCCCCCTCCGCCGGCATCGCCGAATGGCTCTGCGCCGGCGCCGACGTCCCTTCCGACGCCCTCGACCGTCTCGCCGTCGACGTCGCCCCCAACCTGCGTCTCCTCCCCCGAGGACGCGGCCGCCTCGACCCCGCCCGTGCCGAGGTCCTCGCCGCGTTGCTCGCCGGGGCACCGGGCACGGTCATCGTCGACGCCGGCACGCGCCCCGGTCGCGTCGGGCGACGCATCGCGGTGTCGAGTCGGCGCAGCATCCTCGTCACCCGGGCGTGCTATCTCGCCGTCCAGCGCCAGCTCACCGGCGGGCTCGCGCCCACCGAGGTCGCCCTCGTGCGCGAAGCCGCACGTGCCCTGCGCCCCGACGACATCGCCCAGGCGCTGGGCGTGCCCGTCCGCACCACCATCCCCCACGACCCCGGCGTCGCCCGCGCCGTCGACGCCGGCCTGCTGGCGTCGCGACTCCCCCGCGCGCTCGCCCGCCGGCTCGACCCCGGGCGGGCGGCGTGACCATCGACGACGACGTCCACCAGGCGCTGCTCGACGGCCCGAGTGCACCGGACCCCTCGACCATCGCCGCTCACGTGCGCACCATGGCCCCGCTGCTCGACGACGCCGGCGTCGCCGCCGTGGCCCAGCGCGTCGGTGCCCGCATGCACGGCTTCGGTCTGCTCGACGACGTGCTCGCTCTCGACGGAGTCACCGACGTCCTCGTCAATGGGCCGGGCCCGGTCTGGGTCGAGGCCGCCGGCGAGCTCCGGCGTACCGACATCCGCCTCGATGCCGGCGCCGTCCGACAGCTCGTCGAACGGATCATCACCCCGCTCGGTCTGCGCGCCGACCGTCGCAATCCGTTGGTCGACGCACGGCTGCCCGACGGCTCACGCGTCCACATCGCCATGCCCCCGCTGGCGGTCGACGGCCCCTACGTCACCGTCCGGCGCTTCGCGGCGCGCACGCTGCCGCTCACCGAGTTCACCACCCCCCGCATCGCGGCCCACCTCATCGACGCCGTCGAGCGGCAGCGCACGGTGATCGTGTCCGGCGGCACCGGCTCCGGGAAGACCACGCTGCTCAACGCGCTCTGCCAGCACCTGCGACCGGGCGAGCGGGTGGTCACCATCGAGGACGCAGCCGAGCTGCAGCTGCCCGGCACCCACGTGGTGCGGCTCGAATCGCGGCCGGCCACCGCCGACGGCCTGGGTGCGGTGACCATCCGCGAGCTCGTGCGCAACGCCCTGCGGATGCGGCCCGATCGCATCATCGTCGGCGAGGTCCGCGGCGGGGAGGCGCTCGACCTCGTCCAGGCCCTCAACACCGGGCACCGGGGCTCGCTCTCCACCTGCCACGCCAACGGACCCACCGATGCTCTCCGCCGGCTCGAGACCATGGCGCTCACCGCCGGCGTCGACCTGCCGCTCACGGCGGTGCGCGACCAGCTCGCCGGCGCCGTCGACCTCGTGGTCCACGTCGAGCGCTCGCCCGGCGGTGTCCGACGAATCGCCGCCGTCGACGCCGTGGCCGACGATCCCGACACTCCGGCCCGCACCCGCCCGCTCGTCCGGGCCGACCGCATCGTCGGGGCCGACTGGTGAGCCCGACGGCTCCGACGACCGCCGTCGCCTCGGGCGTCGCCGTCCTGCTCGCGGCCAGTGCCGCCGGCACGGCCCGCAGGTGGCTTGCCGCCGACCGTACGCACCGCCGACTGGACCTCCCCGTGCCGGCCGGCCGGTCCGTACCGCCGCGGCTCGCCGACGCACTCGACTCGGCGGGCGTCCCCGGCTCGCAGCACCGCACGCTGGTCCAGACCTGGGTCGCCGCGATGGCGATCAGCGTTCTGTCCGCCACCACCTTGCCCGCAGGGCCGGTGGTGGTCGCCGTCGTGGTCAGCGGGCCGCCGCTGACGCTGCTCCTCGCCTCCGGGCGGGCCGCCCGCCGCCGAGCCCGAGACCTCCCGATCGCACTCGAGGCCGTCGTCGCCAACCTCCGCGCTGGACACGCGCTACCCGCCGCCATCGCAGCGGTGGGCGAGACCGACGGACCGGTGGCCGTCGAGCTCGCCGAGGTGGCCCGGCGGGCGGCCGGCGGGCTCCCCTTGGCCCACGCCGTCGACGCGTGGTCACGGACCCACGACGACCACGGCACCCGCCTGGCCGCCGCGGCCATGGCGGTCGCCGCCGGCGTCGGCGGCCCGGGGGCCGACGCCATCGAAGCGGCGGCGGCGAGCCTGCGCGACCGCGCGGCCATCGACGACGAGATCGACGCACTGTCGGTGCAGGCGCGGGCGTCGGCCACGCTGATGAGCCTCACCCCGGTCGCGTTCACGGCGCTGCTCGCCTCGATCGACCCCTCGGCCGCCCGCTTCCTCTTCGGGACACGCATCGGTTGGGCGTGCATCGTGGTCGGCGTCGGGCTCGACGTGCTCGGCGCGTGGTGGATGCAGCGCCTCGTGCGGGCGGCCCGATGACGGCCCTCCTCGCGGCCGCACTCGCCGGTACCGCCGTCCTGTCGGGCTCTCACCGGTGGTGGTCCTCGTCGATCGGGCGAGGCCGTCTGCCCGATCGCGCTGGCGCGGGTCCCGGGTCCGGCCAGGGCGGCCGGCGCGCGCCTCGCTCGGCACGCCTCGGCCGGGTGGTGCGAGGCGCCATGGGCCGCCCGCCCGACCCCACGGCCGACCGTCGGGCAGGCGTCCTCGCCCTCGCGGTCGGCGTCGCGGCGCTGTCCGGTCCCGTGCCGGCGATGGCTGGCGCCGGCGCGGTCGTGCTCGCCGGGTGGTGGCGGCGCGTCCGGGCCGGGCGATCCCGCGACGGCCGTGACGTCGTCGACGCTCTGCCCGACCTCGTCGACCTGCTCCGCCTCACCATCGGTGCAGGGCTCACCTTGCCGGCATCGCTCCCGCTCGCGCGGCGATGGGTCCCACCCGTCCTCGCCCCGCCCCTCGCCGAGGCGCAGCGCCAGATCGCACTCGGTGTCGGCGCCGCAACCGCCGTCGCCACGCTCCGCGAATCGTGGGGCGAGGCCGGGCGACCCCTCACTCACGCCCTCGCCGATCACCTCCGGCACGGCACGCCGCTCGGGCCCACGCTCGAACGACTCGGCCACGAGACCCGGGCGCGGCGCCGGCGGGCGGCCGAGACCCGGGCCCGGCGCCTCCCGGTCGTCCTCCTGCTGCCACTCGTCACCTGCACGCTGCCGGCGTTCGGTCTGCTGACCGTCGCGCCCATCGTCGCCGGCACCCTCCGCTCCCTCGACGAGGGACGACTCGAGGCCTCGGCCTCCGATCCACTCCCACCGGAGGCCTCATGTCCGTCATCCAACTCCTCGCCGTCCCCCTCGCCGTCGCGCGGGTCGTCGCCTTGTCCGTCGTCGGCCGTATCCCGTCCGGCGGCGATCGGACGCGCGGCCAGTCCACCGCCGAGTACGCGCTCGTCCTCCTCGGCGCAGCCACCGTCGCCCTCGTGTTCCTCGCCTGGGCCGGCAAGACCAGCCGCATCGGGGCGCTGTTCAACGCCGTCCTCGACACCGTGATCGGCAAGGTGTGACCCGTCGATCCCACCCGGCCCGGCCTGGCCGCCCTTCCGGCGGTCAGGCCACCGTCGAGCTCGCCCTCGGCTTCCCCGCCATCGTCCTGGGCATCCTGCTCGTGCTCCAGCTCGCCCTCGTGGGGCGCGACCTGCTCCTGGTCGAGCACGCCGCTCGCGAGGCCGCCCGCGCTGCGGCCGCCGACCGGCGAGCCGGAGCCGCCCGGGCCGGCGCGCTCGCCTCCACCACGGCCCTCGACCCCGACCGCCTCACCATCGACGCCGACCGTCGAGGCACACGCGTGGTGGTGCGCGTCAGCTACCGAGCACGGACGGCGCTGCCCCTCGTCGGCCCACTCGTGCCCGATCCCGTGTTCCACGCCGAGGTGACCATGGCACTCGAACCTCCGTGACCAGGCCTGTCACCGTCTCTCCAGATATCTGGTGAAGGTCCATGTCATTCGCGCCGATGAACTTCCGCGTGAGTAATCTCGCGTTCTCAAGAGAAGGAGACCGTGGTCCTCGCGGCGAATCACTCCCTGGGGTGATCCATCGTGGATCCCGTTCGATGACGCACGGCGGGTGGACCCGTAGTCGTGCAGGAGGCACACGTTCGATGAAGTCACGGCGAATGCTCGGAATCGCGGCGCTCGGCGCCGCAGCCGCGTCCATGGTGATGGTGCCTGGCGCCAGCGCTCAGGAGTCGTCCTACGCGGCCTCGGCCACCGGCCGAGCGCTCGCGCTCAACGTCGGCCCCGCGGGCCTCACGCTCGGCCAGACCAGCAGCGTCATCGACTCGACGGCACTCGCCCAGGCCGACGGCGCCGGCGTGGCCAACCCGCTGTCCCCCGTCGGCGTCACCACCGCCAAGGTCCAGGGTGCCGACGCCACGGCCGGCTCCACCGAGGAGACCTGCGAGGGCGACTTCCCCGCGAACCCGCTGATCGCCGCCGGTCTGGCCTGCAGCTCGTCCATCGCATCCATCACCGGTGGGGTGCCCAGCGCGGCGTCCACCGCCAAGGTGGGCAGCCTCGAGGCCAACCCGATCAACCCGTTGCTCGGCACGCCCCTCGGCGCCCTGCTCGGCGAGGTCGAGGCCGGCATCGACCAGGTCTTCGAAGGGCTGGGCCCGGTCCTCGAGCCCACGCTCGGCGCCATCGACGACAACACCGGCCTCGGCCTCGAGGACACGCTCGGCTCGCTCATCGACGAGCTGTTCGCCGGCACGCCGCTGCTCGGCATCGACCTCGGCGAGAGCTCATCGTCGACCACGGTCGCCGACGGCAAGGTCATCTCGGCCTGCACCGCCAACGGCGCCGAGATCCGCCTGCTCGATCCGCCCGACGTCGATGGCCTCCCCCCGACGCCGCCCGTCGTTCGCATCGTCATCGGTGAAGCGGCCACCACCGTCACCGCCGACACGGCGACCGGCCTCGCCGAAGGGGTCTCCAGCCCGTCGATCGCCACCGTCTACGTCCCCAGCTCGGAGCTCCTGAAGGACGGGCTCGCGATCGGTCCCGGCACCACGCAGGAGATCGACCTCGGCCCGCTCGGCAAGCAGACCATCGCCGTCGCCGGACCCAGCGAGGGCAAGACCGACGACGGCCAGACCATCGCTCGGGCCAGCGGGGTGCGCATCCACCTGCTCGACGACAGCGAGGGCGCCAACGCCTTCCAGGGTGGCATCGAGCTCGCCCTCGCCGACTGCACCTCGGTCGCCGGCGCCACGGTCGCCCTCCCGGGCAACCCGACCACCACCACCACGCAGCCGCCGCTGCTGCCCCGCACCGGCAGCGAGGGCCCCAACCCCCTCGCCCTCGCCTCGGTCGTCGGCTTCGCCGGTCTCGGCTTCGCCCTCCTGCGTCGCACCAGCGCCGTCTGATCCGCCGCTCGGTCCGCCGAGCTGCACGTCCCGATTGACGGCCCGACGGCATTGCGCCGTCGGGCCGTCGTAGTCTCCAGGCCCCTACTCTCCAGGCCGTTTCCTCCATGATCGCCTTCGCTGCAATCGCACTCATCGTCGTCGTCGGCACCGGATCCATCGCCTTGACCCTTCGGGTCGCCAAGGCCTCGGGCGATGGTGACGAGGCGACCACCGCTCCCACCACGGCGCTCGCCCACTCGTCGCCGAGCCCCACCGACCTCGCGCAGCGGGCACCCGAGAACGTCGTCGAGCGGCTCGTGGTCTGGCTCAAGCACAAGAAGAGCGCCCGCCTCGCGCTGTCGGCGCTGTCGTTCGCACTGCTCGCGGGCGCCGCCGTCGTGATCGGCTACCCCTTCTACACGAACCTCTACCAGGACCGGCTGCAGAGCCAGCTCGACCGCCAGCTCGCCAGCCCCGAGCTGCGAGACGCCTACCTCGACCGCAACGTCGCCGAAGGCGACAGCCTCACCCGCATCCGCATCCCTCGCCTCGGCGTCGACACCATCGTCGTCGAGGGCACGTCGGCCAGCGCCCTCCGCGCCGGGGCCGGCCACTACCCCAGCACGCCACTGCCGTGCGAGATCGGCAACGTCGCGATCGCCGGCCACCGCACCACCTACGGGCGGCCGTTCCACGACCTCGACCTGCTCCAGCCCGGCGACCAGATCATCCTCGAGACGCCCATCGGCATCTGCACCTACGAGATGAACACCCCGCACTTCATCGTCCCGCCCACGCAGACCGACGTGGTCGACAACACGCCCGACGAGGCCACGCTCACCCTCACCACGTGCCACCCGAAGGGCTCGGCTCGTCAGCGACTGATCGTCACCGCGTCGATGACCAGCGCCAAGAGCTTCGATGCCTGAGCGTCGTCGCTCCCGCGTTGCCGCCATCGTCGCCGCCACCGCCCTGACGTTGCTGGTGGGGCCGTCGTCGTCCGCGGCGCCGTCCGAGTGGGTCAACTCGGCCTTCGCGGCGCCGTTCGACGACGGCAAGGAGACGATGACCACGTCGTCGTTCCCGATCTCGGGGACCTTCGTCAAGACCAACGCCACCCCGCGGGTCGGCAGCGTGAGCATCCGCCCCAATGCGGCCTTCCAGATGGTCGATGCCACTGGTCAGCCCACCAGCCCGAGCGAGCCCCTCGCCCAGTGCCCCAGCTCCGGGTCCCTCGCGGTCAACTCGGGGCCACCGTCGGAGGCCAACGACAACGGACGAGCGCAACGGTCGTTCACCATCACGAGCGAGCGGTCGACGTGGCCGTGCAACGGCCGATACGCCGTGACCGTCACCGCCGACAGCGCGGATCCGGGCAAGGGCAACGAGACCTACTCGATGAAGGCGGTGGCCACGGTCGCCGTGCGGCCGATTCCGATCGACGTGATCGACGTCGACGTCGACGACGAGAACGACGAGGTCACCGTGACCTTCGAGAAGCTCACGGCGGAAGAGCTCGCCCCCGACGCCCTCAGCTACCGCGTCCAGCGAGCCGGACCGGCCGACGAAGACGGCAAGTACGGCTCGTACGAGCTGCTCGGCGAGGTGCCGATCGACGCCGAGCCGACCTTCCTCGACGAGGTCGAGGCCTTCGGCGACTTCCGCTACCGCGTCGCATCGGTCCGCAACGGTGCCGACGGGCCGATCTTCGCCCCGATCGACGGCACCGCCGTCGCCGAGGCGACGATCACCCCGAACCCCGGCGTGTCGACCACGACCACCACCACACGCCCCCGGTCGACGTCATCGACCACCAACGTTCCCCGCATCGGCAGTGGTCGCCCGATCCCCACCATTCCCAGCAGCCCGGGAAGACCGCTCCCGGCGCCGCCCACCTCCATCGACCCCGGATTCGACCCCGAGCTCGACTACGACGGCCAGCCCCGTCTCCCGTCCGAGAGCCCCGAGCTCGCCGGCGAGGACGGACTCTCGGTCATCCAGAACGAGGCGGGCGATGGCCCCGGACTGCTCGCCCCCGTGGCCGGAGCGATGGTGCTCATCGGCTGGGCCGGCCACGTCGTCTACCTCAACCGGCTCGCCAAGCAGTTCTGAGATCAGGCCGTCGCCCGGCCGAGACGACCCGTGGTGGCGCCGGTGAGGGCCTCGAGGAGACGGAGCGCCCCGGCCTTGTCGAGCGGCTCGTTGCCATTGCCACACTTCGGTGACTGCACGCACGACGGGCACCCCGAACGGCATGGACACGCGGCCACGACCTGGGCGGTGGCAGCCCAGTGGCGCTCGGCGACCTCGAAGCCGAGCTCGGCGATGCCGGCGCCCCCGGGATGGCCGTCGTAGATGACGATGGTGGGTGCCCCGGTGTCGACGTGGCGAGCGGTGGACACGCCGCCGACGTCCCAGCGGTCGCAGATGGCGAAGAGGGGGAGCACGCCGATGGCAGCGTGCTCGGCGGCGTGGAGCACGCCCGGCCAGGCGTCGGGCACGAGGCCGAGGCCGGCGAGGACCTCGTCGGGGATGACCCGCCACACACCCCGGGTCTCGAGCTCGGACGGGGGGAGGTCGAGCCCGCACCGCTCGATGGTCTCGCCGGTGAAGGCGTCACGCCGCTGGTACCCGACCACGCGGGTGGTGACCCCGATCGGCCCCACCGCCAACCGCATCACGCCGAGTTGAGCCGAGCGGTCCTCGCCCAGGATGCGCAGGTCCATGCGGGTCATGGCGGTCGTGGTGGTGGCGCCGTCGTCGGGCTCGACCACCGCCCGCCCGGCATCGAGGTCGAGTTCGACCACCCGGTGGTGGCGGCCGGCGTGGAGGTAGACCGCTCCGGGGTGGACGACCTCGCCGGCGCGGCTGCGGTCGACGGTGCCGACGGGCGTGCCGTCGGGCCGGATGATCTTCACCTGGCCGGGTGACCCCGAACGGAGCCCGACTGCGTCGACCGGCCAGCCGCCACCTGCCCAAACGGCCACGGGGGAATCGGGGGCAGCCCGGCGACGTCGACCACGACCACCTGCAGTGCCGCCGCCGGGCGGGCGGACGGTGAGCTCGTCGGCCAGGACGAGCCGGCGGACGGAGTCGTCGAGCAGGCCGGGCCAGAACCGTTCGTCGTCGTGGGTGAGCGGCAGCTCGAACGCCGCGCATCGCAGGTGCGGGTCGGCGACGAAGGGGTTGGTCGGGTTGATGACCGCCGGCTCGGGAGGCCGGCTGAAGAGCTCGGCCGGGTGGGCGGCCACCCACTGGTCGAGCTGGTCGGTGCCGCACACCAGCACCGACAGCGACTCCTGTTGTTGGCGGCCGGTGCGACCGAACCGCTGCCACATCGAGGCCACCGTGCCGGGGAAGCCGTCGAGCACGCAGGCATCGACCCCGGGGAGATCGACCCCGAGCTCGAGCGCCGAAGTCGTGAGGACGGCGTCGAGCGCACCCTCGGCGAGCGCCTGCTCGATCTCGAGGCGCTCCTCGGCGAGGAAGCCGCCGCGGTAGGCGGCGACCCGCCCGCGATCGCGTGCCCGGACCTGGCGCCGGGTCTGCTCGGCCACGGTCTCGGCGGTGCGGCGGCTCGGGCAGAAGCCGATGGTGCGCCGGTCGGAGCGCACCAGGTCGGCGACGAGGCCGGCCGTCTCGCCGTGGGCCGACGCGCGCGTGCCGGTGTCGGCGTCGAGGAGCGGCGGGTTCCAGATGGCGACGATGCGTTCACCCGACGGCGAGCCGTCGTCGGTGACCGCGGTGACGTCGACGCCGGTGATGGCCTCGGCCAGCTCGACGGGCTCGCCGATGGTGGCCGACGTGCACACGAAGGTGGGGTCGGCGCCGTAGTGGGCGGCGATCCGCCGCAGTCGGCGGATCACGTGGGCGACGTGGCTGCCGAAGATGCCCCGGAACTGGTGGAGCTCGTCGATGACGACGTACTCGAGCCGGGACAGGAAACGCATCCAGCCCGCGTGATGCGGGAGGATCCCGCAGTGGAGCATCTCGGGGTTGGTGAGCACCACGGTGGCGCTGCGCCGGGCCTCGGAGCGCTCGTCGCGACCGGCATCGCCGTCGTACGACGCCGGGACCACACCGGGGAACGCCCGGTCGGCCAACGACCGGAGCTGGTCGTGGGCGAGGGCCTTGGTCGGATAGATGCACAGCGCGGTTCCGGGCCGGATCGGCGACTGGGCGGCCTCGCCGATGGCCGACTGGTAGACGAGCGACTTCCCCGACGCCGTGCTCGTGGCCAGCACCACCGACCGCTTGGCCCGCACCAGGTCGAGAGCCTCGGCCTGGTGGCTCCAGAGCCGCCCGACCCCGAGCGCATCGGTGACGGCATCGGGAAGGGGGTGGGCGAGCTCACCGAAACGGGGGGCGACGGGAGGGATCCGCTCGACGTGGACCAGCCGCTCGGCCACCCCGACATGGCGCTCGTCGCGCTCGGCCAGCCGCGCCGCCCGCTCGCGCACCACCGCCTCGAGGGTTCGGCGCGGAGGCGGGGAGGCGGCCACGGCTGCGAGCGTAGGCCTTCCAAGGCCACGATGACAGTGGTGTAGTTCCACCGCTGTGACCTGCGCGAGCGGCCGGATCAGCACTCCCGGACCGGGCGATCCGGCAGGTACCCTGAGCCCCCGGCATGGAGCTCGAGATCCCCGACACCGACACCGATGGCTGGACCGTCATCGCCGCCAGCGGCGAGATCGACGTCGCCACCGCGCCCGAGTTGCGCGAGCAGCTCACCAGCCTGATCGCCGACGACCACCGTCAGCTGGTGGTCGACCTCGAGGACGTCGACTTCATCGACTCCACCGGGCTCGGCGTCCTCGTCGGCGCGGTCCGACGAGCTCGAGCCGCCGACGGCGACCTGCGTCTCGTGTGCACCAACAGCCGCCTGCTCAAGGTGTTCGACGTCACCGGCCTCGGGGACGTGTTCACCATCGCCACCAGCGTCGACGACGCGGTCTCGGCTCCGGCCACCGAGCGTTGAGCCGAGCCGTGGCCGAGATCCGCCTCGAGATCCCGCCCCGACTCGACTACCTCGCCGTCGTCCGCCTCGTCGTCGCCACCGCCGCAGCCCTCGACCCCCCGCTGCCCGAGTCGCGCCTCGACGATCTGCGTCTCGCCGTCACCGAGGCGTGCAGCAACGCCATCAAGGCGCACCGGCCCGAAGCCGTCGCCGACCCGGTGATCATCACCTGCGCGCTCGAGGACGACCGCTTCGAGGTCTCGATCCGCGATCGAGGCCCCGGCTTCGACCCTGACGCCCTGCGCCAGCTGCCGGACGCGACGGACCCGAAGCGTCTCCAGCACGAGTCGGGCTTGGGGATCCCCTTGATCAAGGTCCTCACCGACGACGTCACCTTCGAACCTGCCGGCGACGGCACCATCGTCTCCATGACCCTCAAGCGGCCCCCAGCACCGCCGATCTAGGAACTTCGTATGTCTCGATCCAGCGAGTCCCCCGTACACGTCCGCCATGCGTGGAGCCAGACCGACCGCTTCGTGCCCCGCTCGTTCGTGCGGCCGCTCCAGCGGTTCATGGACACCGAGGCGTCGGGTGCGATCTTCATGCTCGTCGCCGCCGTCGGCGCGCTGATCTGGGCCAACTCGCCCTGGTGGCACGCGCAGGAGACCCTGTGGGAGACGCACCTCGACATCTCGCTGGGTCACCTCGCCCACGTCGAGCTGACCCTCGTCGAGTGGATCAACGACGCCCTCATGGCCATCTTCTTCTTCGTCGTCGGCCTCGAGATCAAACGAGAGCTGGTCCACGGCGAGCTCCGTGACCCACGCAAGGCGGCGTTGCCCGCCATCGCCGCCCTCGGCGGCATGGTCGTCCCGGCAGCCGTCTACCTCTTCTTCAACGCCGGCACCGCCGCCTCCAAGGGATGGGGCATCCCGATGGCCACCGACATCGCGTTCGCCGTGGCCGTCGTGGCGCTGGTCGGCAACAAGCTGCCGTCGGCCGCCAAGGTCTTCCTGCTCACCCTGGCCATCGCCGACGACATCGGCGCCATCATCGTCATCGCGATCTTCTACACCGACGACCTGAGCTTCGGTTGGCTGGCCATCGCCGGCGTCACCCTCGTCGGTCTGTCGGTCGCCAAGCGACTGCACATCCGTTCGATGAGCATCTACGTCGCCGCCGCGCTGTTCCTGTGGTTCGCCGTGCACGAGTCCGGCGTCCACGCCACCCTCGCCGGCGTGGCCCTCGGCCTGCTCACCCCTGCCTGGTCGTTCTTCGACCCCCGCACCTTCGCCGCCAACGCCCGCCAGCTGGTGGACGCCGCCGACACCTCGTACTCCGACGGTGTGCTCACCGACGCCGAGTACGAGCTCAACGCTGCCCGCCTCGAAGACCTCGACCGCTTGGTCACCGAGACGCAATCGCCCCTCGAGCGACTCGAGCACAAGCTGCAGGGTTGGGTCGCGTTCGTCATCGTCCCGCTGTTCGCCTTCTCGAATGCCGGCGTCCGACTCACCGGCGAAGCGCTCGACGGCCTCGCCACCGACAAGATCGTCCTCGGCGTCGTCTTCGGTCTGGTGCTCGGGAAGACCTTGGGCGTGTTCGCCTTCACCTGGGTCGCCGCCAAGGCCGGCATCGGCACCCTGCCCAAGGGGGTCACCTATCGCCATGTGCTCGGCCTGGCCATGACGGCGGGCATCGGGTTCACCGTGGCCCTGTTCGTCGCCGGTCTCGCCTTCGAGAACCCGGCCTTCAACGACTCGGCCAAGATCGGCATCCTCGTCGGGTCACTGATCGCCGGGCTTCTCGGCTACTTCTTCCTCAAGACGTCGCCCTCGCCCGAGCCGCCCGCCGACGACGTGCACGTCGACCAACCGCAGCCTGCCCTCGTCGACTGACCAGCGCCCGCCCGTCCCATCGGCCACGCTTGGTCGGTGGACACGGTGTGGGTGCTCGGCGACCAGCTCAACCG
>JBFJNI010000060.1:0-22299 GCA_041618235.1 Acidimicrobiales bacterium
CGTCGCGGCGCCGACCCTGCGAAGGACCAGAGCTACGTGCTCTACGTGGTCGCCGGCGACACCCTCGGCCGCGTGTCTTTCCCCATCGGCGGGATGACCAAGGACGAGGTGCGCGCCGCGGCCTCCCGCCTGGGTCTGCGGATCGCCGGCAAGCCCGACAGCCAGGACGTCTGCTTCATCACGTCGGTCGAGGGGCGCCAGGGGTTCCTCGCCGATCGCATCGACTACACCCCGGGCCGGGTCGTCGACGACGCTGGCGCCACCGTGGGCGAGGTCGCCGCCGTGGAGCTCGTCACCATCGGCCAGCGCCGCGGTCTGGGCATCGGCGGCAACGCCACGCCCCGCTACGTCGTCGACGTCGACGTCTCCACCGCCACGGTCACCATCGGCGATCGCTCTGCGCTCCGCGCGGACACCGTCGCGCTCGGCGATGTCGTCTGGGCCCACGACCCGGTCGGGGGTCCGTTGCTTGCCCAGTCCAGCGCCCATGGCACGCCCGTCGACGCCGAGGTCGAGATCGTCGGCGACGGCGCCGTCGTGCACTTCGCTCGCGCCCAGCGCCGCATCGCGCCGGGTCAGTCGGTGGTGCTCTACGACGCCGACATCGTGGTCGGCGGCGGCATCGCCCGACGCTGACCGACGCTGACCGGCGCTGACCGGCGCTGACCGGCGCTGACCGGCGCCGGCCGCTCAGGCGGTAGGGAGGCGGTGGTCGGTGGCGATGGCCATCGTGGCTGCCGGGCGGGTGGGGGTGACCACGAGACCCGGGACGTCGGTGAGCTCGTCCCGGTCGCGGCCCCTGCGCACGCCGACCGAGATGGGCTCGGCGCCGCGGATCTCGAGGGCGAGGCCGAGGGCGCCGCTGGTGATGTCGAGGGCGTCGGTGTCGACCGGCGCCGGCGCGACCCGACGGAGGAGATGACGCTGGAAGAGGACCGGTTCGGTGAGGGTCAGCGGATCGTGCACGACCACCCCGGCCGGCACGAAGACCAACCACCGGCGGCTGAGGAGGTGGAGGCGACGGAGCACGAGCACCACCGCGAGGGCACCGACCGCGAGCGCGACGGCACCGGCGACCCACTGCCGCGCGGCGAGGAGCATCGGCCCGGCGACGACGCCGGCGGCCCCGACGGCCCACGACACGGCGACCGGGCCGATGAGGAGCAGGGGAGGCGTACGCAGCGCGACCCGACGCTCGGGGCCGTAGCTGGACCCGTCGACGAACGCGTCGCTCACGCCCGGCGCCGCCAGCATGAGCGTCGCCATCGCTCCGGCGACGAGGCCGATCGCGGCCCACACGGGGCGGTCGGCACCGATGGCGGCCCACGCCGCGGTGGCCAGGGACCCGGGGACGGCGAAGCGCACCAGCGTCAGTGCCACCGAACGCGGCGCGAGCATGGCGACGAGGGTCAGACTCCAGATCACCCAGGCGAGCAGGGAGCCGACGATCTGTACGGCTCGACTGCGATCGGCGAGCGAATCGGCCAGTGCGGGGCCGAGGAGGACGGGGAGGACCAGCCATATGGTCCGAAGGGGCAGGAGCTGGCGTCGCGCGGGGGAGGACGTCATGGGGTCCCAGATTTGCCCGCCGACCGCTCTGGTGGCTATTCCGGTGTCATGCAGACAACGGGGGGACACGGGTGCGAACGCACCTCGTGCCGTGCGCAGCAGTCCTCGGCGGGGGTGCGGCGGTGAAGAAGATCAACCTTCGGGTGGGGACGGCGTCGGGCATCGGCAGCCTGCCGCACCGGCACGTCGACGCGGCGGTGGGCCTGGCGCTCGCGTCCTGTCCCGACCTGCCGGCCGCCCCGTCGCTGCCGCGCCGCGACCGACGCGAGGGCATGATCTCGCAGGGCGCGTGGGGTCTCCGCGGCATCGCCGTCGGCGAGAACGGCCGCCTCGAGGTCGTGGGTGACACCGACCCCGCCGACCCGTTCGACCCGGCCACCGGCGCGGGGATCGAGGGCCCGGCCTTCACCGGTCTTCGTGCCTTCCTCGGCGCGGTGCGCCATCGGACCACGCCCATCAAGCTCCAGCTCACCGGCCCCATCACCCTGGGCCTCGCCCTGGTCGAGGCCGGCGTCCCTGCCGAGCGGGCGTTCGCCACCGCTGGCGCGGCGGTCCGCGAGCGCGCCACCGCGATGCTCGAGGAGGCAACTCGCGCCGCGCCGCTCGCGTCGAAGGTCGTCTTCGTCGACGAGCCCGGCCTGGTCGCGCTGTCGCAACCGTCGTTCCCCATCGCCACCGACGCAGCCATCGACCTCGTCTCCGGTGCACTGGCCGCCATCGAGCCCTTCGCCGTCACCGGCCTCCACTGCTGCGGCGACACCGACTGGCGCCTCGCGCTCGCTGCCGGCCCGCAGATCGTGTCGATGCCCACCGACCCCTCGATCGTCGACCATGCCGGCGCGCTCGGGGTGCACCTCGACCGCGGCGGCTGGATCGCCTGGGGTGCCATCCCCACCAGCGGTCCGCTCGGCGCCGAGCCGGGGATGCTGTGGCGGACGCTCTCGGAGACCTGGTGCGAGCTGGTCCAGCGCGGCTGCGATGCGCTCCGACTCCGCGAGCAGGCCCTCGTCACGCCCGAGTGCGGCTTGTCCGGGCACGACCCGGTGCAGGCCGAGTCGATCCTGGCGCTCACGGTCGAGCTCGCCGAGCGCGTGCGGCGCCAGTCCTTCGGCGTGCGTCTCGCCGTCGGCGCCTGATCCGCCGGCCGGCGTCCTCGACCGGTCACGTCCGCCGCGTACCTTCTCCGTGGTGAGCGACGTCCCCGATGAAGCACAGCGCCGTGCGACGGCTCTTCGCAACGAGATCCTCGAGCACGACGAGCGGTACTACGTCGACGACGCTCCGCTGATCAGCGACGCGGACTACGACGACCTCGTGCGCGAGCTCCGGGCGCTCGAGGACGCCCATCCCGAGCTTGCCTCCGACGACTCGCCGACCGCCCAGGTCAGCGGCCGTCGGGCCGAGCTGTTCGCCCCTGTCGTGCACTCGACCCCGCTGCTGTCGCTCGACAACGCCTTCGAGGCCGACGATCTGCGGGACTGGAACGACCGCCTCCAGCGCCGGCTCGGCGTCGCCGAGGGCGACGAGCCCATCGTCCACGGTTTCGTGACCGAGCTCAAGATCGACGGCGTCGCGATCTCGCTGCGGTACGAGGACGGCGAGCTGGTGCAGGCCGCGACCCGGGGCGACGGCCGCGTCGGCGAGGACGTCACGGCGAACGTCCGCACGATCTCCGTCATCCCGACGACGCTGCCGAAGGGGGCGCCGGCGGTCCTCGAGGTACGGGGCGAGGTCTACATGACCTCGGCGGCGTTCGAGGCGCTGAACGAACGGGCCGCGGCGGCCGGACAGCCACCGTTCATCAACCCGCGGAACTCGGCAGCCGGCTCGCTGCGGCAGAAGGACCCAGCGGTCACGGCGTCACGCGAGCTGTCGATGTGGTGCTACCAGCTCGGTGAGGTGGTCGGTGGTCCCGACATGGCCCGCCACGAGGACGCGTTCGAGCTGCTCGAGGACCTCGGATTCCCCGTCAACCCCGAGATCCGCGTCGTCGACTCGATCGACGAGGTCATCGAGCTCTGCCTGCACTGGCAGGACCACCGCCACGACCTGGCCTACGAGATCGACGGCGTGGTCACCAAGGTCGCCGACCTCGGCCGCCGCGCCGACCTCGGCTCGACCACCCGGGCGCCGCGGTGGGCCATCGCCTACAAGTTCCCGCCCGAGGAGCGCACCACCGAGCTGCTCGACATCCGCGTGTCGGTCGGCCGCACCGGACGCACGACGCCGTTCGCCGTGCTCGAGCCCGTGTTCGTCGGCGGTGCCAACGTCGAGCGGGCCACGCTGCACAACCAGGACCAGGTGCGGGCCAAGGACGTGCGCCCCGGCGACATCGTCATCGTCCGCCGGGCCGGCGACGTCATCCCCGAGGTCGTCGGACCGGTGCTCGCCGCTCGCCCGAAGGGGCTGCCCGAGTGGCACTTCCCCACGACCTGTCCGTGTCCCATCGGCTCGACGCTGGTCCGGCCCGAGGGCGAGGCCGACACCCGCTGCGTCCACCCCGAGTGCCCGTTCCAGCTCCAGGGTGCCATCGAGCACTACGCCAGTCGGGGTGGGATGGACATCGAAGGGCTCGGCGAGCGCACGGTCGCGCTGTTCATCGAGCTCGGCCTGCTGCACGACATCGCCAGCGTGTACGAGATCGACTTCGACCGGGTGCTGGAGCTCGAGGGCTACGGCCAGACGTCCGTCGACAATCTCCGAGCCGCCATCGCCGAGTCGACGCGACGGCCGCTGGCCAACCTGCTGGTCGGCCTCAACATCCGCCACCTCGGGCCCGCCGGCGCCGAGGCCCTGGCGCGGCGGTTCGGGCACCTCGACGCGATCATCGAGGCCGCCACGCGCCAGGGCGACGCGGACGATGGCGTCGAACGACTCGCGGCCGTCGACGGTGTCGGGCCCACCATCGCCGCGGCCGTGCACCAGTGGTTCGCCGACGATGCCCACCTCGCGCTCGTCGAGCGACTCCGCCGCGCCGGCGTGAACTTCGAGGGGCCCGCTGCACCCGAGGTCGCCCAGACGCTCGAGGGCATGTCGGTCGTCGTCACCGGCACGCTCGAGGGCTACAACCGCGACGAGGCCGAGGAGGCGATCAAGTCGCGGGGCGGCAAGTCACCCGGCAGCGTGTCGAAGAAGACCACTGCGGTGGTCGTGGGGGAGGGGCCGGGCGCATCGAAGCTCACCAAGGCCGAGGATCTCGGGGTGCCCGT
The DNA here is from genome assembly GCA_041618235.1 of Acidimicrobiales bacterium. Classification (GTDB taxonomy): domain Bacteria; phylum Actinomycetota; class Acidimicrobiia; order Acidimicrobiales; family Salinilacustritrichaceae; genus Salinilacustrithrix. The sequence goes on from JBFJNI010000060.1 coordinate 4,779, forward strand.
CCTCGACGAAGCCGGCTTCGTCCACCTGCTCGAGACCGGCGAGCTGCCGACCTGACCGACCGGCGGCCCGCCTGGGTCGCTCGGCTGGTCAGACGACGCGGAAGCACCACTGGACGACGCGTTCGCTGGCGGCTCGGCCCTCGACCTGGCTCCAGATGGTGGCGATGACGCAGCTCCGGTTGGCCGCGAGACGATCGATGGCCTTCCCTTCCGAGGGGACGTACGTGTACTGGTCGAGCTCGGGTGTGTAGTCGACCTCGTCGGCGGGCAGCACCAGCGACTCGCCGTCGTCCGGTGCGTAGACCAGCTCGGCCACCCAGCCCGGCTCGAGGTCGAGCACCAGCTCGCTCTGCTGGAAGACGCTCTGGGCACCGTCGATCGGACGGACCGCCTCGACGCCCCGGCCGAGATCCGAGGGCGCGCCCCCGGTGTCGACGCCGGCGCCGTTGACGGCGACCACGTCGGAGCTGTCGGTGTCCGCCACGAGGCCGGCGAAGACGAAGCCGCCGATGGCGACCGCCAGGACGACGACGACGATGATCTTGGTGCGCAGCGGGTAGCTGAACGTCGGGGTGGGTGCGGTCACGGGAGCTCCGGGGTGGGGAAGGCGTGCAGGGAAGAGAGCACGAGTGAGTAGACAGCGACGACGGTGGCGACGAGCCCGAGCCGGAGGCTCAGGTCCCAGTCGGCGCCCAGTGCCACGAGGATGCCCACCAGCTCGAACAACAGCAACCCGAGCACCGAACCGGCCTTGAGGCGCCGTGCCCGGGCGGCGAACACGATCTTGGCGCCGAACATGGCGATGACCAGGCCCTTGCCGCCGGGGCCGTAGTCGTCGCGGGCGAGCACGAACATCGACTCGGCGACGGTCTCGATCGTGACGATGACCAGCGCGATGGTCAGCCCGATCGGCGGCGACGTGGAGGACACGGCGTCCAGTCTCGCAGCGAGCCCTCCACCTCGCAGATCGGCGCCGGCCCTATCGTTGACCCGTGGCCCCGACTCGGCTCTCCGACCAGGTCGGCCGCGTGATCAGCGGCCGCTACCGCCTCGTCGCGCCCCTGGGCTCGGGGTCGTCGGCCCAGGTGTACCTCGCTGACGACGTCGTCCTGGCCCGCCAGGTGGCCGTCAAGATGCTGCAGCCGTCGCTCGCAGGTGACGAGCACTTCCTGCGGCGGTTCCGTGCCGAGGCCCAGACCGTCGCCGCCATCAGTCATCCCAACGTCGTGGTGGTGCACGACTGGGGCGAGGACGAGGTGCCGTACCTGGTCACCGAGTACCTGGCCGGCGGCAGCCTGCGGGCCATGCTCGGCGCCGGCCATCGCCTGACCCCGTCGCAGGCCCTCATGGTCGGCCTCGAGGTGTGCCAGGGCCTGGCCCACGCCCACGGCAAGGGGTTGGTCCACCGCGACCTCAAGCCGGCCAACATCCTCTTCGACGTCGACGGCCGCTTGCGCATCGCCGACTTCGGCCTCGCCCGAGCCATCGCCGAGGCGTCGCACACCGAGCCCGACGGCTCCATCGTGGGCACCGCCCGCTACTCCGCCCCCGAGCAGGCGCGTGGCGAGCGGCTCGACGGTCGCGCCGACGTGTACGCGTTGGCGCTGCTGCTGATCGAGGCCGTCACCGGACAGGTCCCCTTCGCCAGCGACACCACCCTCGGCACGTTGATGGCCCGCATCGACCGCGACGTCGAGGTCCCCGACGCGCTCGGTCCGCTGCAAGCGTGCCTGGCCCGAGCGGGTCGGCTGCGGCCCGACGAGCGACCCGACGCCGGCGAGCTGATCATCTCGCTCCATGCTGCCGCTACCGAGCTCGACGCGCCCGGGCCGCTGCCGCTGATCGGTGCCCTCGCCGAGGCGGCGCAGGCGGCCGACACCAGTGAGGACGCCCGCACCACCCTGGCCCCGCTCCCGCTCGACCCCACCTTCGACCCCGACGTCACCGTCGTCGCCGCGTCGCCGGACCCGACCGCCCTCATCGCCGCTGCTCCCGAACCCGCGCGAGGTGCCGCCGCGCCGGCGACGGCCGGCCCCGATGATCCCGCCGCCCAGCCGCCCGACGAGCCGGGGCGTCGCCGGCGCTGGCCGCTGGCGCTCCTCGCCATGCTCCTGCTGGCCGCCGGCGCCGGCGGGTTCCTCCTGTTCCAGTCGCTCCAGACGCCCACCTACGAGGTGCCTGACCTCGTCGGTCAACAGATCGCCGAGATCGGGCTCATCGCCGAGCAGAACGACTGGATCGTCGACGAGAAGAAGACCCGCCGGACCGGCACCGAACCGGGCGAGATCGTGAGCACCACGCCGGCCGCTGGCGAACAGCTCGAGGAGGGCGGCACGCTCGTGGTGGTGGTCTCCGAGGGCAACGCGCTCACCACCCGCCCCACCGATCTGGTCGATCGGCCACTGGCCGAGGTCGTCGCCGAGCTCACCACCGCCGGCCTCGAGCACACCACCACCGAGGTCTTCGACGAGGAGATCGTGGCCGGCAACGTCGTCGGCCTCGACGGTGAGGTCGACGAGACCCTGCCCGAGGGCACCAGCGTGCCGCTGCTCGTCTCCAAGGGTCCCGAGCCCCGTGTGGTTCCCGAGGTCGACGACGACGCAACCTACGAGGCCGTCGCGGCGCAGCTCACCGACCTGCGGCTGGTGCCTGTCCGCAAGGACGTCTTCAGTGACGACGTGGCGGAGGGCATCGTCATCTCGGTCGCACCCGAGTCGGGCGCCGAGGTGCCACGCGGCGCCGAGGTCACCGTCACGGTCTCGAAGGGGCCCGACCTCGTCGCGGTCCCCGACACGCGGGGCAAGCGGCTGGCCGAGGCCGAGGCCATGCTCGAGGCCGCCGGGCTGGTGCTCGGCCAGGACTGCTGCAACAGCCGGGGCCGGGTGTTCGACAGCGACCCCGTCCCCGGGACGATGGTGCGGCGGGGGAGCGCGGTCACCCTGTTCCTCCGCGGTTGAGCCGACCCCCGGTCGGGTGTCCGCCGTCGTGGTGCGAGACTTGACCCAGAGGACGTCGGACCGAAAGGGTGCACCTTTCGGTCGACACGGAGTCGGCCACACGTGAAGGGATGCCCGGTGGGAGCACTCGACGGCAGGATCACGATCATCACCGGTGCCGGCCGGGGGCTGGGCCGCGCCCATGCGTTGCTCTTCGCGGCCGAGGGTGCGCAGGTCGTGGTCAACGACGTGGGCGGCGACGATGACCGCGATGCCGCCGAGCAGGTCGTGGCCGAGATCGTCGCTCTTGGCGGGACCGCAATCGCCAACCACGACGATGTCGCCGACTGGGAGGGCGGGCAACGACTGATCCAGACCGCGGTCGATACCTTCGGCGGCCTCGACGTGCTGGTGAACAACGCCGGCATCCTGCGCGACCGGGCGCTGGTGAACATGAGCGAGCAGGAGTGGGACGAGGTCACCACCGTGCACCTCAAGGGCCACTTCGTGCCCACACGCTGGGCGGCGACCTACTGGCGCGAGCAGGCCAAGGCCGGCACGTCCCGCCAAGCGGCGCTCGTCCACACCTCGTCGACGTCGGGGTTGCTCGGCAACCTCGGCCAGACCAACTACGGCGCGGCCAAGGCCGGCGTCGCCGCGTTCTCGGTGATCTGCGCGCAGGAGCTGTCTCGCTACGGCGTCCGATCGAACTGCATCGCGCCGGCCGCCCGCACCCGTCTCACCGAGGGCACGCCCGGGTTGAGCGACATGGTCGCCGCGCCGGGCGACGAGACGAAGTTCGACGTGTGGGATCCTGCCAACGTTTCGCCGATCGTGGCCTACCTCGCCTCGGCCGACTGTCCCCTGAATGCCCGGACCTTGTTCGTGCAGGGCGGCACGGTGCGGCTGATGGAGGGCTGGCACTTCACCGACACCATCGAGCACGAGGGCCGGTGGACCGTCGACGAGCTGGCCGGAGCTCTGGACGCCACGTCCTGAACCGGAAATCCCGCCCGAGCCGTCGTGTTCGGGAGGTTCCGGAGAATGGTCTTCCTGCATCGTCGACGACCGGCGCTCAGGGATACGATCCACGGCGAACGGGCCGGATGAAGTGGGGCGGCCGGCTGGACGCAGTGATCCCCAGCCACTGCGATGAGGTCGGCCGTCCCACCTGATCCGGCCCGTTCGCGTGCGCACGCGCGACGACGTGGGGCGCCGCTCGTCGTTGCTGGGCTGACCCGCCGGTCAGTTAGCGTGCCGCCGTGGGACGAGGCGCCAGGGATCATCTCGACGAGCTGAGCATCGACGCCCCGGGCGCCGACGAGGTCGCCGTCTACCCGTGGCCGCTGCTGTTCCGTCAGAAGCTGCTCGGCCGGGTCGAGAACTCGCCCCGCTACCCGTGGCTGGTGCTGGCGACGGTGCTGTTCGGCCTGCTGAGCGTCGGTTTCACCATCACGATCCTGTCGGTGTCGATCCCGCGCATCGCCGACGACCTCGGCAGCACCGAGTCGACCCTCACGTGGCTGGTCACCGGTCCGATCCTGGCCTTCGCGGTGTTCGGGCCCAGTGCCGGCAAGCTCGGCGACCTCCGTGGCCAGCGCAAGGTCTACGCGTGGTCGATGGCCTGCGTGATCGTGTGTGCCGGCCTCACCGCGCTGTCATGGAACGCCGGCAGCCTGCTGGCCTTCCGGATCCTCGGCGCGGCCACCGGGGCGGCGGTCGGCCCGACCTCGTTGGCGATGATCAACCGGATGTTCCCGCGGGACAAGCGGGCCCAGGCCATGGGGTACTGGACCATGGTCGCCGCCGGCGGGCCGGTGCTCGGCGTGGTGGCCGGCGGCCCCATCGTCGAGGCGTTCGGTTGGCGCTGGATCTTCGTCGGTCAGGTGCCGCTCACCATCGCCGGGCTGCTGCTCGCCCTCGCCGTGCTGCCCGAGACCGAGCGCATCACCACGGTGCGCTTCGACGTGGCCGGCGCGGTCACGCTCGCAATCGCCACCACCTCGTTCCTGTTCGCGGTCAACCGGGGCCCGGTCCTCGGCTGGGACTCGCCGGTGGTGCTCGCCGGCTTCGTCGTCGCGCCGGTGACGGGTTGGCTCTTCGTGCGGGTCGAGTCGCGGGCGTCCGACCCGCTGCTCCCGCTCGCCTATCTCCGACGCCGCAACTTCTCGATCCCGATCCTCACCCAGGTGTTCACCAACTTCGCCTACATGGGTGGCTTCGTCATCACGCCGCTGCTCCTCGAAGGTGTCTTCGACTACGGCGAGACCAAGTCGGGGTCACTGCTGATCTCCCGACCCCTGGCGTTCGCCATCTCAGGACCGCTGATGGGCTACCTCGCGGTCAAGACCGGCGAGCGGTTCGCCGCCGTCGGCGGCGCCATCGCGGTCTTCGTGTCGATGATCGGCCTGTCGACCCTGGGTTCCGGGTCGTCCGACTGGGTGATCATCGGGTCCCTGGCGCTGTCGGGGGTCGGCCTCGGCATGTCGGGGCCTGCGCTGGTGGCATCGATCGCCAACACCGTCGACGACAGCGATCTCGGCGTCGTCGGTGCCACCCAGCAGATGATGACCCAGTTCGGCGTCGTCATCGGCATCCAGGTGATGCAGGCGACGCAGGCGGCCAGGGAGTCGGTGGTGGGGGAGGAGCAGGCCTTCCGCGACGCCTACCTCGTGGGCGCAGGCGCCGCGCTCATCGCGCTCGTCTTCGCCTTCTTCGTCCGCTCGTCACGTCTGGATGACGCGGCCGACGGTCTCGACGGGGCCGAGGATCTCGTCCCCAGCCCCGCCTAGCACTTCGCTGTCAGTCGGATGCGGAGCATCCGTCGAGCTCGAGCCAGGTCGCCTGGCGACCGCTCGAGCCGCGACCGCTCAAGCCGTGATCTCGGAGATCTTGGCGGCGGCCTCGAGCTGCACCGGATCGGGCGCCGCGGTCTGCATCGCCATCATCTTGGTCATGTCGCCGACGACCTTGATCTTGCCGGACATGAACGCCTGCATCCCGGCCTGCGGGTTGCCGTCGACGAAGATCGCCTTGGCGGTCGCGTAGTCGACGGTCACCGTGAGGTCCTCGCCCTCGATGTGGCCGGTGTCCATCTCCATCTCGCCGCTGCTGGTGTCCATGTGGGCGTTGATCTCGCCGTCCTGGAACGGCACCTCGGTGATCACGAGGTTCATCTTGACCACGTGGGGGGTCGCGGTGCCCTTGCCCTTGTACTCCTCGCGGATCGCCTGGGCGGCGTCCATCCACTCGTCGGACAGAAAGGGGTATGTGGCCACTTGAAGAATCTCCTGGATCGCGTTCGGGGGCATCGGACGCCCCCGCTTGACAGCGCCGGACGTTAGCCCAGCGCGGCGACGGCGACCGTCGAGTCGGCGGCGAGGGTGCGAACCACGCTCGCCCCGACATAAGCCGCGAGCTCGTCGATGGCGACGTCGATGCGCCCGGTGCGGTGGTAGTGGCTGTAGTAGCCCACGGCGCCGACGACACCGAGCGCGAGGAGGGTGGGGTCGTCGTCGACGATCGAACCGGCCTTCTGGCCCGCCACGATGAGGCCGCGCGTGTCACGGATGTGCTGGTCGGTGCCCGCTCGTCGCGACTCGAGCGACACGGCGCCGTTCTCGACCTCGAGCAACGAGAAGAAGTGGGCATGCTCGGCCATGAAGCGAACCGAGGACTCGGTGCCCTGGCGGATCTGGCGGAGGGGGTCGGCGGCGGGGTCGATGGCCTGGGCCTGCGACTTGCGGAGGCGGAGACGGATGTCCGCGGCGACCTCGGCGAAGAGGGCTTCCTTGTTCTCGAAGTACCAGTAGAACAAACCCTTGGCCACACCGGCGGCATCGACGATGTCCTTGATGCGGGTCTCGGCATAGCCCCGCTCGGCGAAGAGATTGGCGGCGCAGTCGATGAGCTGTTGCTTGCGCTCGCGTCCCTGGGCGGTCAGCTGACGGTCGTCATCGGCAGCGGGGTCGGGTTGCGTGGTCGCGGACACGGGGGAAGTGAACCCCCGTCCTGACCCGGCGGTCAAGGCCACTGCTACCCTCGCTCCCGTGGCAGCAGGCACGCGAGCCGAACGCATGGACCGCCGGGAACGCAATCCCAAGTGGAAGAACCCGGCGCTCTACATCGACATGTCCATCTGCATCAACTGCGACACCTGCATCCGCCACTGCCCCCCGCAGTTCGGTGCGATCTTCAATCACGGCATGGACGTCGTGATCATCCCCGAACTGTGCTCGGGCTGTCTCAAGTGCGTCGAGCCGTGTCCGGTCGACTGCATCTTCCCCATCGAGGAAGAGGTCGAGACCCCGGCCGATTGGTGGGAAGCGCCCGAAGAGGACGACCCCTACCGCTGACCTCAGCAGATCGGTCACCAGGGGACAGGCCCGCCGAAACCGGAAGAACCGGCAGTCTCGGAAGCTCAGGCGCAAAGAGATGATCCGGAGACGCAGTTTTCGCTTCAGATTCCGGGTTTCCCGCCGATCAAGTCCCCAGCGTGCCCGAACACTCCAAGGGGAAACCGGTGAAGAAGAAGCGTCTCAGCCTGATCGCAGCCCTCGCTCTCGTGGCGATCGGCACGGTGGCATTGGTCAAGTACGTGAGCACTGCCGAGGACCGGGCGCTGGCGGGCGAGGAGCTCGTCGACGTGCTCGTCGTCCGCGGCGGCGTCGCCGCCGGGACCTCGGCCACGGAGCTGGCCGGCATCGTCTCGGTCGAGGCCGTGCCCGTGAAGGTCCGCGCTGCAGGTGCGCTCGCCTCGATCGGTGATGCCGAGGGCATGGTCGTCGCCGTCGACCTGGTGGACGGTGAGCAGCTCACCGAGAGCCGCCTCGTCTCCGCCGAGAAGTTCAACGAGCTCCAGGCCCGTGTCGGCCGCGGCGGCGGCTCCGTCGTCGTGCCCGAGGGGCTGCTCGAGATCACGGTCCCGCTCGATCCGGTCCGCACGGTCGGTGGCACGGTCCGCCCCGGCGACCTCGTCGGTGTCATCGCCAGCTTCAGCAGCCTCGAGTCCCCGGACCCGGCAGCGTCGGGCAAGGACACGTCGGGCTTCCTGCTCCACAAGGTCCTGGTGACCAACGTCCAGGGCAACCCGGTGGCCGACCCCACCCGTGAGGCCACAGCCGACGAGCGCACCCCGGTGCCTGCGGGCTCGCTGCTCGTGACGCTCGCGGTCGACGCCGCGTCCGCCGAGCGCATCGTGTTCGCCTCGAGCTACGGCGACCTGTGGCTGGCCATCGAGCCCGCCGACGCCAACGAGGCCGGCACCGGTATCCAGACGACCGACCGCATCTACGGCTGAAGATGACTGGAACGATGACCGCTCCTGCCGAGGGAACGGCGGCCGACCCGAACAGGATCATCACGATCCTGTCGCCGAAGGGGGGCGCCGGCAAGACCACCGTCGGCACCAACCTGGCCGTGGGTCTCGCTGCTCGTCACCCCCGCCAGGTGGTGCTCGTCGACCTCGATCTCCAGTTCGGCGACGTGGCCAACGTGCTGCGGCTCAACCCGAAGGTGACCATCAGCGACATCGCCCGGCAGTGGCCGGTCGACAGCGCCAACCTCAAGCTGGGCCTCACCGCCCATCCGAGTGGCCTCTACACGCTGTGCGCCCCGCTCAACCCGGCGGAGGCCGACGAGGTGCAGGCCGAGCACGTCACCGGCGTGCTCCACATGTTGCGCCAGTCGTTCCGGTACGTGGTGATCGACACCGACCCTGGTCTCTCCGAGCGAGTGCTGTCGGCCCTCGACCTCTCGGCCGACGTGGTCATGGTGTGCTCGCCCGAGATGCCGTCGATCCGCGGGCTCCGCAAGGCGCTCGACGCCATGGACCAGGTCGGGCTCACCTCGGCCAACCGGCACTTCCTGCTCAACCGGGCCGACTCGAAGGTCGGGCTCGAGGTCGCGGACATCGAACGCTCGATCGGCTCGCCGGTCGACGTCAAGGTGCCGAGCTCCATCGACATGGTCCGCGCCACGAACGACGGCGTTCCCATCATGGAGTCACGGTCCAGCTCCGGCTTGGTCCACGCCTTCGAGGAGCTCGTCGAGCTGATCGACTCCGACACCGGTGCCGCGGGCACCAGTGGCGACCGCCCCCGTCGCCTGTTCAAGCGGAAGGCATGAGTCGATGAAGCTGGGAGACCGGGTCAAGCAGGTCAACGAGCCGTTGGAGCTGACGCTCCCGGAGACCGCCGAGGCGAGCGACGAGTCGCACACCGCCGACGTCAAGATGACGGCGGCGCTGCTCGAGTCGGACACGTTCAGCCAGCTCCGGGCCAAGGTCCAGGATGCGTTGCTCCTGGCGCTGGGCAACCGGGTCGGCGACCCGGACATGGACGATGACGAGCTGCGCCGGCTCGCCGTGGTCGAGATGACGAAGGTCCTCGCCGCCGAGGACGTGCCGCTGTCGGAGGCCGAGCGTCAGCGTCTGGTCGATGTCATCGCCGCAGATCTCCTCGGTTACGGCCCGATCCAGCCGCTCCTCGCCGATCCGCGAGTGTCGGAGATCATGGTCAACGGCACGAAGTCGATCTACATCGAGCGCGACGGCAGGCTGACGGTCGCGGACATCAAGTTCAACGACGAGATGACGCTGCGCAAGGTGATCAACCGCATCGTCGCCCCGCTGGGCCGGCGCATCGACGAGTCGTCGCCGATGGTGGACGCCCGCCTGCCCGACGGCTCACGCGTCTGTGCCGTGATCCCGCCGCTGGCCGTCGACGGCTCGTCGCTCACCATCCGCAAGTTCGCCGCGAAGTCGTTCACCGCCGAGGACCTCATCGCGAACTCGAGCGCCACCATCGAGTCGCTCTACATGATCGCCGCCTGCGTCCACGCCAAGCTGAACATCCTGGTCAGCGGTGGTACCGGCTCGGGCAAGACGACGCTGCTCAACGTGCTCTCGTCGTTCATCCCCGACGGCGACCGCATCCTGACCATCGAGGACGTCGTCGAGCTCCAGCTGCGCCAGCATCACGTCATCCGCCTCGAGACCAGGCCCGGCAACGCCGAGGGCAAGGGCGAGATCGGCATCCGTGACCTGGTCCGCACCGCACTCCGCATGCGGCCCGACCGCATCGTCGTCGGCGAGTGCCGTGGCGGCGAGGCCCTCGACATGTTGCAGGCCATGAACACGGGCCACGGCGGCTCGCTCTCGACGCTGCACGCCAACACCCCACGAGATGCGATGACCCGTCTCGAGACCATGGTGCTCATGGCCGGCATCGAGTTCCCCATCGCCGCCATCCGCCAGCAGATCGCCGGCGCCGTCGACCTGGTCGTCCAGATCGGCCGCCTCCGGGACGGTTCTCGCCGGATCACACAGATCTGCGAGGTCGGCAAGGTCAAGGACGGCGAAGTCGACGTCATCCCCATCTTCGAGTTCGACTACTCGAAGGGTCTCGACGACAACGGGCGGATCCAGGGGTCCGTCAAGCCCACCGGCTACCGCCCGACCTTCGTCGACCACATCAAGGACATGGGGATCGAGTTCGAGGATCGGATCTTCGGAGGAGAGCAATGACCCCCCGCATTCGACGGTTCCTGCTGGCGGTCGCCGCCACGTTGCTCCTGGTGGCGGCACCTGCCGGCGCCCAGAGCGACGACTTCGTGATCGAGAACATCGATGCCTCGGGCTACCCGCTGGTGCGGGCCGTGGTGTCCGGGCCCCGCGCGTCGGGCGACCTCGACGATGCCTTCATCGTGGTCGAGGACGGCGAGGAGCTCGGCGCCGACGTGGTCCGTCTCCGCAGCGACGAGCTCAACGTCGTCATCGCCCTCGACGTCTCGGGTTCGATGGACGGTGAGCCACTGGCCAAGGCCAAGGCTGCCGTCGCCGAGCTGCTGGCCGAGCTCCCCGACGAGGTGCCGGTCTCCATCGTCAGCTTCGGCGACACCGCCGTGGTCCAGAGCAACTTCACCGTCGATCGTGACGCCACTCTCGCCGCGGTCAACGGCCTCATCGCTGCCGGCCAGACCGCCCTGTTCGACGGCATCAACCTCGGCCTCGCCCAGCTCGAGGTCCAGGGTGGCAGCGGCGCCATCGTCGTGCTCGCCGATGGTGCCGACTCGGTCAGCACCAGCACCGTCGACGACATCGTCGGCCGACTGGCGGCATCCTCCGCTCAGGCGTCGTTCGTCGCCCTCGAGACCTTCGACTTCAATGCGGCGACCTTCGAGTCGATGGCCGCGGCCTCGTCGGGTCAGGTCCTGGCGGTCGACGACGCCGCCAAGTTCGAAGCCGCGTTCCGTGACGTCGCCGCCGGTCTCGGCACCACCTACGAGGTGCGCTGGAAGTCGGCGTCCAAGGACGGCGAGGCATCCGTCGAGATCCGCCTCGCCAGCGCTCCCGAGAACGCGGTGTCGCAGACCTTCACCCACACCGAGGTCGCCCAGTTCGTCCCCGACATCGCCGACGACACCCGCACGGTCGCCGGTGCCGGCATCTTCTCCAACTCCTGGATCCCGCTCGCCGCCGGCTTCTTCGTCAGCGTGGGACTCGTCGTGCTCTTCTTCCTGATGCGCACCTCCGAGCGGTCGGAGGAGCGACGCACCGAGCGCCAGGCCCAGAAGGCCAACAAGGCCCTCAGCGACGACGTCAAGCCGGAGAAGGCGAAGCGGTCGCCCCGCGCCATGCTCGGCTTCCAGAGCAAGCTCAACGACATCTCCGCCCAGGTGCTCGAGGTCAACAACCGCGGTCGCTCGCTCGACGACACCCTCGACCGCGCTGGCCTGGCCGTCCGGTCCAACGAATTCGTGGTGTTCTGCGCCGCTGTCGTCCTCGCCTCGCTGGTCGTCGGCGTCCTGCTGTTCGGCATCCCCTTCTTCCTCCTCGCGCTCGTCTTCCCGGGCGTCGGTATCCCGATGTTCCTGCGCATCGCGACCAACCGTCGTCGCAAGCAGTTCGTCAAGCAGCTCGGGGACACGCTCCAGCTCATGTCGGGTTCGCTCTCCGCCGGCTACGGCCTCGGCCAGACCCTGGACTCGGTGGCCCGTGAGACCGAGTCGCCCACCTGCGAGGAGTTCTCCCGCGTGGTCATGGAGACCCGTCTCGGTCGCTCGCTGGAAGATGCCCTCGACGCCATGTCGTACCGCATCAACGCCCCCGACTTCGACTGGGTCGTGGACGCCATCAAGATCCAGTCCAGCGTCGGCGGCAACCTGTCCGAGATCATCGAGCAGGTCGGTGAGACCATCCGAGCCCGGGTCCGCATCAAGCGGCAGGTCGATGCACTCACGGCCGAAGGGAAGATCTCCGCCATGGTGCTGTTCTTCCTGCCCTTCGGGCTCTGCGGCTTCATCTTCATGTCGAACCCGGCGTACCTCGAGCCCCTCCTGTCCACCGGCACCGGCTACGTCCTGCTCGGCGCCGCCGGCACCATGCTCACCCTCGGTGGGCTGTGGCTCAAGAAGCTCGTGAACCCGGAGTTCTGATGCGCACGCACCCGATCCCGCCCCGCCGGCCCAGGAGCACCTCATGATCGTCTGGCTCGCCGCCCTCTTCGTCGTCGTCGGAGTCGCACTGCTGGTGTGGGCGCTCAAGCCCGACCAGCAGATGGTGGCCATCGGCGTCGACGCCGACGACATGGCCCCCACCTCGCGCGCGCTCGACCTCGAGCGCTCGTTCGCCGACCGGCTCGTCAACCCGGCCGCCGACGCCATCAACCGCGTCGTCGGCCGCTACCTGCCCAGCGGGATGCTCGAGGCCACGGCCAAGACGCTCCGCGTCGCCGACCTCGACAAGAAGTGGCGGCCCGAGGTCATCATCGGCATGCAGGTCATCGGCTGCGCGCTGGGTCTGCTGTTCTCGTCGTGGTACCTGGCGAGCTCCGGTGGCGGCATGACGAACATGATGGTGTGTGTGTTGGTCGTCGCCGTCCTCACCGTCGGACCCAACGCCAAGGTCAAGCGGACGGCCGACGATCGCCGAAAGGCCATCACCAACGAGCTCCCCGACGTCCTCGACCAGATCAAGGTCACGGTCGAGGCCGGCATGAGCTTCGACGGCGCCCTCCTGCGCGCCGGTCAGGAAGGGCGGGGCGTCCTCGCCACCGAGCTCCTGAAGGCCGTCAACGACATGCAGCTCGGTCTGTCCCGCGGCGAAGCACTCCAAGCCCTCGCCGAGCGGACCGACGCCGCCGACCTGCGCCAGTTCGTCAGCGCGGTCCGTCAGGCCGAGAAGCACGGCTTCCCGCTCGCCAACATCCTCAAGCTCCAGGCGCTCGAGCTCCGTGACCGCCGCCGGGCCCGGGCCGAGGAGAATGCCATGAAGGTGCCGGTGAAGATCACCTTCCCGCTGGTCTTCTGCATCCTGCCGGCGCTCTTCATCGTGATCCTCGGCCCTGCCGGCATCCAGATGTCCCAGGCGTTCTGAGCTCCTCGGCCCGTTCTCGCTCCTTCGTCGCTGCGAGCGGCCCCACGTTGCACGGAGCTGTTGGTCATCGTCCGTGTGACCGGTCGGCCGGCGCCTCCCTCCGGGCCGCGGCACGAGTTCTCCCGTGGTCGCTCCTCGCGTGACCTATCGTCTCCGCCCTATGAGCACGCCTGAGCTGATTCCTGGAGCTGACGCCTTCTCCGCCGAGGGCGGTCCGCATGGGGCGCTGGTGCTCCACGGGTTCACCGGCAACCCCGGCTCGATGCGTGGGCTGGCCGAGGCCTTCGCCGCCGCGGGGTTCGCCGTCGAGCTGCCCCGCCTCGCCGGGCACGGCACCACCGTCGAGGACATGCTCACCACCGGCTGGGACGACTGGACCGCCGACGTCGAGGACGCATACCAGCGGCTGGCGGCCAGGGTCGACAAGATCGTGGTCGCGGGTCTCTCGATGGGTGGGGCGCTCACCGCGTGGACCATCCTCGAGCACCCCGAGGTGGCCGGTGCGGTCTTCATCAACGCGGTCATCGTGCCGTCGCCCGACATGCGTCATCTGGTCCAGGGCCTGGTCGACGCGGGCGAGACCGTCATGGCCGGCATCGGGTCCGACATCGCCAAGCCCGACGTGGTCGAGACCGCCTACACCGACACCCCGCTGGCTCCGCTCCTCACGATGATGGACGGCCTGGCGGAAATGGACGGCAAGCTGCCGTCGGCGACGATGCCGGCGCTCATCATGACCAGCCCGCAGGACCATGTCGTCGACCCGAGCAACAGCGACCACCTCGCCGAGCATCTCGGTGGGCCCGTCGAGCGTGTCTCGCTCGACCGCAGCTACCACGTGGCGACCATGGACCACGACAAGGACCTCATCAACGAGCGGGCCGTCGACTTCGCCCGCAGGGTCACGGCCTGAACCGCATTCTGGGCCGGCGGGGTCATCGCGTAGCCTCGCCCGCGTGCCCGACCCTTCCTCCGAAGCCGCACGCATCTCGCGCGACGACGTCGTCAAGGTCGCCGGCCTCGCCCGGCTGACCCTCACCGACGACGAGCTCGACCGCTTCACCGGCCAACTGCAGTCGATCCTCGAGCACGCCGACGACGTCGCCGCGCTCGACCTCGACGGCGTCCCGCCCACGTCGCACCCCATCCCGCTCGCCAATGTGATGCGCGCCGACGAGGTCCGGCCCTCGGTCGACCGCGACGAGTTGCTGGCCGAGGCGCCGGCATCCGAGGACGGCATGTTCCGCGTGCCGCCCGTCCTGGGGGAGGCGCCGTGACCGGCTTCGCCGCAGCAACCGATCTCGCGGCCGCCGTCCGCGCCGGCGAGCGGTCCGCTCGTGACATCGTCGATGAGCACCTCGCCCGCATCGATGCTCGCGAAGGCGAGATCCACGCCTTCAACCACGTGATGGCCGACGAGGCGCGTGCCGCCGCCGACGCGGTCGACGCCGCCGTCGCCGAAGGCCGAGATCCGGGACCGCTCGCCGGTGTGCCGGTCGCGCTCAAGGACAACATGTGCACCCGGGGTGTGCCCACGACGTGCTCGTCGAAGATCCTCGGCCAGTGGCGCCCGCCCTACGATGCCACTTCGGTCCAGCGACTCGCGGCCGCCGGTGCGATCGTGGTCGGCAAGACCAACATGGACGAGTTCGCCATGGGATCGTCGACCGAGAACTCGGCGTTCGGCCCCACCCGCAACCCCCTCGCCACCGACCGCGTGCCCGGCGGCTCGTCGGGCGGGTCGGCCGCCGCCGTCGCCGCCGGCTTCGCTGCGCTGTCGTTCGGATCGGACACCGGTGGCTCCATCCGTCAGCCCGCTGCGCTGTGCGGCGTGGTCGGCGTGAAGCCCACCTTCGGTCGGGTGTCGCGCTACGGCCTCATCGCCTTCGCGTCCAGCCTCGACCAGATCGGCCCGTTCACGTCCACGGTCGCCGACGCCGCGCTGAGCCTCGAGGTCATCGGCGGCCACGACCCGCTCGACGCCACCTCGATCCCTGATCCGCACCCCTCGCTCACCGACGTGCTCGACCGTGGCGTCGACGGCCTGCGGGTCGGCATCGTCACCGAGCTGATGGGCGAGGGCATCGAGCCCGAGGTCGAGGCCCGTACACGCGAAGCCGCGTCCGCACTCGAGAAGGCCGGCGCCACCATCGTCGAGGTCTCGGTCCCCGCGGCCATCTACGGCCTGTCGGCGTACTACCTCATCGCTCCGGCCGAGGCGTCGTCCAACCTCGCACGCTTCGACGGCGTCCGCTTCGGCCTCCGCGAAGAGCGCGGCACGATGGGCGAGACCTACGACGCCACCCGCACCGCCGGCTTCGGCGACGAGGTCAAGCGTCGCATCATGCTCGGCACCTATGCGCTGTCGGCGGGCTACTACGACGCCTACTACGGCAAGGCGCAGCGGGTCCGCACGACCATCATCCGAGACTTCGACGCCGCCTACACCCAGGCCGACGTGCTGCTCAGCCCGTCGTCGCCGTGCGTTGCGTTCCCGCTCGGCGACAAGACCGCCGACCCGATGACCATGTACCGCAACGACGTGTGCACCATCCCGTCGAGCCTCGCCGGCCACCCGGCGATGTCGGTCCCGTTCGGCGTCGGCGCCCACGGGCTGCCGGTCGGTGTCCAGGTGATGGCGCCGGCACTGGGCGAGCAGGTCATGTTCCAGGTGGCGGCCGCGCTCGAAGCGGCCGCTCCGGGTGGGGGAGGTGTGGCATGAGCGACAACGCGCTGCCGGGCGGCTACGAGATGGTCATCGGCCTCGAGGTCCACGTCGAGCTCCACACCGCCACCAAGCTGTTCTGCGGCTGCCCCAACGAGTTCGGCGACGACCCGAACACCAACGTGTGTCCGGTGTGTCTCGGTCTGCCCGGTTCGATGCCGGTGCTCAACGAGAAGGCGGTCGAGTTCGCCATGCGTCTCGGCCGGGCGCTGCACTGCGAGGTCAAGCCGTCGGTGTTCGCCCGGAAGAACTACTTCTACCCGGACATGCCCAAGGACTACCAGGTCAGCCAGTACGACCAGCCGACCAACGTCGACGGCCACCTCGACCTCCCGGACGGCACCCGCATCGGCATCGAACGCGCCCACATCGAGGAGGACACCGGCAAGTCCACCCACATGGCGGCCAACGGTCGCTCCAGCGGGCGCATCCACGACGCCGCGTACTCGCTCGTCGACTACAACCGCTCGGGCGTGCCGCTGGTCGAGATCGTGTCGTGCCCCGACCTGCGCACCTCCGAGCAGGCCAAGGACTACGCGAACGAGTTGCGGGCCATCCTCGTCGCCACCGACGTGTCCGACGCCAAGATGGAAGAGGGGTCGATGCGGGTCGACGCCAACGTCTCGGTGCGCCAGCCCGGCGCCGAGTTCGGCACCCGTTGCGAGATCAAGAACCTGAACTCGATCCGGTCGCTCGGCCGGGCCATCGAATACGAGGCCCGGCGCCAGATCGACCTCATCGACGCCGGCGAGCGGGTCATCCAGCAGACCCGACACTGGAACGAGGACGACGGCCGCACGCACACGCTGCGTTCGAAGGAGGAGGCCGAGGACTACCGGTACTTCCCCGAGCCCGACCTGGTGCCGCTCGACCCCTCGGCCGAGACGGTCGCCGCCATCGACGCCGCGCTGCCGCCGATGCCCGCCGATCGCCGCGACGCGCTCGCGGCCGCCGGCGGGGTGACCCTGCCCGACGAGGGCGTGTCGATCATCGTCGACCGTGGCCTCGACGCGCTGGCGCTCGGTGCCATCGGCCTCGGCGCCGACCCGGGCCGCACGCTCACCCACGTCCAGCACGACCTCGCGCTCGACGGCGCCGAGGACATCACTCCGGCCGACCTCGCCGATCTGGTGACCATGGAGACGTCGGGTGAGATCACGTCCAGCCAGGCCAAGCAGGTCCTGGCCGACATGGCCGCCACCGGCAGGTCGCCGGCCGCCATCGCCGCTGAGCGCGGGTTCGAGGCCGTCGACACCTCGGAGATCGAAGGTCTGGTCGACCGGCTCATCGCCGACAACCCCGACGAGTGGCAGCGATTCTGCGACGGCGACGCCAAGATGCAGGGCTTCTTCGTCGGCCAGGTGATGAAGGAGACCAAGGGCCAAGCCGACGGCAAGGTCGTGAACGGGCTGCTGCAGCAGCGCAAGGGGTGACATCCACGCGTCTGCTCTGCGTGGTGCTCGTGGCGCTCGTCGCCGCCTGCTC
>JBFJNI010000061.1:0-21764 GCA_041618235.1 Acidimicrobiales bacterium
CCCCCCCCCCCCCCGCCTCGGCTTCCGCTGATCCGCTTCCCCGCCAGCCGGAGGTGGTGCACGCCGGCCCCCAGGGGCTGGCACCGGTCGGTGAACTCGGCCGCCACGGCGGCCCACGTGGTCGGTGCATCGTGGCGCCGGCGACGTGCCCGACCCCAACCGCCGGCGAACGCGCGGCCGACCGAGCGGATGCCGAGGCGGAGGTGCGTTGTCGCAACGGTGTCGCGTTGGTCGAGCCCGTCGGCGATCACCATGCTGCGACCGTTGGCGAACGCCCGGCGGGCCACCCAGACCAACGAGACGCGTTCGGGCTGGACGTGGTGGTCGACCGTGGCACCAGGCGCATAGACGAAACGCTGGTCGGGGGCATGGCGGCGGACCCGGCGGAAGAACTCGTCCTCCTCGCCCGAGAGCAGCGACGCCCCGACCCTGCCGAGCGTCACGTCGAACCCACCGGTCTGGACGGCCACCGCGGTGGTCACCGCCATGTTGGCGCCCCACGGGTTGTCGCCGGTCGGGAGCACGATGGGCTCGTCACCGAGGTCGAGCTGGGTGAACCAGCCGTTCATCCGGGTGCTGAACCAGGCCGGAGCCTCGCCGTTCGGCCACGCGAGGATGATCCGCCCGGCCACGGCCACCACGTCGCCTCGGGCGAAGGCGTCGAGCAGCGCCGCCGCCCATCCCGGGCGCACGGTGGCATCGTCGTCGAGGTACACCAGGTACCGACCCCTCGCCACCGCCATGCCACGGTTCCGGGCCGACGACAGTCCCAACGTGGGCTCGAGTTCGTAGCAGATGCCGGGGACCTGGTCGGCATGCCGGGCGACGACGGCCGCGGTGTCGTCCGTCGACCCGTTGTCGACGACGATGACCTCGAGCGTTTGTCCGTCGTCGCGCTCGGCGGTGAGCTCAGGGTGCAGCGACCGGAGCGCACGATCGACGTCGGCGCTGCGGTTCCGCGTGCAGATCACCGCACTCAGGTCGACGGTGGACTCGGGGGAGCTCATGTCGGGGCTCCGTGGCCGGCGTCGATGGCCGCGGTCAAGGACCGCATCGCGACGTCGGGACGGAAGTAGCGCTCGACGGCGCGACGAGCACCTGCTTCGAGTGCGACGCGTGTCGAGTCGTCGGTGAGCACCGCAGCGACGGCCGCGGCGAACTCCTCGGCGGATGACCGAACGAGCGTCGCCTCGTCGGCGACGTGCTCGACGCCGAGCACCCCGGCGGGCGTGGCGACGGTGGCGCGTCCGTGGGTCATCGCCTCGATCAGCTTGATCTTGAGACCGCTGCCCCGCAGGTAGGGAACGACGCAGACGCTGGCCTCGGCGTAGTGCGGTGCCAGGTCGACGACCCGGCCCACCAGCTCGACACCGTCAGGAACCTCGTCGACGGATCGGCTCACGGTGCCGCAGACATGCAGCGTCGCCGACGGGGCCGACCGCTGCACCGTGGGCCAGATCTCGTCGAGGAACCAGTGGAGACCCTCGACATTGGTGGGTGCCTGCGACCCGACGTAGAGACAGCGGCCGGGCACGGGCCTGGCGGTCGACGGCGTTCCGATGGCGGGCATCGGGGTCACGATGACCTCTGTGTCGGGCACCATCCGCCGGAGGGTCTCGGCGTCGTGCCACTGGATCGCGGCGACGACATCGGCGAGCCCGAGCAGGCGGGCTTCGCCGGCGGAATCCGCGATGCTCGCCTGGCCGGCGGTGTGCCCGAGCTCGGCGAGTCGTTCGTGCCACACGTCGTGGGCCACGACGATGCGACGCGGCCGGGGTCGACCGAGGTCGGCGAACGCGGCCGCCATGGGTGCGTAGTTGGCGATGACCGCGTCGGGGTCCCGGTCGGCGATGGTGGCGCGGGCCTCGGCGAGATCGGCGGCGGACAGGTCCTGGGCGAACGGCGGGATCCGGGCGGCGGTGCGGTCGACGCCGGGACGGGAGCGAAGCTGTCGGTATCGGCGGCGGACCGGTGTGGCGGGCCGGCTCAGCCAGAGCATGCGAGCGGGATGCTCCAGCAACGTCCGCCAGGGACGCAGCCGCAGGAGCAACGGCCCGATGCGGACGGCTCCCGGGGCGGTGACCTCGACGCCGGCGGGGAGGTCGAGGCGTCGGAAGGGTGACCCGCGTCCGTGCAGCCAGCGGACCTCGACGGTGTGGCCCTGCGCGGCCAGATGCTCGACGATGGCTCGCAGGTAGGTGGCGCTGCCGTCGAGTCCCCGGAGGGGCAGCACCGACGAGAGCACGAGCACCGAGGCGGGGGTCGGGGTCGTGCCAACCGGCGGGTCAGGTGGTGCGTTCAACGGCGGGCGGCAGATCGGCCGGCGACGACTGACGGACCATCTCGGCGAAGGTGGCGCTGTCGGCGAGCAGCTCGCCGAAGGTCCCCTGGTGGGTGGCGACGCCGTTCTCGAGCAGGACCAGGCGGTCGCACTTGCGCACCGTCGAGAGACGGTGGGCGATCATCACCATGGTGAGGTGGCCCTGCAACGAATCGATGGTCTCGGCCACCGCGGCCTCGGTGACACCGTCGAGCGCCGAGGTCGCCTCGTCGAGGATCAGGAGCTCGGGGTTCGGGTACAGCGCCCGGGCGATGCCGATGCGCTGGCGCTGGCCGCCGGAGAAGCGGACGCCGTGCTCGCCGGTGTGGGTCTCGATGCCGTCGGGCAGCCCGGCCACGAACTCGTCGAGCATCGCGAGCCGGATGGCCTCTCGGACCCGGTCGTCGTCGATCTCGTCCTCGGGGACACCGAAGGCGACGTTGCGCCGGAGGCTGTTGTCGGCGATGAAGATCTGCTGCGGGACGTAGCCGATGGTGCGCCGCCAGCTGCCGAGCGCGGGCTTCGCGAGGGCGACGCCGTCGACGAGGATGGCGCCGCTGTCCGGCCAGAGGAGGCCGAGCAGCAGATCGACCAGCGTGCTCTTGCCCGCGCCGGAGGCACCGACGACGCCGATCGACTCGCCGCGCTCGATCGTGATGTCGATGTGGTCGAGCGCCGGCCGCTCGGTGTCCTCGTAGGTGAAGGTGACGTCGCGGATCTCGAGCTTCTCGCGGAAGGCGATGGGTTCCGCCGTGGCCGCCTCGACGCGCTCGGCCTGCATCTGCTCGACCAATTGCATCTGCTCGACGACCCGGTCGGTGGCGCGCATGCCGACCTGGGCCTTGTTGACGGCGGTGAGGATCTTGTTGAGCGACGGGATCATGCGCAGTGCGGCCGCGACGAGCAGGCCGACGGTGGCGACGGCGTTGGCGTCGTCGCGGAGGGCGCTGGCGCCGAAGCCGATCGCCGCGACGCCGAGGAGGAGCACGAACTCGAGGTAGTAGCGCGGGAGCTGGCCGATGAAGACGATGGCTCGCCGGTCCGCGGCCCAGCGCTTCCGTGTGGAGGTGAAGGACGCGCTCACGTCGTCCTGCCGGTTGAGCACCTGGATCATCTTGACGCCGTTGACGCCCTCGGTGATCTCCTGCTGGACGACCTTGAGCATCTCCTGGTTCTTGCGGCCCAGGACGCGCGACCGCCGGCCGAGGCCCTTCACGAACGCGAGTGCGGCCCCGACCATCAGCACCGCTGCCAAGACCGCCACCAGCGGATCGCTGAGCACGAGCACGAACGCCACGGTGGTGATGATGGCCGCCTCGGTCCCGAGCGTCAGGAGTCCCAGCAAGCCCGCCTGGTAGAGCGTGGCCGTCGACACGATGACATCGCGGATGATGAGGGCCGAGTTCGTCTTGAGGTGGAAGGTGTGCGGGGCATGCATGTACGCCTCGAACAGCGACGCCGAGGTCTCGGCCTCGGCGTCGGCGAGGATCGCCGTCTGCCACCACAGCAGTGCCACGGCGGCGACACCCTTCACCAGCATCAAGATGATGACCGCGATGCCCAGCCCCCAGAGGAAGCTGGACTCGCTGTCGAAGCCGCCGAGGTCGTAGAGGGTCCCGAGTGCTCCTTCGGTGACCTGGTCGGGCTCGGTGAGTGCACGGAGGAGCAGGTAGAGGAACGCGAAGCTCCCCGCTTCGATGAGCGCGACGGCCACCGCGGCCGGGAGACACCACAGGATCCGACGACGCCAGTACGGCGTGGGGACGCGCAAGGCCGCCATGTACCGTGCGATCATCTGGTCACCGTCCGCCTTCTCGCCACTCCGGCAGGGTACCGGCAGGTCGTCACCGGACCCATGCCCTCAGCGCGTGCGCGCCCGATCCCAGGGGACCGCTCGCCCGACCAGCGCCTCGAGCTCATCGGTGTCGGACTCGAACTGCGACTCGAGCAGCGCCCGGATGCGTGGGGTCATGCCCTCGTCGGCCCGGGCGTTCTCGCGTCGCTCGAGCAGCGACGTGGGCAGACGATGGTCGGTGTCGACGCCGAGGAACCGGTACACCGCGTCGAGCGCCGCCGCCGGATCGGTCTCGATCTCCTCGAGGAACAGGAAGAGGAACTGGTCGGCGGGGAAGTGCCGCTGCCATCGGCGGATGCACGCCACGTAGTCGCCGCGTGCGACCACGTCGGGATGCTGGAGGAACGTCAGGATGTCGTCCTCGGTTGCGTTCTTCCGGATCGCTCGACCTTCGGAGATGTTCTTGCGGGCGTGCGACCACGCTCGGTCGATGGGGTCGCGCATGAGGAACAGGATCTTGACGTCGGGCATCCATTGCCTGATCAACGCGATGCGCTCGTCGGGGAGCACCGCGTACTCGGGGGTGATCTCGCCGGTGACGCGCCGACCCCGCAGCCGACCCTCGATGAAGAACAAGGCGTAGCGGAGCCTGGCCTCCCAGACGGGCAGCCAGCGGATCCGCCCGCGATCCATGCGCCGGTCGAAGAAGTGGACCTCCTTGCGCCGCGACATCCAGATCTGGGGGTGGAGACGGAGCCGGCGCTCCATCCAGGTGGTGCCACTGCGCATCGCCCCGATGCCGAGCAGATCGGGAACGAGGAATCGGCGAAGAGAAGCGTGCATGGTGTGACGGCCTCGGTACGGCGAGGAGGTGGCCATGATCGCGCGTCGGACGTCGCCGGGACGCGCGGACGTCGGCCGCTGGTCCTGCGCTGATGGGCGTCGGGACGATTCCCCTACATTGACGGCGTGGTCGCCCCCGCGCTGAACCGAGGAACCGCGTCGGGCGATGCCGGTCCGGTGGTCCGGATCCTCCCCTTCGCGGTGGTCGCGGTGGGCGCGGTCCCGATCGTCGTCGGCCACGCCGGGTTGGCGATGATGGGGCTCATCGCCGTCATGGGTGGCGCCGTCCTGCTCCAGGGCTTCCGGCGCTGGCCCACGCAGACGACGCTCGGCGTGTTCGTGGTCAGCATCGCCGAGCACGCCGCGTCCGGGTTCCTTCCGGGACCGCTCCGCGGCCTGGCCAAGACCGCCGACGAACCGCTCGTGCTGATGCTCGTGATCGGGACGGTCCTGTTCCTGGTCCCGGGACGAGCGGTACCGGTCCGTCGCTACGTCTACGTGCCCGTCGCCTTCATCCTCTTCGGCGGTTGGGTGTCCGACCTGCTGAACTTGGTGCCGGTCGTCACGTCGGTGGTCGGCACCTGGCAGTTCCTGAAGTTCTGGGCGCTGCTGTTCGTGACCATCCACCTGCCGTGGGGACGCCGGGAGGTCGCCGCCCTCGTCCGGGTGTTCACCTTGGTCACCGTCGTCGTGATGGCGTTCGCCGTCCTCAACCTGGTGGCCGAATCCCTGTTCCGGAGACTCGTTCCCGTGAGCGCCGCCAGCGAGGTCCGCTTCGGCAGCACCGGCCTGCAATCGGTCTTCACCCACCCGGGACACTTCGGTGCGTTCGCCACCTTCATGGCTGTCTTCTTCCTCGCGCGGTTCATCCACTCGGGGCACCGCCGGGACCTGGCCATCGCCGTCTGGTGCCTCGGCCTCGGCTTCCTGTCGTTCCGCTTCAAGGTGATCCTCGGCTTCGTCGGCGCGCTGGCGACCCTCGGTGTCGCCGCCCCGCAGCGCTTCTTCCGTCGCGTCGGCGCCGGCATCCTGCTCCTGCTGCTCGCCGTCAGCCTCGGCGGCGGCATCGTCACCGACCTCGCCACCGAGCAGATCGACCGGTACCTGCTCGACGACGACGACACCACCATCCGCGAGGCGCTGTACGTCACCGGTGGCGAGATCGCCCGCGACAACTTCCCCTTCGGCGAGGGCTTCGGGCGGTTCGGAACCGGTGCGGCCACCCAGTTCAACAGCCCGGTCTACGACGAGTACGGCATCGGGGGTCGTCGCGGCCTGTCCCAGGAGGTTCCAGGGGTCCGCCACGACACGACGTGGCCGACGGTGATCGGCGAGACCGGCTACCTGGGTTTCGTGGCGTACTTCGGCGGGGTCATCGCCATCTGGCTGCGCCTGCTGCACCAGGCGCGTCGTGCATCCGATCCCGACGCTCGGTGGCTCTCGCTCGCGACGCTGGCGGTCCTCAGCAACGTGCTGCTCGAGTCGCTGGCCCGACCCTCGTTCTTCCAGGCGTTCACCACGCTGTCCCTCGCCCTGCTGATCGGGGCTTCGCTGGTGGTCGGCCGATCGTCCGGTGGGGTCACCGCAGCCAGGGCGGCAGTCGCGGTGCCCGCTCGGCGAGGAGCGCAGCGGTCCTCGACATCGATTCGGCATATCGTGCTTCGAGGGACGCGCGGGAGCCCGGACTGAGGTCGTCGATCGCCGCATCCGCGTTGACCCGGTGGTACAGCGACCGGACCCTCGACTTGACGGTCGGGTGGCGACGCAGGGGTCCTTCGAGGGCGCCGTTCACGGCGAGGGCGACCCGGTGCAGGGCACGTCGACGCGGGGCGATCGTGCGGTTCTCACGTCCGGTCTCGTCGTCGGGCCATTCGGTCGGGTCGAGGCCGAACACCGCGCCGAGGTCCCGCACGGTCCGGTCGGCGTCGGCGACGAGGTCGTCGAAGAACACCACGTGGAGACGGTCGCCGAGGTGTTCGATCCAGTCGGGGAGATCGCGGTCGTAGAAGCCGCCCCGGACGCCGAACCACGGGTTCAGCTCGCGCCGATGGACCAGATCGTCGTCGTCGAACTCGAGGCAGCGGGTCACGTAGTCGTCGGCCGTGAGATCGGCGGGCAGCGTGAGCATCGACTTCTGGAACCGGAAGAACGACAGGAGCCGGGACACTGGTTCGCGGAGGCTGACGACGACACGGAGCTCGTCGGACAGCCCTGCGAGCACCGGAGCGATCCGGCCGCCGCCGTAGAAGTAGCCAGGGGTCGCTTCCATGACGATCTTCGCACCGGAGCGATCCGGGAAATGCCGTCCATAGTGCTCGACCGGGGGCTGTGGTTCGTCGTACCGGAGCGGCAGGAAGAAGCACGTCTCCTTGACGTCGGACGCCACCACCTGGGGGTGGCGGGCGAGGGCTCGGAACAGCGACGTCGTCCCCGCCTTGTTTACGCCGGCGATGACGAGGTTCGGTACCTTGTCCTCCACTCTCACCCTCCGGGTAGTCCGGCTGTGGCCTCGGCGGCGTCGCACGGTCGGCCTTCGAAAGGATGCGCTTGGATTCCACGGAGACGCAATTCGACGTTGCGCACTTCATCGACGTCGTCAAGCGACGCCGAGCGCTCCTCGTCCTCGCCCCGCTCGTCTGCATGATCGGGGCGTACCTGCTCGCCGTGCGGTCGGACGACCAGTACCGGGCGTTCGCCCAGGTGCGGGTGGAATCCGACGAGATCGACACCGAGGTCGAGCTGGCCACGACCAACGCCGTGCGCACGGGGGTCTCGGAGCGGCTCGGCGACGACGCTGCCCTGATCGGTTCCGTGTCGGTCGACCGCGTCGGCGAGACCCAGCTGGTGACGGTGACGGTCACCAGCGAATCCGCCCGCGTCGCGGCCGAAGGGGCGAACATCTGGGCCGAGGTCTTCAAGGAGACCCGCAACAAGGCCGCGTCGGACGCGCTCCAGGAAGAGCTCGATCTGATCACGCTCGACGTCGAGCGGATCACGCCGCAGATCGTCACCGTGCAGACCCAGATCAACCGACTCCAGACCCAGCTCGAGGACGCCCAAGACGATCCGGACATCGACGAGGCGGTCCTGGTGGCCCAACTCGCCGAGCTGCGCACCGAGCTGGGCCGGCTCGAGGCCCAACAGCGCGATCTCAACGATCGGTCCACCGCGCTCGAGGCCGAGGTCTTCCGTCTGTCGCGCACGGTCGCGATCTCCGATCCCGCGACCCAGCCCAACCGGCCGTTCGCACCGAAACCGTTCCGTTCCGCCCTCACCGGGCTCTTCGCCGGGCTCGTCCTGGGTGGCTTCGCCGCGGGAATCGCCGAGGTGATCGACGATCCGATCTGGGATGCCACCGACGCACAGCGGTGGGTCGGGTCCCTCCCGGTGATCGCCTCGATCCCACCGATGCCGAAGCGGTCGTCGCCGCAGACCATGCCCGTGTCGCTCGAGGACCCTCAACACGCCGTGTCCGAGGCGTTCCGCGTGCTGCGGACCTCGCTGCAGTTCCTCGCGGTCGGCAACGAGACGCGCCGCATCATGATCACCAGCTCCGACGTCGGCGACGGCAAGACCACCACCGCGGTCAACCTCGCCGTGGCGATGGCCCGAGGCGGCTCGTCCGTGGTCGTCGTCGACGGCGACCTCCGCCGCAGCAGCATCCATCACGCCTTCGGTCTGGCCAACTCCCGCGGTGTCACCTCGGTCCTGGTGGGCGAGGACTCCCTCGACCGCTCGCTGATCAGCGTCAGCCGCCTCGAGTCGGGAGAGCTCAAGGTGCTCGCCGCGGGTCCGACCCCGCCGAACCCGGCCGAGCTGATCTCGTCCGTCGAGATGTCCGATCTGCTCCACCAGCTGAGCACCCGCTTCGACACGGTCATCATCGACACGCCGCCGCTCCTGGCGGTCAGCGACCCGCTCGCCATGGCCAAGCACGTCGACGGCACGATCCTGGTCGTGCGCGTCCGGCACACGCGAGGTCGCTCGCTCGCCCACGCGGTCGAGCGCATCCAGCAGTCCGGTGTCCCCATCCTCGGTGTCGTGCTGAACGACGACCCCGAGAAGGCCAACGCGTACGTCACCCAGAGCTCGGGTCGCGCGTTCCGGCTCCCGCAGTTGGGCCGGAGCCCGAAGGCCGACGAGACGTTCGACGATTGGGCCTGAGGCCCGCCGGATGCGCTTCGCCGTCCTCGGCTCCCGCGGGTATCCGTCGACCTACGGCGGGTTCGAGACCTTCGTCCGTCGCCTCGCCCCCTATCTGCGAGATGCCGGCGACGAGGTCACGGTCTACGGCCGCCAGACCGGCGCCCGGACCCAGGTCGAGGTCGTCGACGGTATCGAGACGGTGGCCACTGCCGGTGTCGACCAGAAGTCGGTGTCGACGGCGATCGCCGGCCTGACCTCGTCGGTGCACGCCCGCCGGCACGGCCACGACGCAGTGCTGGTCCTCAACTGCGCCAACGGCATCTGGCTGCCCCTGCTCCGATCGGCGGGCATACCCACCGCCCTGAACGTCGACGGCGTCGAGTGGGAGCGCGACAAGTGGAGCCGGGCAGGCAAGACCGCCTTCCGTCTCGGGGCCTGGGCGACGGCGAGATACGCGGACCGGATCATCGTCGACGCCGAGGAGATCGGTCGGGTCTGGAAGAACACCTTCGACGTGCCGTCGACCTTCATCCCCTACGGGGCCGAGGTCACCACCGGCATCGGCGACGCACGCGTGCGGGCGCTCGGACTCGAGCCGTCGAGCTACGTGCTCGTCGTCGCTCGGCTCGTCCCCGAGAACAACGTCGATCTGCTCCTCGACGCGCTCGAGCGCCTCGACCCCATGACGCCGGCGGTCATCGTCGGATCCGCCAACTACGACAGCCCCATCGAGCAACGGGTCCAGCAGGCTGCCGCCCGCCCCGGTGTGCACGCGCTGGGCCACGTCCACGACCAGGACCTGCTCACCGAGCTGTGGGCCAACTGTGGGATCTACTTCCACGGGCACTCGGTGGGAGGCACGAACCCGGCGCTGCTGCAGGCGCTGGGTCACGGCAGCCCGACGCTGGCGCTCGACACGCCCTACAACCGCGAGGTCCTCGTCGACGACGAGCACCTCGTCGGGCCCGACCCCGCCGCCGTCGCCGAGCGCATCGCTTCGTTGCTGGCCGATCCCGCGGCACGTGAGCGGTTCCGCCGGCGGGGTCGGGACATCGTCGCTCGCCGCTACCAGTGGGACGACGTCTGCGCGGCCTACCGGAACGTGCTCGTGGAGATCGCCGAGGCCGCGGCGACCCGTGGGCGTCGCTGATGGTCGCCCAACTCGACGCCGAGGTCATCCGGGCCCGCCCGGCCCGCGTCGTGCCCCGACTGCTGAGCTACGCGCTGTTCGAGGGCCGCCCCGCCACGACCAAGGGGCGGTGGATCAACGCGGCCGTGGCCGCCAACCTCGCGATCGGCGAGCGACTGGTCCGCCGCTGCGAGATCGACCGCCCCATCGTCATCGTCGGCCTCGGCCGCAGCGGCACGACCGTGCTGGGCCAGCTCTTCGGCGTGCACTCCGACGTCGGGTTCCTGAACGAGCCGAAGGCCATGTGGCACCGGATCATCCCCGACGAGGACCTCATCGGCTCCTACGGGCCCGAGCCGGTGCGCCTCCGCCTCGGAGCTGCCGATGCCTCGCCGGCGGTGCGTGAGCGGGCGCAGCGCCTCTATGCCTGGTACCAACTGACCACCCGGTCGGGGCGGGTGGTCGACAAGTACCCCGAGCTCGTGTACCGCCCGGACTTCGTGCGGGCGCTGTTCCCCGACGTCCAGGTCGTGGCGATCACCCGCCGGCCCTGGGACGTCGTCACCTCCATCGAGAGCTGGGGCCGCACGAAGGGCACCGCCGACGCCGACTGGTGGGGCATCGCCGATCGCAAGTGGCGGGTGCTGTGGGAGCAGGAGCTCAGCACCGATCCGCGCTGGGGCGACGTCGCGGCGGCCATCGAATCCGTGCAGGACGCCCCGCTCGTCCGCGCCGCCGCCGAGTGGCTCGTCGGCACCGACGCCGTCCTCCGGCTCGATGCGTCGATCCCCGCCGAGCAGCTCCACGTCGTCCGCTACGAGGATCTCGTGGCCGACGCCCGGGCGTTCATGGGGGACCTGCTCCAGCGGTGCGGCCTGCGGGTCGAGGCGCCGGTCCTCGAGCTGGCCGCCCGGCGGGTCACGCGGACCCGGCCGCCGTCGCCGCAGCCCGGCGGCCTGCCGGCGCCGCTCGTCGACGCCATCGACTCGCTCGCCGCCGAGCTGGAGTCGCGCTGACGTGCGGATCCTCCTGGTCAACAAGAACTGGTTTCGCCACGGCGGGCTCGAGGCGCACATGTTCGCCGTGCGCGACGTCTTCGAGGAGCTCGGCCACGAGGTCGTGCCCTTCGCCATGGCCGATCCCGCCAGCGAGCCGGCGCCGACGTCGGAGCACTTCGTGACCCCCGTCGACTTCCGCTCCGGCGGTGCCGCCGACCGCGCCCGGGCCGTGGGTCGTGCGGTGTTCGGCGTCCAGACCGTGCGCCGGCTGCGCGACCTGCTCGACGAGCACCCCGTCGACGCCGTCCACGTGCTGCACGCCTACCACCAGCTCGGGACCTCGTTCCTCCGGCTCCTCGACGCCCGCGACATCCCCACCGTGCTGTCGGTGCACGACTACAAGCTGGGCTGCCCCAGCTACCGCCTCTTCGACGACCGCACGGCGTCGATCTGCACCCGTTGCTTCGACTCACCCCTCGGCTATCTGTGGGCGCCGGTCGGCGTCCGGTGCTGGGACGGGTCGGCCGCCGGCGGGGCGATGCTCACCCTCGAGGCGATCAGCTCCCGGGTGACCGGCGCCTACCGCCGCGGACCCGATGCCGTCATGACGGTCAACGAGCTGCAGACCGTCGGGGTCCGGCGCATGGGCGTGCCGGCCGAGCGCATCTTCGTGGTGCCCCACTTCGCCGACATCGACGTCTCGGCACCGCTCGCCCACGGGGAGGGTCACGTGCTCTACGTCGGTCGCCTCGTGTCGGAGAAGGGTGTCGACGTGCTCATCCGCGCGTGTGCTCGCGCGGGCCTCCCGCTGCGTGTGGTGGGCGTCGGCCGCGATCTCCCCGATCTCGAGGCCCTCGCCGCGTCCCTCGGCGTCGACGTCACGTTCCTGGGAAAGCTGGCCCCCGACGACGTCCTCGCCGAGATGGGTCGTGCTTCGGTGCTCAGCGTGCCGTCGGTCTGGCACGAGGTGTGGGGGTTGGTCGTCAACGAGGCGTGGCAGGCCGGCCTCCCCGTCGTGGGGTCCGAGGTCGGCGGTCTCGCCGATCTCCTGCGCGACGGTCGGGGTCTGTTGGTGCCACCCGGCGACGTCGCCGCGTTGGCCGATGCCCTGCGCTCGGTGGTCGACGACCCCGAGCGGGGTCGCCCGCTGGTGACCGAGGCGCGCCAGTGGGCGGCGCGCGAGCTGACCCGCGACGGCTTCGTCGAGCGCCTCAAGACCGTCTACCGGAGCGCCGGCGTCGAGCTCTGAGCCCGGCGGACGTCAGCGGCCGGGATCGGCCGATGGCCTCGCACGGTGGAGCGCCCACCAGTGGTCGACGAGCAGGTCGCCGAGGCGCTGGTGGTCGAGGTGGACCTCGGCGCGTGCCCGGGCGGCATCGCGGAGGCCGGCGCGGTGGTCGGCGTCGCCCACGATGGCGTCGAGTGCGGCCACGAACCCGGCATCGTCGTCCGGTTCGAGCAGGTGACCCGTGCTCCCGTGCTCGATGATCTCGCCGATGGCGCCGATGTGGGACGACACCACGGGGAGCCCGGCCGCCGCGGCCTCCACCACCGCCCACGGCGACATGTCCGAGCGGGTCGGCAGGACGAGTGCGTCCATCTCGGGGAGGATCGCCGTCAGCAGCTCGTCGTGGGGAGTCGCGCCGTGCCACACCACGTCGGCGAGGCCCGGGTCGACGGGCGCGTCGGCGGAGCACACGTGGAGCTCGGCCCGCCCCTGGTAGCGCTCCTGGTGCCACGCGAGGAGCCGCGGTCCGCCCTTCCGGACCCAGTCGTTGCCGACGAAGAGCAGCTTGACCGGGCCGTCGTCGGGGCCGACGTGCACCGAAGGGTGGACCGGCACGCTCGGGGCGATGACGACGGTCTTGGCCCTGGTGGCCTCGTCGAGGTCGTCGACGGCCCACTGGTTCATCGAGACGACGCCGTCGACCCCGGCGAACACCTTCGCCTCGAGCTCCAGGAGGGGCCGGAACCGCCGCCGGGCCTCGTCGGCGCCGATGCCGTTGCGCTGGGCCTTGGCCTGCGCCGACGTGGCGTCGATCCCGAGGGTCAGGATCGCCTGGTCGCGGCGGGGGAGCAGCCCCGGCCCGACGAACTGCGGTGTGACGTGGATGACGTCGAATCGCGACAGGTCGACACCACGGAGCCAGCGGCGCAGCGAGCGCTGGCCGGCGAGGGTGCGGCGGAGGTGCGAGTCGAACCAGCCGCCCAGCTGCGGCCCGGGAAGGCGGGCACCGGCCAGCAGGTCCAGCCGGCCGAGTACGACGTGGACGTGGACGGCGTCGACGTCGTCACGCCTCGCCGTGGTCGACGCGAGGCTCGCAGCGTACGTCCGCCAACCGAGCGCGTACCCGGTGATGGTCAGGACCCGCAGCCGTCCGTCGGACCGGACCGGGGGGAGCTGTTCGGGGCCGAGCCGTCCGGCCGGTGCGGTGACGGTCGCCCGGTTCGACATCGGGGCCATGCTGGCAGCGTCTCGCCGGACCGACAACCACTCCTCCGCCGATGGGTCGCCGGGCTAGCTGCGGGGCACGGTGAAGCTGACCACGGGACCGTCGAAGCTGCTGAGGACGAGCTCGACGTCCCAGCCGTCGAGGGTCTCGGGGACGTCGGCCCGGAAGCGTCCGAGGGTGTCGATGTCGATCATCATGTCGACGATCTCGCTGGCGGTGTGATCGGGCTGGGTGAAACGGAGCTGCGCTGCGGTCGCCCACGGCGTCGCCAGGCCCTGCGAGTCGATGATCTCGAGGGCCCAGGGGCCGTCGTCTCGCAGGAGGGCAACGTGCCCGTCGGGGAGCTGGCCGGCCATCGAGGCGTGGTTCCCGCCGACGGCCGCGGTGGAAGAGGCGTCGTCGGACGAGTTCGCCACCGCCACGCCACCGACGGCGACCACCGCGAGGGCGACGACCGCCGCTCGGACCCGGAGAGAGTCGACGGTGGCGAAGGTGGCCACGATCGCCAGGACGGCGCCGATCGCGATCGGGACCAGCGGGATGTCGTCGCCGCTGTCGTCGCCGGTCTCGGCGGCCGGCGGGTCGGTCAGCGAGCTGCCATCGGCCACGGCGCCGACGAAGAAGTGCACCTGGCGGGACTCGGCGCCGACGCCGTCCTGGGCATCCTCCGCGTGCGTGGTCTGCGCGGACCACGACAGCCGGTAGGTGCCGGGCGTCGACTCGACGCCCTCGTCGATCCGCAGCGTCACCGTGCGGTCGTCGACCGTCATCGTGGTGGGGACCGTCTCGTCGTCGCCGTCGAGCAGCTCGACCGCAAGGTCGTCGGTGAAGTCGCCGTCGAAGGTGAGGACCATCTCGGCGGGCAGGGCGTCGAGCTCTGCTCCGACGGTCGGCGACAGCTCCACCGGCACCGGCGCCGTGTGGGCGCCGGCCGGAGCGGCGAACACGACGCCGACGAGCGCGAGGAGGATCGCGGCAGCGAGCGAGCCGAGGAGCTGGGGGGTGCGGGCGGGAACGCGAACGGAGGAGCGCATCGATGAGTACATCGGTGCGCTCCTCCGGGGAGTTGAGCGAAAATCCGGAAGTTCCGGAAGCTCGTCAGCTCATCCGCATCACTTGCTCGAGACCCGCTGGCAGCGCTCGGTGCGGCAGTGGTCCAGGATCTCGGCGAAGGTGTCGGGGTGCCAGGCGTTCCAGAAGTCGGCGTGGGCGGTGTACCAGGGGCCCGATGACAGGGCGAAGTCGCTGCCGCCGTTGGCGTCGTAGCGCACGAACGTGGTGAGCTGCGGGAGCATGACCGGGTGGCTCGACGGGCAGACCCCGTTGTTGATGTAGGCCATGTGCGACTTGTGGTCCGGCGAGTCGAGCTGCGTGCCGTTCCAGCACTGCGGGAAGTTGACCCGCACGGTGACCTGACCGGACTGGTTGGCCGTGATCATGTTGTTGCTGCCGCGGGTGTTGTTGGTGGCGTTGCGGTGCTCCTCGAACCAGGTGACCTGGCTCGACTGCGGGCCGGTGGCGTTGGCCGAGCCGGCGATCATCCGCAGGCCGACGGGCATGGCCTTCATCTTGCTGGGGTCGTTCACCTTGTCGGTGAAGTAGTACATCGAGGTACCGACCGCCGGAGCCTGCTTGCCGCCGTCGTAGGCCGACGGGGTCCAGTAGGCCGACAGGTCGTCGGCGTGCTGGCACGAGGTGCTGGTGTTGCGGATCAGCGAGTCGCTCGTCGTGTTCTCGTCGGTGGAGCGGTTGCCGAAGAAGTCGTGGGCGTGGCTGCGGGTCTTGTCGCCGGGGAAGACGATGGGGTCGACCGTTTGGGTGTTGACGTAGGTGCAGGTCGAGATGAAGCCGAAGCGGCCGCTGTCCTTGCCGGCGTAGATGGTGGCGTGCGGGGCGGGGAACTTGGCCGTGCCCGACGGATCCTGTGAGCCACTCGTGGTCGTGGGTGCCGTGGTGGTGGTGGTGGTGGTGGTCGGGGCGGTGGCGGTCGTGGTCGACGGGGCGGTGGTGGTCGTCGTGCTCGGGGCCGCCGTGGTCGAGGTCGTGGTCGTCGCGGCGTTCGCCGAGGTGACCGACCATGCCTTCAGCGTGTCGGTGGTCCAGGCGACGGCGACGGTCTCGGCGCCGTCGGCGTCCATGACGACGACCTTGTTCGTGCCCGAGGCGCCGGCGTTGATGACCTTGCCGTCCTCGGTGACGATCCGGACGTCGGGGCTGGTGTGGGCGTTCAGGCGGTTCTGGTTGTCGGTGTACTGCTTGACCGTGCCGGCGGCGAGCGTGGAGTCGGTCTTGGCGAGGCCCTCGACGCCGGCCGGGATGGCGAGCACGATGCGCTCGACGCTGGTGTCGGTCGTGGGCGCCGTGCTGGTCACGCCTCCGGAGCGACTCGAGACGGAGTAGGTGGTGATGGGACCGTTGGCCCAGGAAGCGACGACCTGCTCCTTGCCCTGCGCGTCCATCACGATCTTGGTCACGGGGTTGGCTGCACCGCGGTTGATCACGATGCCGGACTTGGTCTCGACGCGGATGTCGGGGGCGACGTGGGCGTTCTTGCGGCCCTCGTTGTCGGTGTAGAGCTTCACCTCGCTCGTGGCGAGCGAGGTGTCGATCTTGGCGAGACCCTCCTCACCGCGGGGGATGGTGACGGTCTTCACGGTGGAGGAGTCCTGGCCCTGGGCCATGACGCTCGGGGCGATCAGGAGTGCGGCGAGGAGCGCTCCCAACACGATGGCAATCTTCTTCATCGATCGAATCCCTTTTCGGAGTGGTACGTGTGGGCCGATGCGGGTGCGGGGGAAGTCCTGCGAGGCGGGGCCCGTGGTGCGGTGTCAGGGAAATCAATCGACTACTCACCGTGAGTTCTTGAGCACAAAGCGCGAAATCGGAAGTGCCGGAACGTCAACAACGTCCCGGTTCGCGAGCCTTTTGGGCGCGTTCAGGCCGGATGTCGGGGCCGAACGGGTGCGCAACCGGGCACATCGCCCGGCGGGATCAATCGGTCAGCGACTGTCCGATGCGGGCGCTTTGCCGGGCCGTGTCGGCGGCAACCCGTTCGGCGAGGATCCGACGGGTGGCAGCGTCGACCGGTGGCGGCCCGGTCCGGTTGGCCTCGCGGGCATGCTCGAGGCGCCGGCGCAGGGCGCGCGGCACCAGCGGCTTGAGGCGCCGCTTGACCGGCCCGTGCGCCAGCAGTCGCCCCACGATCGCCGACTGCGCGTCACCGGATCGGTTGCGCGGCGTGACGTCGAGATCGGACGGCGCCTCGAGGCCCAGCCAGTCGAAGAGGCGGCGAGCCGTTCCTTCGGGGTCTCGCTCGAGGTCGAGCTGTCGGAGCACCAGCGTGCGGTCGGGTGCGGCGTCGAGCAGGCGGTCGAGCTGATCGGCGATCATGCCGGCGCCGGCGTACCAGAACATCGGTGACCAGCCCGAACGCCGTCGTTCGTCCTCCTCGGCGAGCGCGTCGGCGAGGGCCTCGTGCGGTTCCCGATCGCGCATCCGGTTGAAGGCATGAGCCGAGATCGCCCGCTCGACCGGGTCGCGGAGCAGCACCACGAAGCGGGCGTCGTCGCCGCGCTCGCCCGGCCGCGGGTCGATCAGCCGATCGATGGCCTCGGGGAGGTGGAGGTACATGGCCGATGCCTCGGCCCGATAGCGGTGGTCGGCGCCACCGGCGAAGAGGGCGTGGTAGTCGTCGCGACGCCACACGATGCGCTCGTTGAGCTGCTCGTCGCCGGGCCCGGTGTAGGCCGGTGCCCGGTCGGGGAAGGCGAACCAGTGCGGCTCCTTGGGGTCGCTGGTCCACACCTCGGGGTGCTGCGACAGCCAGTGGAACACCGACGTCGTGCCGGCGCGCATCGCACCGACGATGAACAGGTTGGGCAACGCCTCGGGCACGCCGAGACCGTACCGGCGGCCCGTGGTGGTTGTGGAAGGCTGACCGCCGATGGAGGCCTTCGCCGTGTTCGCCGTGTCGGCGTCCGTGACCGCAGCGTGCACCCCGTTCGCGGCGTGGCTCTCGCGCCGACTCGGTGCGGTCGCCATGCCCGACGCCCGACGCATCCACGAGCGGCCGACCCCCACCCTCGGCGGCCTCGGTCTGCTGCTCGGCTTCCTCGCAGCGATGGCGGTCGCCTCCCAGCTCGAGGCCTTCGCCGCCGTGTTCGACGCTCCCACCGTTCCCGTCGGCGTGGTCGTCGCGGCGGTGGTGGCCTACGCCGTCGGGTTCGTCGACGACGTGCGCGAGGTGTCCGCGCCGGCCAAGACCGCCGGCACGGTGCTCGCCGGGAGCATCATCAACTTCGCCGGCGTCAGCATCCTGCTGTTCCGGTTCCCGCCGGTCGGCCTGATCTCGCTCTCGCCCGACTGGGCCGCGTTGGTCACGGTGCTCTGGGTCGTGGGGATGTGCCAGGCCATCAACCTGATCGACGGCCTCGACGGGCTGGCGGCCGGCATCGTGGGCATCGCCGCGTTCGCGCTCTTCCTCTTCGCCGACAAGCTCGGCTCACCCGAGCTCGCACAGTTGCCGGCCGACAACATCGCGCCGCTCGTGGCCATCGCCACCGCCGGTGTCTGCGCCGGGTTCCTGCCGTTCAACCGCCACCCGGCGTCGATCTTCATGGGCGACGGGGGCGCGCTGCTGCTCGGTCTGTTGATGGCCTCCGCGTCGATCGCGGTCGGCGGCAACTCCACCGCGGACTCGTCCAGCCAGACGTTCTTCTTCTTCGCCCCGCTGTTCATCCCGTTGGTGATCCTCGGCGTGCCGATCTTCGACACGGCGTTCGCCATCGTCCGACGGGCGCGCAACAAGTCGGGGGTCACCGAGGCCGACAAGGGCCACCTCCACCACCGGCTCATGGACCTGGGCCACGGCCAGCGGCGCAGCGTGGCGATCCTGTGGCTCTGGACCGCGCTGCTCTCGGGCCTGGTGCTCTATCCCGTGTACACCGACAGTGACGACGGCCTGTTGCCCATCGGCATCGCGGCGTTGGCGCTGCTGCTCTACACGATCCTGCACCCGCGCGCGAGGGACGAACGTCGAGCCCGCAAGGACCGCTCGCCCACCTCCTGAGGTGATCGCGGTGTCCCCCTGCTAGCTTCGCCGCCGCCCACGGGGGAGAGGAATTTGCTCCGCCTGCGCGCGCTGATTAGTTTGCGAATGTATTCACAAGCGGCTGCGAGGAACCGGTCGAGCGTGTTCTCCGTCAACGACAAGCGAGCGATGAACAACGGGTTCGGCGACGGGATGTCCCGCGCCTTCGAACTCGCCGTCACGCCCCTCGTGTTCGGCGGTCTCGGCTACCTCCTCGATCGGGCCGTCGGCACCACGCCGGTGTTCGCGGTGTCCCTCGCGGTCCTCGCCGTCATCGGCATGTTCATCCGGGTCTGGATCGGCTACGACCTCGAGATGAAGCGCCTCGAGTCCTCCGGACGCTGGGGCCGCCACCGCGTCACCGCCCCGGCCGAGCCCGTCGCCGACCTCTGGGCCGCCGCCGACGCGGAGCGCACCGCGTGACCGCCGTCGAGACGCCGTCGATGCTGGTGCCCCAGACCGGCCCCGCCCCCGAGGCCGAGATCGTCCGCGACCTCATCCGTCGGGCGCTGCCGTTCATCCCGGCCCCCATCGCCGTCGCCGCACTCTTCGCCGGCGCCGACGGTGCGCTCAGCGCCGGCGTCGCCGTCGCCATGGTGCTGGCCAACTTCGCCCTCGCCGCCGCCAGCCTCGCCTGGGCGGCCCGCATCAACCTCGCCGCCCTCATGGGCATGGCGCTGTTCGGCTACGTGTTCCGCCTCGGCGTGCTCTTCGTGGCCGTGCTGCTCATCCGCGACCTCGACTGGGTCCACATGGCCAGCCTCGGTTGCACGCTCGTGGTCACGCACCTCGGGCTCCTCGCATGGGAGCTCAAGTACGTGTCGGCCAGCCTCGCCCACCCCGCCCTCAAGCCGACGGTGCCGTCGGCTGCCCACATCCACAAGGAGCCCATCCAGTGATCCTGGGTCTCGAGTTCCCGCCGCTGACGCACATCGTCCAGTGGCCCGCCTTCCTCTTCGAGGACACGATCTTCGCGGTCAACAAGGTCGTCCTGGTCTACTTCTTCGCCATCATCCTGACGGTGCTGACCTTCGTCCTCGGCAACAAGAAGAAGATGGTCCCGGCCGGGATGCAGAACGTGGCCGAGTCGTCGATCAACTTCATCGAGGACGAGATCGTCCTGCCGACGATGGGTCCCGACGGCCTCAAGTACGCGCCGTTCCTGGCCTCGATCTTCTTCTTCGTGCTGTTCACGAACATCTTCGAGATCATCCCGGTGATCCAGATGCCCGCCGCGGCCCGCATCGCGCTGCCGATGTTCCTCGCCCTCACGGTGTGGTTCGTCTTCATCATCGTGGGCATCGTCAAGCAGGGGCCCATCGGTTACTTCAAGAACTCGCTCTTCCCGCCTGGCGTGCCGAAGGCGCTGTACATCCTGGTGACGCCCATCGAGTTCGTGTCGACCTTCCTGGTCCGGCCCTTCTCGCTCATGGTGCGGCTCTTCGCCAACCTCCTCGCCGGCCACATCCTGCTCGTCACCTTCGCCGTGCTGTCGTCCGGCCTGGTGATCGGCAAGTGGTACGCCGTGTTCCTGCCGTTGCCGGTCTTCGCCGTGGTGTTCTTCACCGCCTTCGAGGTCCTCGTCAGCTTCCTGCAGGCCTACGTGTTCGCCCTGCTCACGGGCGTCTACATCGGCACCTCGCTCCACGCCGAACACTGATCCCTTCCCGAACCCTCTCCCATCCCGTCTCCCGACTCTTCGAAGTCACCCCAAGAAAGGCACCACAATGATCACCGACTCCGGACTTGCCGCCCTCACCTACGGCCTCGGCGCCATCGGCCCTGGCATCGGCATCGGCTACCTCGTCGGCCAGTCCGTCCAGGCCATGGCCCGCCAGCCCGAGGCTGCCGGCATGGTGCGCACCACCATGTTCCTCGGCATCGCCTTCGTCGAGGCCCTGGCCCTCATCGGCTTCGTCGTGTTCTTCCTCGCAGGCTGATCGGAGACTCCACATGAACCGCACCCTCAAGCTGCTCAGCGCAGCATTGCTGGGGAGCGCCGCCGTGGTGTTCGGTACCGCAGGTCCTGCTGCGGCGTCGGGCGAGTCCATCGGTGCGTGTCTCCTCGAACAGCTCGAGATCACCGAGATCGCCGTCCACCAGGTCGAGCATCCCGATGACGAGCTCCCCGAGGCGCTCGCCGAGGTGGCCAAGAAGCACCCCGAGTACGTGACCGAGGCCGAGTCGATCGTTGCCGCCAACGACGGTGACGTCGAGGCCATCGAAGAGGACGCCGAGGAGCGCTACGAGGACTGCCTCGACGCCCCGAACCCGCTCCTCCCCGAGACCAACGAGATCCTGTGGGGCGCGTTCGGCTTCACCGTCGTCTTCCTGTTCCTGGCCAAGTTCGCCTGGCCGGCCATCAAGAAGGCCATGGAAGAGCGCACCGCCAAGATCCAGAGCGATCTCGACGCCGCCGAGCAGGCCAAGACCGAGGCAGAGGCCGTGAAGGCCGACTACGAGGCCAAGGTCGCCGACGCCAAGCGCGAGGCCGGTCGCATCATCGAAGAGGCCCGTCAGTCCGCCGATCAGCTCAAGGCCGATCAGCAGGCGCGCCTCAACGAGGAGCTGGCCAGCGCACGTGCGCAGGCCCAGACCGACATCGACGCCGCCAAGGGGCAGGCCATGGCCGAGCTCCGTGGCGAGGTCGCGGACATCGCCATCGGCGCTGCCGAGGCCGTCGTCGGTGCCAACCTCGACCGCAACGCCCAGATCCAGTTGATCGAGGACTACATCAACCGGGTCCAGGCGAACCCTTCGGGTTCGAAGAACGGTCAGGGCTGATCATGGCGAGCGAGCGCGACACCGCATACGCGAAGGCCCTGTTGGCCGTCGCCAGCGCCGAGGGCGAGCTCGACGCGGTCCAGGGTGAGATCTTCACCCTCGCCCAGACGATCGGCAACAACGACGAGCTCTCGTCGACGCTGTCCGATCCGCAGATCCCCGCGGCCCGCCGCCAGCAGGTCATCGAAGACCTGCTGTCGGGCCGGG
>JBFJNI010000062.1:0-21211 GCA_041618235.1 Acidimicrobiales bacterium
CGTGGACGACGCCGTCGATCTCGACGGTGGCTCGCAGGCTGCGCAGCCGCGGGAGCTGGAACAACGTGGCCACGGTGTAGCGCTGCGCGCCACGAGGCCACCGCAACCCGTTGGCGCGCGCGGTGACGTCGCCGGCGAAGCCCATGGTGGCGACGCTGGCGACCCAGCCGTGGTTCGTCCGCATGGCGTCGATCGCCACGCCGGGCTCGAGGGCGCGGGCGATGTGGTCCTCGAGGCCGCCCTCGAGCAGGCCGAGGGCCCGGGCGAAGTCGTTCCCGGTGCCCTGCGGCACGATGCCGAGGACCGCATCGGTCTCGGCGACGGCCCGCACCCCGATGCGCACGAGGCCGTCGCCACCGACCACCACCAACCGGGTCGCGCCCTCGGTGACCGCCGCACGGGCCATCCGCTCCGACTCGTCGGCGGACGTGGCCTCGAGCGTCACGACGTCGTGGCCGGACGCTCGGAGCCGGTTGACGACCCGCTCCACGTCGCCGGTTCCTCCACGCGCGGCCGGGTTCCCGAGGACGTGGACGGTCTGCACGGCGGGCACCGTACCCAGCGCCGCCCACCGACGATCAGCCGATGATGATCTCGCCCGCGTCGGTCGCGACCGCGACCCGCCGCACCCCGGGGGAGCCGCCGACGAGACGGACGTCGAGATCGTGCTCGCCGAGTGACGCCGCGATGCGGGCCTCGGCGCCCCCGAGCTCGACCCACGCGATGCCGGTGGGCTGGACCCGATGGTCCGCGTGCGCCGCCTGCGGGTGGTCTCCGGCGGCCACGTCCCACTCGATGTAGAAGGGCGAGCCGTGCTCGATGGCCATCTCGAGCCCGGCGAGGCGCCAGCGCAGCACCACGCCGTCAGGCCGCCGGCGTTCCATGGCGAAGGCCGTCGTGCCGAGACGAGCGGCATCCTCGTCGATGCGGTCGGTGCGCAGGCACAGTGCGGCCGGGCCGGCCGGCCGGCCGCGCACCCAATCCGACATCACCGACGTGACGGGGTCGCCGGCCACGAGACCGAGGTGCTCGAGATAGCCGTCGCCCAGGGGCACGATGCGATTGCGTGTCCCCTGACCGACGTGTTCGCCGCCGGCGATCGATGCCAGGCCGGTCGCGGCGAAGAGCTCGTCGCCGGCGGCATCGGGATCGGGCGCCGTCAGCAGGACGTGGTCGAAGGCAACGGTCATGGCGGCAGTCTGGCGTCCGGAGCGGCGGTACCGTGCGGCCGTGGCCAAACCCGCTCCGGTGCACCTCGAGATCGACGGTGTCGAGGTCCGCATCACCAGCCCGGACAAGGTCTTCTTCCCCGAGCGTGGCGAGACCAAGCTCGACCTCGTCCATCACTACGTGCGCGTGGCCGAACCGATCATGCGGGCGATGGGTGGCCGCCCGACGCTCATGCAGCGCTTCCCCGACGGAGCCGATGGCAAGTCGTTCTTCCAGAAGCGGGTACCGAAGGGCGCTCCCGAGTGGCTCGAGACGACGGTCATGTCGACACCCAACGGCACCACCTCCGATGCCATGGTGGTCGCCGACGTCGCCCACATCGCCTGGGCCGTGAACATGGGCTGCCTCGGGTTCCATCCCTGGCCGCTGCGAGCCGACGACCCGGCCCACACCGACGAACTGCGCATCGACCTCGACCCGAGCCCCGGTGTCGACTTCCCGATGCTGCGCGAGGCCGCGCACGAGCTCCGTGCCCTCTTCGACGAGCTCGGCATGCCGTCGTTCCCCAAGACCACGGGCAACCGGGGCATCCACGTCTACGTCCGGCTCGAACCCCGGTGGGATTCCTACGACGTGCGGGCGGCAGCCGTCGCCGTGGCCCGCGAGCTGGAGCGCCGCCGACCCGAGCTGATCACGGCGGCATGGTGGAAGGAGGAACGAGGCTCGAAGGTGTTCGTCGACTTCAACCAGAACTCACCCCACAAGACGGTCTTCGGTGCCTGGTGTGCGCGGCCCCGAGTGGGGGCGCAGGTGTCGACCCCGTTCCGCTGGGACGAGCTCGACGCGATCCACCCCGACGAGCTCACGATCCCCGTGGTCGCCGAGCGGCTCGCCGCCGACGGCGACCCGTGGGCCACCATCGACGACCACCCCCAGTCGCTCGATCCGCTCCTCGAGCGGTGGCGGGCCGACATCGACGCCGGCGTGGGCGACGCGCCATGGCCGCCCGTGTATCCGAAGATGCCGCACGAGCCGCCGAGGGTGGCGCCGTCACGCGCCAAGTCCACCTGAAGCTCGGGCGCCGGTCCTGGCGGGACTTCGGCAGATCTGGCGTGGGGCCGTAGGTTGTGGCGATGGAATCTGGCACCAAGTACCTGGCCGGCAGCGTGTTCCGGGCGTTGACCACCGCCAACGCACGCTCTTCGTTCTCCCGCAGCGGGCTGGCGGCGGTGCCGTCGTTCGCCTTCGGCCTGCTCCCGTCGGAACTGCCGCTGCATCACCTGGCGGCCTACGGCGGCTCGGCGGCCTTCGGTCTCGCCCGTGGCGTGCACAAGACCAAGTCCGGGAAGCTCGGACTCGCGCTCACCGCCGCCTCGGCGGCCGCGCTGTACAAGATCCACAAGGAATCCCTCGACGCCAACCGCATCGTCGAACGGGCGTTGGTCGACGAGCTCGGCGACGGCTACCGCGACCGCATGGCACCCAACCCGATGGTGCCGCTGCGCACGGACCTCCCGGTCTTCCCCGCCCCGGCGGTACGGAAGCGCTACGTGGAACAGGGTCACATCGAATACGACACCCATGGTCGGCGTACGACGCTCGACGTGTGGAAGCGCCCAGACCTGCCGGCCGACGCGAAGTCGCCGGTGCTGGTGCAGGTCCACGGCGGCGCCTGGATGACGGGCGACAAGGAGGGCCAGGCGTATCCGCTCATGGTCCACATGGTCGAGCGCGGTTGGGTCGTCGTGTCGGTGACCTACCGGTTGAGCCCACGCTCGGCGTGGCCCGACCACATCGTCGACGTGAAGCGCGCGATGGCCTGGGTGAAGGAGAACATCGCCGAGCACGGCGGCGACCCCGACTGGGTCGCCATCACCGGTGGCTCGGCCGGCGGCCATCTCTGCTCGCTCGCCGCCCTCACGCCCAACGACCCGCAGTTCCAGCCCGGCTTCGAGGACGCCGACACGTCGGTGAAGGCCGCCGTGCCGTTCTACGGCGTCTACGACTGGACCAACCGCGACGACACCGGCAGCCCCGACCTGCTCGAGCTGCTCGAGACCCGCGTCGTGAAGGACAGCTTCACGACGTCGCCGCAGGTCTTCGAGCAGGCATCGTCGATGACCCACGTCGACGCCGACGCGGTCCCGATGATGCTCCTGCACGGCACCAACGACTCGCTCGTGCCGGTCGAGCAGGCCCGGTCGATGGTCGACCTCCTCCGCAAGGAGTCGTCGAACCCCGCGGTCTACGTCGAGTACCCGGGCGCCCAGCACGCATTCGACGTCTTCGCATCGAACCGCACCAACGCCGCGGTCGAGGGCATCGACCGGTTCCTGAACGTCATCCGCGCTCAGTCGACATCGAG
This sequence comes from Acidimicrobiales bacterium, assembly GCA_041618235.1. Taxonomy (GTDB): domain Bacteria; phylum Actinomycetota; class Acidimicrobiia; order Acidimicrobiales; family Salinilacustritrichaceae; genus Salinilacustrithrix. Next base: position 3,536 of record JBFJNI010000062.1, read on the forward strand.
CACGTAGCCCACACCGGGCACCCAGCGGGCGCTCGGCGGGATCGCGCCGACGCCGTCGTGCACCCAGCCGACACCGTCGACCCAGCGCGCGCCTGGGGCGTCAGCGGGTGGGCTCCGCCGACCTGAGGCAGCGTCGGCGGCCGCGGCCTGCACGCGGGTCGGTTCGGCCGCCCCCGTGGTCGTCGTCGGTCGGAGGTCGCTGTAGCCCTGCGTCGGATCGACCACGGGTGGCCGTCGACGACCCGGACCATCGGGCGCGCGCGGCGGCGCCGTGCGGGTCGGCGCCGCCAGAGTCGGCGGGGGCGCGGCCGGGGCCCGGTACCCACGAGGAAGGTCCTGGCGAGCGCCTCGGGGCGGCGTGGCCCGCACCTGACGGCCACCCCGCCCGACATTGCGGGGAACGGGTTCGCCGTCGGCCCCGATCAACGACGGCGCCGCCTTCCAGACCAGCGAGAGCAGCAGCCCCGCGACCCCCGCGGCCGCCAGCGCGACCGCCGGGCCGCGGGTGGCCGCGGCCAGCGCGCCGATGAGGGCGGCGATGATCTCGGCCTGCGCCGGCGCCCAGGCCTCGGCTGCTGCCGGGATGCCGTAGGCGAAGATCAGGATCACGGCCGACAGCCCGATGGCCCACACGCCGGCTCGCCGGATCACCGCGGGCCGGTTCGAGGTCACGATGAGCGCCAGCAGCGCGCCGAGCGCGGCGACGCCCGCCATCACGGGGATGGCCGTCAGCAGGAACGTCCGCACACCGCCGAGGTTCGGGATGCGTTCGGTCGGCAACGGGACCGGGAGGCTCGGCGCTGCCGGGAGGACGCCATCGAGCTCGGGGCGGGACTGCACCAGCGCATCGCGCGCCGCCGCACCGAAGGCGCCGCCGTCGATCGACTCGGGTGGCTCGCCCTCGCCGAGGAACGCCTGGTGGGTACGCACGAAGGCGTCGAGGAACAGCGCCTCGACCTGTGGCGACTCGAGTGCGGTGCGAGCCGCCGCCTCGATGGTCGGACGGTCGACCGGTGCACCCGCGGGCAGGGTGGCCTCGATGCCGCCGGCGATGTTCGCCACCAACTGGTCTCGGACGGCGTCGTTCTCGAGCAGGGCCTCGGCGACGGCTTCGGAACGGCCGGGATCGAGGACGGTGCGCGTCATCACGAACCCGGACCAGGCCAGGGACCCGATCCAGAGACTCAGTCCCAGGACGGCGGCAGCAAGGGCTCGACGCACGCTCCCATGATGGTGGACCGGCCGCGGTGGGGCGGGTACCCCCGGGGCCTCCGGGCCGCTACGCCCCGAGGAACTCGGTGATCAGACGAGCCAGCTCCAGCGGCTGGTCGCCCTGGATCGAGTGGCCGGCGTCGGCGACCTCGATGATGGGCGCGGTCGGTTGCCGGCGCCGGAACTCGGCCTTGTCGGCGTCGTCGACCACCGGCGACCGGTCGCCGACGACGAGCTGCATCGGGGCGGAGATCGCCTCGATGTCGTCCCACATCGCCCCGAAGTCGATGGCGGGTCGTTCGCCGTCAGCAGCGTCGGGTATCACTGCCCGGGTGCGCTGGTGCCGCCACGCCCAGGTGCCGTCGGCTCGCTGCACCGTGTTGTGGAGCACGCCGCGACGCAACGACGATTCGCTGCGCGTGGGGTTGAACGCAATGGTCCGCTCGAGGATCTCGTCGAGGCTGGAGAAGGTCTCGGGACCCGAGAGGAACTTGACGATGTCGGCGGTCTTCTCGCCGCCGGCGCCAGGCGTGACGTCGACCATCATCAGCTTGCGGACGAGCGCGGGCCGGGTGGTCGCCACCTGCACCGACGTGAGTCCGCCGAGCGACATCCCCACCACCATCGACGCCCTCGGCGCGAACGCCTCGACGGCGACGGCGACGTCGTGGGCGAGCGAATGCGGCGACGGGGGGCGTCCGGGATGGACGTCGCCCGAGTGACCGTGGCCGGGCAGGTCGACGGCCACCAGCGACAGACCGAGAGCCAATGCCACGGTGTCCCAGGTGTGGGCGTTCTGTCCGCCGCCGTGGACGAGGACCAGCTCGGGTGGCGCGGTCCCCCACCGCAAGGCACTGAGGGAGCGACCGTCACCGAGATCCGCGTGCACGCGCTCGACCGCCGGCGGCCCGTGGTACTCGAGCCCGACCTCGGCCGCGTTCTCGTGGAAGAGCCCGAACTCGTCGTAGCCGTCGGCGTCGATCATGGCCGGAGACTAGGACCGCGGCGCGACCGGCCGCATCGGACCCGCCCGGGCGTCAGCCCATCAGCTCGCTGACGACGAGCTCGACCCGGCGCGAGCTGGGGTTGTCGGACGACCGGCGGCCGGGGACGGTACGCAGCTCTCGGGTGTCGCCGGCGAGCTGCACCGAGACCGACACCTCGGGTGCCAGGTTCAGGGCCAGCGCGACCGCCGGGTCGTCGGTCTCGACCACGACCGTGCGGTCGGTCATCTCGACGACCTCGCCGTGCTCGACCATCACGCGTCGGCCGACGGTGGCGGTGAGGATCGCGGGGCCGTCCGGCTGATGGAGGGTCTCGATCCTGGGTCGCCGGCGCTCGGACGTCGGCTCGTCGGTGGTGTTCATCGCCTGCCTGTCACGTGCACGAGGACCCACCCGTTCGGGCCCATCGCCACGGAGGGTACTCCCGGACGGCGGACGACGAGAGACCGGAGCACCCGGCAGAACGGGCGACTCGGGCGAACGGGTTCGTGTCCGACACGGCCGTGCGCCAGGCTGGGCCCCCACCACCGATCCCGTCCAGGAGGATCCCATGGCCGACTCCCTGGCCGACCGACTCCAGGCCGACCTCACGACGGCGATGAAGGCCCGCGACAAGGTGGCCACCACCACGTTGCGCAGCGCCATCGCCGCCGTCAAGGAAGCCGCCGTCGCCGGCGACAGCGCCCGCACGCTCACCGACGACGACGTCGAGGCCGTCATCCGCACCCAGGTCAAGCGCCGCGACGAGGCGGCCGAGGCCTTCCGCGACGGCGGCCGGCCCGAGCAGGCCGCGCAGGAGCTGGCCGAGCGCGAGATCCTCGCCGGCTACCTGCCCAAGGGCCTCGGCGAAGCCGAGGTCGAGGCGCTGGTCTCCGACACCCTCGCCGCCGGCGGCTTCACCGAGCCCAGCCAGATGGGTCAGGCGATGAAGGCCGTGATGGCCGCGGTGGCCGGCCGGGCCGACGGCAAGGTCGTGTCGGCCATGGTGAAGGCGAAGCTCGCCGGATGACCGACGTGGAGACAACGACCGGTGCACGCACCGCGGCGCTCGTGCTCGGCAGCGGCGGCGCACGCGGGTACGCGCACATCGGCACGATCGACGTCCTCCTCGCCCACGGCTTCGACATCATCGCCGTGTCGGGCTGCTCGATGGGCGCGCTCATCGGTGGCGTGTATGCCGCCGGCAAGCTCGAGGAATACCGCGAGTGGGTGGTGAAGCTGCGCCAGCGAGACGTCCTGCGTCTGGTCGATCTGTCCCTGTCCTCGATGGGCGCGATCCGCGGCGAGAAGCTCTTCGCATCCGTCGGCGAGATCATCGGCGACGTCCAGATCGAGGATCTGCCCATCGCCTACACCGCCGTCGCGACCGACCTGCTCTCGCAGCGCGAGGTGTGGTTCCAGGACGGCTCGCTGGCCGACGCCATCCGCGCCTCGGTCGCCATCCCGTCGCTGCTGACACCGGTGATCACCGACAACCAGATCCTCGTCGACGGCGCGCTGATGAACCCGGTGCCGATCCTGCCGACGTTGTCGTCACAGGCCGACGTCACCATCGCGGTCCACCTCTCCGGCGAGACCCGACGTCACACGCCGACCCGGCCGTCGGGCCCGCTGCTCCCCGCCGACGAGGACGACGACATCCACACCGACTTCGAACAGGACGACGAGTCGGTCACGCTGCGCGATCGCGCCGCCCGGATGCTCGACTGGGACACGGTCAAGTCGAAGCTCAGCCGCGACAACGACCGCACCGAAGCCGAGCAGATCGCCGCCTTCGGGCGCTTCGACATCATGAACCTCGCCTACGAGACGATGCAGGCCACGCTGACCAGCTACAAACTCGCCGGCTACCCGCCCGACGTGCTGGTCGAGATCCCCAAGTCGAGCGCCCGGACCTTCGAGTTCCACCGAGCGCTCGAGCTCATCGAGCTGGGCCGCGAGATGACCGAAGCGGCACTGAAGTCCTCCGGCCTGATCGAGCACTGACGCGCCTGCGCGCGTGCGGGCGAGCAGCCAGACTGTGCGAGCCACACCGAACGACGACGAGGCAGGAGCATCGATGGACCTGATCGAGCACAAGAGCAGCGAGTCGATGGGCCGGGAGCCGGCCGCCGCGAAGCTGCGCGACATCGCAGACCAGCTCGCCCGCCACAATCAGCTCGAGTTCGAGCGCGACGGCGTGCGGTACTCGGTGAAGGTCCCCGATCAGGTGACGTTGGCGCTCGAGATCGAGGTCGGCGACGACGGCTCCGAGATCGAGGTCGAGATCAGCTGGTGACGGCCTTCCAGGCCTGGTAGCCGCCGACGAGGTCGGTGGCCCTGGTCATGCCGATCCGTCGGAGCGTCGCGGCGGCGAGGCTCGACGAGTAGCCCTCGTGGCAGACGAGGACGATGCGCTGATCGTGGCCCGAGACCTCGGGGATGCGATCGGGTGAGGTCGGATCGAGCCGCCACTCGAGCACGTTGCGATCGATGATCACGGCTCCGGGCAGCTCACCCTCGACGATGCGCTGGTGCACCGGGCGGGTGTCCACGACCAGGGCGCCGGCGGCCATCTCCGCCTCGAGGTCCTGGGGCGCGACCCGGTCGAGCAGCTCGCGCTCGGCGGCCATGAACGCGTCGATGGCGCAGGTGTCCGTCGCCGCGTCACCGGGCTCGCTCACGCGGCCGTCACCGCGTCCTCCGGTGAGTCGACGATCTCGGCGTCCGTGCCTGCGAGCTCTCGGTGGCGGTCGTACGCCCAGCCCGGCCCGCGGAGCACGAACGAGAGACGGTCGCGCCAGTTGGTCGAGCCGGCGACGTCACGGATGATGTCGCGGTACTCGTGGGTGGCGACCGTCACGGGGTTGAACGTCTCGATGTTCTTGGTGAGGCCGTAGCGGACCCGCTCGCCCTCACGTTCGAACGTGCCGAACAGCCGATCCCACACGATGAGGATCGACCCGTGGTTGCGATCGAGGTACTGCCGCTGTGAACCGTGGTGCACCCGGTGGTGCGAAGGCGTGTTGAGCACCTCCTCCGCCGCACCGAGCGAGCGGATGGTCTCGGTGTGCACCCAGTACTGGTACAGCAGGTTGATGGCCCGTGCCTGCGAGATGAGATACGGCCGGATGCCCATGCGAGCCATCAGTCCGTACGGCACCCACACGCCGAGCACGTCGGCCACCGGCTGACGGAGCGCGGTGGACAGGTTGTACCGCTCGCTCGAGTGGTGCACGACGTGGATGGCCCACATGCCGCGGACCTCGTGCATGAACCGGTGGTTCCAGTAGTAGATGAAGTCCCAGCCGGCGATGGCCGCCGCCCAGGCGACGGGGCCCGTCCCGCGGTCGTTCGCCTGGCCCTTGCGCCACATCTTCTCGGGGTTGGTGCGGCTGGCGAACGTGGTGCTCAGCGCGAGCGTGCCCGCTGCGACGGCAGCCGGGCCGGTGACCCGACGCGTCCGGCGGGCGAGGCGGCCCAGGCGCCGGCGGCGGGAGACCTCGGGGGTGTCGGGTTCGTCCTCGGCGGGTTCGCCCGCCGCGATCCGATCGGCCACCGACGTCGCGACGGCTGCGGCCAGCGCAGCGCCGACCAGCACCTTCCCGTACTTCCCCTTGCCGGGGACGACGTTCTTCACCAGCTTGGGCATGACCAGCGGTGCGATCAGCGAGCCCAGCCCCATGGCCAGCGACGTCGCCGTGTCGGGCCCGGTGTAGTCCGCCGCCGAGGGACCGTGCTCGGCCGCCTGCGCCTTCAGGTACCGATGTTCCGCGGCCATCGTGCCGAAGTAGACGGGGATCGAGACAACGGTCAGATCCAGCATCGGGCCAGTCTGACCGACGCGCGAGGCCGGCGCCGAGCGACGGGGCGCACGATTCGTCCGGATCGATCGCCGGCCGGGTCATCCACCGTCGGCGGGTCCTCCGTAGAAGAGAGGCATTGGCAGTGCGGCGTGGGGCGTACAGGGGCGCCCCCGCCGTACCGCCGTCGGTCTGGTCCGCAGCTACGGTCCCGCCGATGCAGGACGAGGTCGTCGACGCCATCCAGCGCGAGGTCGGCGCTCGGCCCGAGGAGTGGAGCCCGGTCTCCGGCGGCGACGTGAGCGAGGCGTTCCGCGCCGTCCTCGACGACCATCGCACGGTGTTCGTCAAGACCCATGCGTCGCCGCCGGAGGGATTCTTCACCACCGAGGCGGCCGGCATCACCTGGCTGCGTGAGCCCGGGGTGATCCCGCTGCCCGAGGTGCTCGCCGTCGCCGACGACCCGGCACACCTCGTGCTCGAGTGGATCGACGTCGGCGACCGGAGCGACGCCGACGACGAGGCGTTCGGCCGTGCGCTGGCGTCCCTGCACCGCGCCGGCGCCCCGTGCTTCGGACGCGAGGACCGCAGGACCACCGGCAGCCGTGGCCTGCCCAACGAGCCGTGCGACTCCTGGGTCGAGTTCTACGGCTCGCAGCGTCTCGAGCCGCTGGCCCGGCTCGCACGCGACACGGGTGCGCTCGACGCGTCCACCGTGCGCGCCATCGACCGCGTGGCCGCCCGCCTCGACGACCTCGGCGGCGACCCCGAGCCACCGGCCCGCCTCCACGGCGACCTGTGGGGCGGCAACCGGATCGTCGACGTCGAGGGCACCAGTTGGTTGGTCGATCCTGCGGCACACGGCGGACACCGGGAGTTCGACCTGGCGATGATGCGCCTCTTCGGTGGGTTCGGGGAGGCAGCGTTCGGCGCCTATCGAGGCCTCGCCCCGCTGGGGAACGGCTGGGAGGACCGGGTGCCGCTCCACCAGCTGGCTCCGCTCATCATCCACGCCGTCAAGTTCGGCGGCGGCTACGTCGCCGGCGTCGAGGAGGCGCTGGCGCAGCTCCGCTGAGCCCACCCACGCCTGTGGCGTCAGTCGCCGCGCAGACCCGCGAGGACCATGTCGAGCACGTTGTCGATGAGGCGCTGGACGCTGGCGTCGTCGAAGCCGAAGCCGAGGCTCAGCGAGGTGGCGCAGCCGTGCACAGCGGCCCACACCGCGAGCGCCGCGTCGGTGACCTCACGAGCTGCGAACACCCCGGACTGGATGCCCTGTTCCAGCGGCTCGGCGGCGGCCATGAAGACCTTCGTGGCCATCGGCAGCTCGTGCTCGACGCCGGTGCCGCCCACGTCGGGCGGGTAGATGAACAGCATCTTGAACAGATTCGGCTCGTCGAGGGAGTAGTCGATGTAGGCCCGGCTGAGCGCACGTACGCGGTTCTCGGGCGTGCGCGCCCGGATCTGGTCGAAGCGAGACATCAGCGCACCGAACTGCCGCTCGGCCAACGAACGCTTCAGGTCCTCGAGGTTCTCGATGTAGCCGTACAGCGCCGGCGCGGTCACGCCGAGGTCTCGGCCCAGCCGACGCAGGCCCAGCGCCTCGATCCCCTCGGCGCGGACGATCGCCTCGGCAGCGTCGATGATCCGTTCGCGGGTGAGGACGAGATCGGTCACGACGGCTAGTTTACAGCGTTAAGGCGAGAGGTGGCTCCGGGATGAAGAGAACGGCTGGGACGGTGCACGGACGCCTCGACGGGCGCGAACGCCACGTGCTCCCCGACCTCGACGGGACGCGCCGGTATCCCGTGTGGCTCGACGGTCTCGACCACCAGCGGGCATGGGTCGATGCCCAGGCGGCCGAGATCCTCCGCCCCCGGCTGCGCGCACTCCCGGACGCGGTCCCCGTCCTCGCGCGGGTCGGCGTGGCACTCGTCGCGTCATCGCTCGGAGGCGTGGATGCGCTGGCCCCCCGGCTGCGCACGCTCTTCGTCCGCCTCGGCCCGACCTTCGTGAAGTTCGGGCAGCTGATCTCGGGCGGAACGGGGCTGTTCCCGCAACGCCTCGTCGAGGAGTTCGAGAGCTTCCGCGACCGCGTGCCACCCGAGCCGTTCGACCACGTGCGCCAGGTGCTCGCCGAGGAGATCCCCGGCGGCATCGACGCCTTCGCCAGCTTCGATCGTGAGCCCCTGGCTGCCGCCTCGATCGCCCAGGTCCACGCCGCCACGCTTCCCGATGGCCGGGCCGTCGTCGTGAAGGTGCAGCGCCCCGGCATCGCCGCGCAGGTCCGCCACGACCTGAAGTGGATCTCGACGCTCGCCGATCTCCTCGACCGCTTCGTCCCGCCGGCCCGTGCCGGCAACCTCCCCGGCATCATCGAGTACTTCACCGAGACGTTGATGGAGGAGCTCGACTTCCGCCTCGAAGCCGAGAACCAGCTCGACGTCTCCGAGGCGGTGGGCCGCTCCGACGCGGCCGCAGGTGTCGCGGTCCCCCGCCCGCACCCCACCCTCGTCACACGCCGGGTGTTGGTGATGGAGCGCTTCGAGGGCTTCGACTCGACCGACGCCGCGGGAATGACCGCCGCCGGCATCGACACCGCCGAGCTGGTCTCGGCCGGCTTCGCGGCCTTCGCCGAGGGGGCATTGGTCTGGGGCGTGTTCCACGGCGATCTCCACCCCGGCAACATCATGGTGCTGGCCGACGGCCGCTACGCCATCCTCGACTACGGCATCGTCGGGCGGCTCAGCCCGGTCGAACGGTCGGCGTTCGCGGCGATGATGGCGGCCGCTTCGGTGGGCGACGTGAAGGGTCAGCTCGCGGCGTTCCGCGACATGGGCGCGTTCCCTCCCGACGTCGACCTCGACGACCTCGTCACCAGGATCGACCCGGCGATGCTGCCAACCGAGCTCCGCATCCCCGACATGGCCAACGTGACGATGTCGATGCAGGAGAGCCTGCGCCTCGTCACGCAGTTCCACTTCCGCCTACCGAAGCTTCTGGTCCTGCTGACCAAGAACCTGATCTTCGCCGACGACGCCTGCCGACGCCTCGCTCCCGACCTGGACCTCATGGCCGAGGCGGCACCGCTGGCGATGAAGGCGATGCAGACCGCGCCCGCCGACGCCTGATCCAGACGGGCCCGGTCAGATGGAGCGGTCGGCGCCGTCCCAGTAGGGCGCCCGCAGATCGCGCTTGGCGACCTTGCCGACCTCGCTCCGGGGGAGCTCGTCGACGACCTCGATGCGGCGGGGCCGCTTGTAGCCGGCGAGCTTCTCGCGGCAGCGGGCGTCGAGCTGGTCAGCCAGACCGGCGCCGGCCGAGGGCGCCTCGACGACGGCCAGGACCGACTCGCCGAACTCCTCGTCGGGAATCCCGAACACGCACGCGTCGTCGACGTCGGGGTGCTCGGTGAGGACCGCTTCGATCTCCGCCGGATAGATGTTGACGCCGCCCGAGATGATCATGTCGATCTTGCGATCGGACAGGTACAGGAAGCCGTCGTCGTCGAGATAGCCGATGTCGCCGAGGGTGGCGACGCCCGGTTCGAGGTGGGCGTCGGCCGTCTTCTCCGGGGCGTTGTGGTATTCGAAGCTCGTCCCCATGATCGACTTGAACCAGAGGTTGCCGGGCTCGTTCGGGCCCAGCTTCTTGCCGTCGTCGTCGGCGACGAACACCTCGACGATGGGCACGATCCGACCGACGCTCGTCGGCCGCTCGAGCCACTCGTCGGCCGAGATCATCGAGATGAAGCCACCCTCGGTGCCGCCGTAGAACTCCCACACGACCGGTCCGAGCCAGTCGATCATCGCCCGCTTCACACGCGGCGAACACGGCGCACCGCCGTGGTGGACGGCGACCAGGTTCGACAGGTCGTACTTCGCTCGGACGTCGTCGTCGAGGCGCAGCATGCGGGTGAACTGCGTCGGCACCAGGAAGGTGTTCGTCACGCGGTCTCGCTCGAGCAGCGCCAGCAGGGCCTCAGGGTCGAACGAGTGCTGCATCGTGACCGTGGCGCCCGAGAGCAACGAGAAGTAGGCGAAGACCCACTGGGCCGAGTGGTATGCCGGACCGGCCAGTGCGTACACGGGTGACTCGGTCGCGAGGCTGAACATCGACGACGAGCCGGCGAGCAGCTGCCACATCGCGGCGTCGCCGCCCACCCCGGCCAGCGAGCCCCGCACGCCCTTCGGCTGCCCCGTGGTGCCCGACGTGTAGAACATCACGCCGCCCCGCACGGGTTCGGGCCGGTCGGCCACGTCGAGATCGGTGAACGCCTTCCAGGTCTCGAAGCCGTCGGGGGCGTCGTCGCCGATGACGACGGAGCGATCGGGTGCGCCGGCATCGACAGCGACCTGCACCCAACGCTCGTCGACCACCAGGGCGTCGGCCCCGGCATCGTCGAGGATGTAACGCAGCTCGTCGGCCACCACGTGCCAGTTCACGGGGACGAGCAGGACCCCCGATTGGATGCAGGCCAGGGTGAGCTCGAACAGCTCGATCTGGTTGCCGGCCATCACCGCAACGGTGCTGCCCTCGCCCAGACCGGCGCCCGCGAGGGCCGCCCGTACCTGGTCGACCCGCTGGTCGAGCTCGGCCCAGGTGACCCGTCGCCGCTCGTCGATCAGCGCGATGGCATCGGGTCGGTCGGCGGCGAAGTCCCCGGTGAGCAGGCTCATGGCCTCGACGCTAGTCCGATTGACCCCAATTGGTAAACAGTGTTAACTCGGGCGATGGGCATGCTCGGTGGATCTCGTCCGCACTCGGTCTCGAAGATGGGACTCCTCGGCCGGCGTGCCCTGCGACGCTTCCTCTACTCGCAGATGGCGATGCGCTCGGCGATCATGATCGCCCTCGGCAAGGAGCAACCGCTCGTGCGGTTCACGGTCGAGAACGACCCGCCGTCGGTGTACTTCGTGTTCCGCATCCGAGCCGACGAGCGCGACCGCTTCCTGGCGGATCTCTCGTTGCCCGCCGGCACCCAGTTGGCACCGATCCGCTGCCTCATCGACGACGAGCCCGAGTACGTGCTCACGCTCAACGTCTACCGGGTGTCGGGCATCACCAACGGCCTGCGGGCCGAGTGGTCGGTCTATGTCGAGGACGCCGACGGCGTCCCGCGCTACCTCATCGTCGATGCCCGCTCGAGCGGACGGTCGATGGACCCCGTCGACGTCATCACGCCGGGCTCCCGCGTCGACCACCGCCGCGTCGGCGACGAGGTCTCGACCGTGCTCGGCCCTCATGGGTCGACGTTCGAGGCGTCGTTCTCGATCCCCGACGACGCCGAGACGGTCATCAGCGCCCACGAGTGGACCACGGCCAACGACGACATCTACTGGCGCAACGGCGTCCACGACCGCACGTTCTACGACGCCGGTCTCGCCGCGCCCGACCAGGTCGTCATCGACCCGGCCAACGTCACCATCACCGACCAGACCACGTGGGCTGGCTACATCGAGCCGACCCCACTGCGGGTCCTCGTCTTCCGCCAGGCCATCGAGTTCGTCGTGTCGCCCTGGGCCAACATCGACGAGCTCGCCCGCCGCTGAGGCGCGACCCGGTGCGACGACCACGTCATCCCGCCGCGTAATCGCGACTTCTGCGCGGCGCCTAGGTACCTCCTCGAAGCACAGCGGCCGAGCGAGACGCGGCCTTCTGGATGGGCACGAGGTGTTCCCAGTTCCGCGAGAACGGCCGCCGTCGCATGACCGGCTCGAACACCGCGAACTGAGGTGCCTCGATACCGGCGACGATCCAGAATCCCCGCCACCGCTCGGCTGGCTTCACTTGCCCCGGGTCGTACTTCTCCGCGAGGCGATCACACGTCGTGACGAGGACGTCCCACGAAAGATCCCGCTGCACGTCCCCAGGCTGCCAGACCGAGACGCGCGCTGGACCGCTGGGCCGTCCCGACGCTGTCGCCGGAAAAGTCGCGATCACGCGGCGGAACGGGTCACACCCAGCCCAGCGTGGCCGCCCGCGAGGTCAGCCGCCGAGCTCGTCGGCGATCTCCCGGGTGACCTGCACGACGTCGGGCTCGAGCGTGGCCAGCTTGGCGTCGTCGAGCTCGCTGGCGAACGACATGCGCTCGGCGTCGACGGCGTCGACGGCCTGGGGCATCCACGCCGCGTGGAGCAGCGCCGGCACGGTCTTGCCGGCAGGCGCCGACGCGACGGCGACGGGGCCGGCGCCGACGTCGGCGGCGTCGAAGACCTCGACGCGGAAGCCGCGGTCGTTCTGCACCGGCAGGATGACGTAGCCGTCGTGGCCGCCGGGGTTCGGGCCCTTGTAGCGGCCGCCGGGTGCGAGGCGCGGGGCGAAGGTCGGCGACGTGATGAAGTCGCTCGTGTCCTTGTACTCCCAGCGCGACTTCTCGTCGAGCGAGCCACGCTCGAAGGTGACGAGCATGCCGGGGGTGTCTTCGGTGGGGATGGCGGACTCGTCGATGCGGTCGGCGTAGAAGTCGAGCGAGCGTCGCGTGATCCCGCCCGGACGGCACCCGTGGTACGCCATGTGGTGGAGCGTCGGCTTGGCCAGACCTTCGGTGCACCAGTCCATCGCCGAGAGCTGCAGGTTCCAGGACCACTCCTCGCGGACCCGGACCACATCGGTGAGCTTGGAGCTCGTCGGGTCGAGCGTGGCCTCGGAGATCGTCTCGGGCGTGAGGCCCATCGAGTAGAGGCCGACGACCGACGGATCGACCGGATCCCCGTTGCGGTCGACGTCGTTCGGGCCGATCGGGAATCCGAGGTCGAGCATGTCCATGTGCTCGAACACGACGCGCACGCCGGCGGTGTCATCCCACTGGCCGTAGAAGTGACCGGGAGGCGGACCCATGCGGAACGGCACGGCCTGCACGGGCTGGCCGGGAGGCGTGCGGTCGACGTCCTCCTTGCGCACGAGGTACAGGCTGATCTCGTCGTCGATCGACACCGACTTCTCGCCGCCGAACATCGCAACCGGATCGGCCTTGAAGTTGCCCGAGTCCGAGAGGATCAGCCAGTTCTGCGTCTGGGAGATCGTGTGCATCGAGCCCGCGACCTCGGCTCCCTCGACCGGCCACTGCTTGGCGGTGGCGCCGTCGCCGTCCCAGCGGACCAGCGTGGGCGCCTGGGCGAAGTCGCGCGCCATGTCGGGGATGAGCTTGACCGTCCACAGGCAGTCGCGGTCGGGGTCGACCACCGGATGCGCGCTGGTGAACAGGAACGGGAAGACCGAGCCGAGCTCGATGCTCTGGCCGCCCCAGGCATCGATCGAGCCGGCGTCACCGAGCCACTCGAGGGTGACGGGGTCGAGCTCGCTCGGACGGCCGACGTCCCACGTGGCGAAGAGGCGATCGCCCCAGGGCAGCGGCGCAGTGTTGGCCATGTTCGGCGGGCCCAACGGCGTGCTGTATCCGGTGGGGCCGGCCATGAACAGGTCGGGGCGGCGCTCGTACAGACGACGAGACGGCGAGTCGATGACCTTGGTGCGCCAGGCGATCTTGCCCTCGCCGGCACCGTGCATGCCCGGCGCCAGCGACAGCCGGTTCATCATGCCGAAGCCGAAGAAGCCGTGCACGAGCGCGGGGTCGGGCAGCGGTGCGCTGATCACCATCTCGCCGGTGAGGTCAGCCGGCCAGGTACCCGACGTGACCTCGAGGTCGAAGTCGCTCGGGGCGGCGGTCAGGAGAGAGGTGGGAATCGGCATCGGAGGGCTCCACAGGTCTGGACGTTTTCCGGAGCGTACAGTAAACACTGTTTAGTGACCAGTGGGGCCAAGAAGAGGAACCGTTGATGGAAACCGTGCTCGAAGCCCGAATCCGTACCGAGTTGGCCGAAGGTGCCGAACGAACCGAGCCGCCGGCCGACGCCGTCCCGGTGCCGCCGATCCCGGTCGAGCGCTACCGAGACCCGGCCTTCACCGAGCTCGAACAGGAGCGCGTCTGGGGTCGGAGCTGGTTGTTCGCCGGCCACGAGTCCGAGCTGGCCGAGCCCGGCAGCTACCGCCTCTTCACCCGTTCGGGGGCACCGATCCTGATCGTGCGTGGGCAGGACGGCGTGGTCCGCGCCTTCTACAACAGCTGCCGTCACCGCGGCGCGCCCGTGGTGCGCGACGACTGCGGTGTCGCCAAGCGCCTGACCTGCCAGTACCACTCGTGGTCCTACGACACACAGGGCGAGCTGCGGGCCGTGCCCGACTCCCGCTCGTTCGCCGGCCTCGACGAATCGGCGCTCGGCCTCGTCCCGGTGCGCTGCGAGTCGTGGCAGGGCTTCCTGTTCGTCAGCGAGGACCCCGACGCTCCCCCGCTCACCGAGTTCCTGGGCGCGCTCACCGACCAGATGGCCGAGATCGATGGGTCGAACCTGCAGGTGCTCGGGCGTCAGAACCACCGGATCGAGTGCAACTGGAAGCTGCTGGTCGACGCCTTCGTCGAGGTGTACCACATCCGTACGGTGCATCCGGACAACGCCGCGCTGCTCTACGACGACCGCCGCACCACCGTCGCGATGCTCCCCAACGGGCACTCGCGCCTCACCGTGGCCAAGAAGGAGGAGATGATCCCCTTCGTCGCTCCGTCCCCCGAAGCCGACAACCCCTCGGTCGGCCAGCTGTGGCGCGAGACGAGCACGTCGTTCGGGATCTTCCCCAACATCGTGGCGCCGATGGACACCGGAGCGTTCGCCTGGATCTGCATGTGGCCCGACGGCCAGCGCGCCACCGACCTCGAGCTGGTGTGGTTCGCACCGGCGTGGGGCGAGGGTGAGCCGCTCGAGGAGCACCTCATGCGCATGACGCTGTTCGAGACCGTCATGGCCCAGGACACGGCGAACATGAACGCCATCCAGCGGTCGGTCGATTCACGCGGTGCGCAGCCGTTCCAGATCGGTTGGCACGAGCGACTGATCCACCACTTCCACCGGTCCCTCGACCTCGCCATCGGTGGCGTGCCCGACGGGTGCGCGGTGTCCGACGCACTGGACGACCGCATCGAGCAGGCCTGAGGCCGACCCGATGGCGGGCGCCGGTTCAGAGCAGACCGCTGTAGCTGCCCCCGTCGACGGGGATGGCGGCCCCGGTGATGAACTTCGCCGCGTCCGAGCACAGGAACGCGGCCACCCGTCCGAAGTCGTCGGGGTCGCCGACGGTCTTGGTCGGCACCCCCTGCGCCAGGTCGTCGAGGTCGCTGCCGAGGGAGCGGAGACGATCGGTGGCGTGCAGACCGGGCTGCAGCGAGTTGACGGTGACCCCGTCGGCGGCGATCTCGGTGGCGAGCGTCTTGAGGAATCCGGTCAGCCCCGCACGTGCCGTGTTCGACAAGATGAGGTGTGCGATGGGCTGGCGCACCGAGATCGACGTGATGGCGACGATGCGACCCCAGCCCTGCGCGCGCATCGCCGGCACCGTCTGCTGGCACATGGCGATCGACGACATCAGGTTCAGCTCGAGCGCCGCCGGGTACGAGTCGACCGACGTGGTCGCGAACGTGCCCCCCGGCGGGCCGCCCGCATTGGTGACCAGGATGTCGATGCCGCCGAGCACCTCGGCTGCGACGTCGACGAACGCCGATGCGCCGTCGACCGTGCCGACGTCACCCGAGATCGGGATGGCACCGGGCACCGACGCGGCCGCGTCGGCCAAGCGGTCCGAGTCGCGTCCGTTCATCGCCACGACACAGCCGGCCTCGGCCAGGGCGCGAGCGACCCCGAGACCCAGACCGGCCGAACTCGCCGCCACGGCGGCACGCTTCCCCCTGATACCGAGATCCATGACCGGGCACCGTATTCGCCCCGGCCCGCCCACAGCTGCGATCGAGGAGCCTGACCGATGCCCATCCTGATCCGCGGCGGCCGTCTGATCGACGGCACCGGCGCGGCGGCGACCGATGCCGACGTGCTCCTCGACGGCGACGAGATCGTGGCCGTCGGCCCCGACCTCGACACGTGGGACGGCCGTCCCCTGGCCGACCTGGCGACCGAGGTCATCGACGCCACGGGCCTCACGGTGATGCCCGGACTCATCGATGCCCACGTGCACTGCACGTTCGACGACGTCGCTTCGAACGACGAGCTGTTCCACCACCGCACCGCCGCCACCGCTGCACTCGTCGCCGGCTTCAACGTCCAGAAGATGCTCCGCGCCGGCGTCACGTCGGTGATGGACCCCGACACCATCTTCGAGATCGGGCCGGCGCTGCGCGACGCCGTCGACGCGGGCGTGGTCGAGGGGCCTCGCATCGCCACGGGCGTGTCGGCGCTGCTCACCTCGGTGGGTGGCACGGCCGGGCGGATGATCCCCGACGAGGGGAGCGCCGGATACGCCGCGGTGGTGACCACCATCGACGAGATGGTCACCATGACCCGGCGCCACATCAAGGCCGGCGCCGACTGGATCAAGATCCACGCCACGGGGTCGATCCCGCGGCACAAGGGCGAGCTGTTGGTGTGGACCGCCGACGAGCTCCGCGCGGTCTGCGAGACGGCGCACGCACTCGAGACACCGGTCGCCGCGCATTGCCGCAGCGCCGAGTCGACCAGGGTCGCGGCGGAAGCCGGCGTCGATCTCATCCTCCATGCGTCCTTCATGGACGAGGCCGCACTCGAGGCCGTCATCGAGGCCGGCGCATCGTTGTGCCCCACGTTCACGTTCCTCGCCAACCTGGCCGATCACGGCCACCGCGTGGGCGCCGGCGTGGGCATGAAGGACATCTTCCGCGGCGAGATCGAGGCCACCGGCGAGATGATGCGACGGGCGTTCGATGCCGGCGTCCCGCTGCTCACCGGCAGCGAGTCGGGCTTCGCCCTCACGCCGTACGGCCACTGGCACACCCGCGAGCTCGAGCTGTTCGTCGAGGTGCTCGGCCTCACCCCGCTGCAGGCCGTCAACTGCGCCACCGAACAGGGGGCGATCGCCATGCGCATGGAAGGTGCGCTGGGCGTCGTCCGACCGGGGGCGCGGGCCGACGTGCTCGTCGTCGACGGTGACCCGGATCGCGACATCTCGGTCCTGTCCGAGCGCACCCGTCTGCGTCACGTCATCAGCCGGGGATCGGCGGTCGATCTCGACCGGCCATGGCCCGAGCGCGGGTCGATCGTCGGCGAACGGGTCGGCGTCTGGGCCACCGACGTCCTGACCCGCGACCGGGCCCTCGGGCTCGAGCCATGACCGAGCCCACGCGGACCGCTCTGCTCGTCACCGGCGGTGCCCGCGGCATCGGCGCGGCCATCGCCGCCGAAGGGGTGCGGCGAGGCTGGCGGGTCGGTGTCATCGACGTGCAGCCGTCCGACCTGGACGGCGTCACGTCGTTCCCGGCCGACATCACCGACGAGGCCGCGGTCATCGGCGTCATCGACGAGTTCGGCGCACCCGACATCACCGTCAACAACGCCGGCCTCGTCCGGTTCGGTCCCCTCACCGACCTCTCGGCCGACGACTGGCGCGCGGTCGTCGACGTCAACCTCACCGGCACGTTCCTCGTCGCCCGCACCGTCGCCCGCGCCATCCAGGCCGCCGGGACGACGGGATCCATCGTCAACATCGGCTCGATGAACGGCGTCGCGCCCGGACCGCGGAGCGGCGCCTACGGCCCCACCAAGGCGGCCATCGGCCTGCTCACCCAGCAGATGGCGCTGGAGTGGGCGCCGGCGATCCGCGTCAACGCGGTCGCACCCGGTCTCATCGACGCCGGCATGTCC
>JBFJNI010000063.1:0-21132 GCA_041618235.1 Acidimicrobiales bacterium
CTGGACCCCCACCCCGATCACGTGGGACAACAGCTACTTCGACGTGCTGTTCGGCTACGACTGGGAGCTCACCGAGAGCCCCGCCGGCGCCAAGCAGTGGACCCCGTCGAACCCCGAGGCGCAGGGCACCGTGCCGGACGCACACGACTCGTCGCGCCGCCACGCCCCGATGATGACGACCGCCGACATGGCGCTGCGGATGGACCCGGTCTACGAGCCGATCTCGCGCCGGTTCCACGAGAACCCGCAGGAGTTCGCCGAAGCCTTCGCCCGTGCGTGGTTCAAGCTGACCCACCGCGACATGGGCCCCAAGACGCGCTACCTCGGTCCCGAGGTGCCGGCCGAGGACCTCATCTGGCAGGACCCGGTGCCGGCGGTCGACCACGACCTGATCAGCGAGGCTGACATCGCCACGCTGAAGGCGAAGGTGCTCGAGTCCGGCCTGAGCATCAGCGAGCTGGTCTCCACCGCGTGGGCGTCCGCCTCGACGTTCCGCAACAGCGACAAGCGCGGCGGTGCCAACGGCGCCCGCATCCGTCTGGCCCCGCAGAACGGCTGGGAGGTCAACCAGCCCGACGAGCTGCGACGGATCCTGTCGACGCTCGAGGGCGTGCGGGCCGACTTCAACAGCTCGGGCGCCCAGGTGTCGATGGCCGACCTCATCGTCCTCGCCGGCTGCGCCGCGGTCGAGGCTGCGGCGAAGGCGGCCGGCCACGAGGTGACGGTGCCATTCCGCCCGGGACGCACCGATGCCACGCAGGAGCAGACCGACGCCGACTCGTTCGCACCGCTCGAGCCCACCGCCGACGGGTTCCGCAACCACCTCGGCAAGGGGCACACGTCGCCGGCCGAGGCGCTGATGGTCGACCGAGCGCAGCTGCTGACCTTGAGCGCACCCGAGATGACGGTGCTGGTCGGAGGCATGCGTGCCCTCGGCGCCAACGCCGGCGGCTCGGACCACGGGGTCCTCACCGACCGCAAGGGGACGCTCACCAACGACTTCTTCGTGAACGTCGTCGACGTGAACACCGAGTGGAAGGCCACCGACGACACCGAGAACGTGTTCGAGGGGCGCGACCGTGCCTCGGGTGAAGTCAAGTGGACCGGCACCCGGTGCGATCTCGTGTTCGGGTCGAACTCGCAGCTGCGAGCCATCGCCGAGGTCTACGCCTCGGCCGACGCCGATCAGAAGTTCGTCGCGGACTTCGTGGCGGCCTGGACCAAGGTCATGGAGCTCGATCGCTTCGACCTCGACTGAACGAGCCGTCTGGTCATCAGGCGACGCGAAACGGCCCCGTCAGAACCATCCAGGTGGTTCCGGCGGGGCCGTCGTCGCGTCCGACCGCGGTCGGTACCGGTCAGTTCACCAGCGGGTCGCGGGGGAGGCCCAGGATGCGCTCGCCGATCTGGTTGCGCTTGATCTCGGACGTGCCGCCGGCGATGGACATGGCCCGGTGCATCAGCACCAGCTGGTTGCTCATCGCGCCGGCACCCTCCATGAACACCGAGTCGGGGCCACTGAGCTCGGTGAGGATGGCGGCGGCCTCGTGACCGATCTCGCTCAGCACGAGCTTGGTCATGGCGCCCTCGGGTCCGGGCTCGCCGCCGGCGACGGCGCGGTTGGCGCTGCGCAGGTTCAGCAGTCCCATGGCCTGGTGGTCGGCGATGTAGCGGCCGATGCGCGCCGCGCCGCCGGAGAGGCGCTCGGGGTTGGCATCGAACGGCGGGATCAGCATGGCGCCGGGCATCGACATGCCGCCGTCGCCGCTGCCGATGCTCACGCTCTCGTTGCCGAGCGTGGCGCGGGCCACCGTCCATCCGCCGTCGACGGGGCCGACGACGTCGTCGTCGGGCACGAAGACGTCGTTGAAGAAGACCTCGTTGAACTCCTTGCCGCCGTTGGTCATCTTGAGCGGCCGGACCTCGACGCCCTCGCCGTGCATGTCGATGACCATCATCGTGATGCCCTCGTGCTTGGGGAGGTCGGGGTTGGTCCGCACCGTGGCGAACCCGAGGCCGGAGTAGTGGGCGCCCGAGGTCCACACCTTCTGGCCGTTGACCAGCCAGCCGCCGTCGACGCGGGTGGCTCGGGTCTTGACGCCGGCGGCGTCGGAGCCGGCGTCGGGCTCGGAGAACAGCTGGCACCAGATGACGTCCTGGTCGAGGGCCGGCTTGACCCAACGCTCGATCTGGTCCTCGGTGCCGTACTGGATCAGCGTCAGGATGTTCCATCCGGTGATGCCGTAGGACGGCCGCTTGATGTCGGCGGCACCGAACTCCTGCTCGATCACCAGCTGCTCGATGGCGCCCGCGGCCCGGCCGTAGGGCTTGGGCCAGTTGGGCATGGCGTAGCCGGTCTCGACCAGCTTCGCCTTCTGGGCGGCCTCGTCGAGGTCCTTGATCGACTCGACGAAGGTGCGGACCTCGGTGCGGATGGCCTCGGCCTCGGGTGGGAGCTCGACCGTCTTGGCGCGGGTGACGCCGCCCCGGGCGAGATCGGTGAGGTCCTCGGCGGCGCGTTCGGCGTCGAGGAAGTGGAGCAGCGTGGTGGCCCGGCGCATGTACAGGTGGGCCTCGTGCTCCCACGTGATGGCGATGCCGCCGTGCACCTGGGTGTTGAGGTTGGCGCAGAGGTCGGCGGCCGGTGCGGCCAGCGTGGCGGCGACGGCGGCGGCGTAGCTCAGCTGGTCGCCACCGGTGGCTGCGGCCCGCGCTGCGTCCCAGACCGCGCTGGTGGCCATCTCGGTGGCTGCGGCCATGTTGGCGCAGTGGTGCTTGACCGCCTGGAACATCGCGATGACCCGACCGAACTGCACGCGCTCCTTGGCGTACGACGCGGCCATCTCGGTGCACTCGGCCGCGAGGCCGACCGCGTCGGCGCTGAGGATCACGCGCGCCAGGTCGACGAGCGTCTGTGCGCCGCCCGAGAGGATGCTGGCAGGGGTGTTGTCGAGGGAGACCCGTGCCGATCGGCGAGAGGGATCGAGGTTCTTCGGGACCTCGACCGTGACCGACTGGTGGTGGACGTCGACGACGGCGATGTCGTCGCCGACACGGACGAGCAACACGTCGGCGAGGCCGCCACCGAGCACCACGCCGGCAGATCCGGAGACGGTGTCGCCGGTGGCGGTGAGATCGCCGCCGAGCGCGACGGCGCCGACGCGGGAGCCATCGGCCAGGCCCGGGAGCTGGGCGGCGCAGGTCGCCTCGTCGCCGACCGCCGCGATCACGGCGCTGGCGATCACCGTGGGGACGAAGGGCCCTGGAGCGGCACGGCGTCCGAGCTCCTCGACCACGACGACGAGCTCTTCGAGACCGAAGCCCGAGCCCCCGTGGGCCTCGGGGAGGTGGAGGCCGAGCCAGCCCAGCTCGGCGATCTCGCCCCACGCCTCGGGCAGGGTCTCCTTCGACTCCTCGAGCATGGCGTGGGTCGCCTCGCGGAGCGAGCGCTTGCGGGCGAGGTCGGCGACGGTGGCGCCGAGTGCCTGGTGGTCTTCGGTGATGGCGATGGCCATGTCTGGTCGTGCTCCTGGATTCGGACGGCTGGCGAGTCCCCGCACCGTAGGAAAACTGGGCGGGCTCCGCTCGTGCGGCGGCAGGCCCCTACGATCGCCGCCCCGTGCCGCCCACCTTCGCCAAGCTCATCGAACTCGAACCCCACGGAACCGACGTCTGGGTCGGCGCCACCGGCGACTACCCGTGGGGCGGTCGGATCTACGGCGGCCAGGTGGTGGCCCAGGGCCTCCGCGCCGCGCTGCACACGGTCGAGGACCGCTTCCGGATCCATTCGGTGCACGCGTACTTCATCCGCCCGGGGACCACGTCCGAGCCCGTGCGCTACGAGGTCGACCGCATCCGCAACGGGCGGTCGTTCTGCACCCGGCGCGTCGTGGCCCGGCAGTCGGGAGGCGCCATCCTCAACCTGAGTGCCTCGTACCACGTCGACGAGGACGAGCCCGACGCGATGATCGTCGAGCCGCCCACCGACGTGCCGTCACCCGACGACATCGACGCCGACGGCTGGGGCTTCCTCATCGACCGTCGCACGGTGTCATATCCCAAGGGCGTGGGCCGCGCCACGGGCTGGGTCCGCATCGTCGATCCGCTGGCCGACGTGCCCGGTCTGGCCGAGTGCGGGCTGGCGTTCACCTCCGACACGATCCAGTTCGGGGCCGCTCGGACGGCCCACCCCAACGGCGAGGGGACGCACGGCCCGCGCGACCTGTTCATGGGCGCCAGCCTCGACCACGCCATCTGGTTCCACCGGCCGGTCGACCCCCACCAGTGGCACCTCTACGAGATCCGCTCGCACGGCCTGGTCAACGGACGCGGGCTCGTCGTGGGCGACGTGTTCGACGAGTCGGGCCTGCACCTGGCGACGATGGCGCAGGAGCTGTTGCTCCGGGTCCGCCGTCCCTGATCTCAGGTCTGCGAGGGTCCGTCGCGGTCAGGTGAAGATGATGTGGCCACCGCTGGCCAGCGCGTAGAAGTCACCCACCGTGATGATGTCGGTCAGCTCGTCATGAAGTCCGAGCGCTCCATGCCGAACAGGTCGACCGATGCCTGGCAGCCGTAGAGGCCGGCGCCGGTGTCGGCGATGAGCTCGATGAACTCGGGGATGGAGGGGAAGTCGAAGTCCTCCATCTTCTTCTCCATCATGTGGGTCATGACGCTGGCCACGCCGGACAGCCCGCCCAACATGGTCGAGAAGTGGAGCCCGGGGTTCCCCACGGTCGCCATCTTGATGTGGTCGTGACGCTTCTTGTGGATGGCATCGAGACCGAAGAAGGTGAAGAACAGGTTCGCCTCCATCCCTTCGGCCCGCGCCCCGTTGGCCATTATCAGCCCGGGATAGATCGCCTCGAGCGACCCCTGGGAGATGATGATGGAGACCTTCTCGTCGCTGAGATCCATGTCGTTCGCTTCCGTCGTGGTGGGTCGGGGATTCAGATGCAGCCGCGTGGCTTGGGGATGCCGGCGATGCGGGCCGCCGTCTTGGCCGGGCCCTTGGGGAAGAGCTGGTAGAGCTCCTTCACGGGCACGCCGGAGGTCTTGCCCAGCATGCGGACGGTGGGCCCGGTGCCCTTCTCGAAGTACTCGTCGCGCATGAACCGGATCACCTGCCAGTGGCGGTCGGTGAGCTCGTCGATGTCGGACTCGTGGGGCGAGCACGGGTGCCATGTCCTCGGTCCACTGGTTGCGTCGACGAAGAACACTACGTCGTTGAGTTCGACCTCGTGGTCGGCGATGGTGGCGGTGGGCATGTCGTGTCCTTCTTCTCCGTTGGCTTGTCTCAGTCGGTCCGCTTGCCCGCGGTGGGCATGTCGGCGTGGATGCCGGGGATGTTCCGGCCGGGGAGGAGGCTGTGCCAGTAGAACCACTGGAACATCAGCTTCCCGAGGTGGTTGAGCCGCGACTCGCGGAGCAGCGGGAGGCCCACGGCGGTGGGGAAGTGGCCGGGACCGGCTCCTGCTCGTAGTTGAAGTCGATCAGCAGGGCCTTGTCGAAGCCGGTCTCGATGAAGCAGTTGGCGTGGCCGTCGAAGCTGGCGTCGAGCTCCTCCCCTGCCAGGAAGCGTTGGATGTTCTCGACGAGCACCTCGCCCTCGAAGTGGCTCACCGATCCGGCCTTCGACGCCGGAAGGTTGGCGGCATCCCCGATGGCGAAGATCTTGGGTGCGATCTTCGACTGGAGGGTGTGAGGGTCGGTCTCGACGAAGTCGAGGGCGTCGCCGAGGCCGGGTGAGCGGCCGACGAACTCGGCGTCCGAGTGCACGGGAACGACGACCGCGAGGTCGAACCCGATCTCGCGGCCGTCGAAGCCCGTCAGGGTCCCGCCCTCACCGTCGACCTCTCCCGTGTTGAACTCGGTGACGAGTTCGATTCCCTTCTCCTTCAACATGTCGCCGAGCAACTCGGACGACGTGGGCTTGGTGAAGGCGCCGTCGAGCGGCGTGGCGTAGGTGATCTCGACCTGGTCCCGGATCCCGCGCTCGTGGAAGAACCAGTCGGCGAGGAAGCAGAACTCCAGCGGCGCCACCGGGCACTTGATGGGCATGTCGACCACGTTGACGACCAGACGCCCCCCTTTGAAGCCGTCGAGGGCGCGCTCGAGCGCCGTGGCGCCGGGCAGGTCGTAGAACGTGAAGACCTTCTCCATCCAACCGGGCCCGGTCAGCCCTTCGGTCTCGTCCGGGACCAACCGCGAGCCGCTGGCCAGCACGAGGACGTCGTAGGGATGGATGGATCCGTCCTCGAGCGTCACCTGCTTGCCGTCGACGTCGACGTGGTCGACGCCGCTCTCGATGAAGCCGACCCCGCGGCGCAACTGACGGTCGCGTGGGCGCACGAGGTCCTCGCCATGGGCCAGGCCGAACGGCACGAAGAGGAGGCCGGGCTGGTACAGGTGGTCGCGGTCCTGGTCGACGACCGTGATCTCGACATCCTTGCCGAGGGTCTTGCGGAGACGGTTGGCGGTCAGGGTGCCGCCGGTGCCACCGCCGAGGATGAGGACACGCGTGGTCATGCCCCGAGTATGTGGACGGCCACCGATCTGGCGGTAGAGGCAAAGGCCCCCGGGTTACTTGCCGCGGTTGCCCTTCTGGGGATACGAGGTGGGGTCGGCAGGGTCGGTGCCGTGGGTCTTCTCCTTGCCGTTGCTGTGCCCGTCTCCATCGATGTCGTTGTCGCAGGCATCACCCTTGCGGTCGCCGTCCATGTTGGCCTGATCGGCGTTGGGGTGCTCGGGGCAGTTGTCGACGTCGTCGGCGACACCGTCACCGTCGAAGTCGGGGCCGGTGACTCCGCCACCGCCGGTGGTGACCGGGCGGGTGACGGTGAGGGATTCGGAGGCGATGACCTTGCCCCGGCGCTCCCAGTCGACGCGGAGCTCGTGGAAGCCCTCGCTGACCTGGATCGCAGCGGCGAAGCCGTCTGCGCCGTTCGCCGTGTCGACGTCCTGGCTGGCGGTCAAGACGCCGTCGATGTAGACGTGGACGGACTCGATCGCCTCGATCGGGCATCCGTTGGCGCCGTTGCCGGCGACGTCGGGGCAGACGTCGAAGCTGTCGGGGACGCCGTCGCCGTCGCCGTCGGGCCCGCTGCCGAGCGGGGTGACGGTGGCCGTCAGCGTGTAAGTGACGCCGTCGATCGGATCGGTGATGAGGTACGGCTCGACCGTGATGTCGAGGGTGCCCTGGACTCCGGCGAGGACGAAGGTCTCGGGATGGGACGCGGTCGCGCCCTCGGTGCCGGAGTCGGCGGCGCCGGTCACTCGCAGATCGAGGTCCGACCCTCCGATAGCGTCGGTCCAGGTGAGCAGGAACTCGACGTTGCTCGGCTGGCTGACGTTCAGGGCGAAGACGTGGCTCGGGTCGATCCCGACCTCGGGCGTTGCACCCAGGGTCGACTCTGTGGTGCCGAAGGTGTTGCCACCGGGATCCTGGAAGGTCACGGTCTGGGCATTGGCTGCGCCAGGGACACCGTGGACGTCGGCGACGCGAGCGCCGGCGAGACCGATGGTGGCACCGGTCTCGGGCGCGCTGTCGTCGACGACCGCCGTCGACAGGAGGCCGACGTTCGCGAAGCTCCCCACGTAGTAGGGAGCGACGATCGAGGCGCCGGCGAGGTATTCGCGCGGGATGTGGAACGACACCGCGTTGGCGGCGAGGTCCCAGCTCGAGGCGCCGGCCGGCAGGTACGCGCTGGCGCCGTTGTCCCAGGTCATCGGGTTGGGGTCGACCGCGTAGCGGATGAACGAGTCGAACTTGCGACCATCGATGGTGAGGCTGTAGCTCGTCGGACTGGCGAGGCTCGTGCTGGGCCAGAGCTGCTCGAGGCGGATGGTGGCGTCGACATGGGTGGCCGTGACCTCGACATCGAGGTCACGGATCTCGGTCAGCGGGCTGCTGGCGTCGTCGTCAGCGTCGTCGTAGTACCCGGTGGTGTCGGTCGGATCGGCGGCCTCGTCGACCAGTGAGATGCGCTCGACCGTTCCCGTCACGTCGAAGGTGCCGTCGGCGGATTCGTCGCCGGGCTGCGGGCTGGTGATGGTGAGCACCGGCTTGGTCGTGGCGACCGGGGTTGGGGTCCACTCGGTCCGCTCACCCGGGACGAGGCCGAGATCGGGCTGCGGGCAGTCGAGGGGCGACCCCGTGCCGGACGCGTACAGGTGGTCACGGGGATGCTGGACCTGGAACGGGTTCGAGCCGTCGCCGGCCTGGTCGTTGGCGAGGAGCCGGTCCGATGCATCGACGGCGCCGTCGCCATTGACGTCGAGGTACTTGCTCATCTGGGTGGCGATGCCCTCGACGTCGAGGCTGGACACGCACTTGTTCAGACCGGGAGGGTCCTGGCTGTACGCCATGATGTCGTTCGAGGGGAGCGCGCCCCAGTCGCCCTCGGCGCCGTCACCGACGTGACCGATGGTCAGGCAGTGGCCGAACTCGTGCGAGACGAGGTCGAAGAGACCGAAGAAGTCGATGGCCTCGGGCGCGGGGTCGATGGCGCCGTTGATGGCGAAGCAGATGTTGCCGCCGGCACCGCCGCAGTCCTCGACGTAGGTGCCGGTGCGGCTCTCGTGGTGGTCGTTGAAGCCCGGGAGGTTGTCCCAGTACTCGAAGTCGAACGGATTCTGCACGCCGAGACAGGGCACGGCGTCCTCGTCGGTGAACTCGAAGTTCCCGACGAAGTCGACCGGGTCGACGCCGATGCCGATGCCGCCCACGGGGTTGGTGGCGATGACCACGATCTCCGGGTCGACGATCGGGTAGGTCGTGAACTCGCCGCCGTCGTCACCCGCAGGGTCGAAGTAGTCGACGGTGATGTGGAAGTCCATGCCGTCGGCGAGCCAGCCGAGGTCCATCTGGTCGGCCATGTAGTCGATCCCGGCCTCCCACATCTCGACCGACTGGCGCATGATGCGCATGTCGCGCTCGGCGGTGGGGGAGACAGGCACCATTACGACGACGTCGACCTTGGGGGAGTCCAAGCCGTTCATGTCCGTCCGCATGTGGTGGCAGATGTTGTCGGGATTGCTCAGCGACATGTCACGGACGCACCCGGGCGGCAGGTTGCGGTCCCCGAAGTACGGGCCCGAGTACTCGTCCGAGGGGCTGGCCTGCGCCGGCGGGCTCAGCAGCGTGAAGGGCAGGGCCACGAGGAACGGGAGCAGGATGGCGAGAAAGCGGGAGCGCATGGGGCGTTCACTTCGGCACTTCGACCCCGGGATCCTGCGGTGGCTGCCCGATTTCGGGGGAATGGTCGCCAGATTCCCGAGTTTCGAGCAATGTGTCGGCATTCTTTCGGCAAACCGGCGATGGCGGAACGGTCGCCGACGGCCACCTGGCGCTTGAGCGCAGGCGTGACCGATCGCGCCGCGTGCCCGCGCGTGGTCGAATCGTGACCGTGACCTCGATCCATCCGAACGAACCCGTCGGCCGTTCCCCGCGTGACCCGGCACCGGTCGTGCTCGGTGTCGCAGGAGGTTCCGGTTCGGGGAAGACCAGCGTCGTCGACAAGATCGTCACCGACGTCGGTGCCCATCGTGTCGCCGTCCTCCGCCACGATCGGTACTACCACGACCTCCGGGACCTGCCGCTCGAGGAGCGCTACCACGTGAACGTCGACCACCCGTCGGCCTTCGACGATGACCTCTTCGTCGAGCACGTGCAGTCGCTCGTGCGAGGCGAGGCTGTGGACACTCCCCGCTACGACTACGCGACCTTCACGCGGATCGACGGGCGGGACCACGTCGTGCCCCAGCCGGTGGTCCTGGTCGAGGGGATCCTGCTCTTCGTGTCACCGAAGATCCGCGACCTCATCGACGTGAAGGTCTACGTCGACGCCGACGCCGACCTTCGGCTGCTGCGCCGACTCCGTCGCGACGTGGTCCAACGGGGTCGGACCGTGGACGATGTGCTCTCGCAGTACGAGGCCACGGTGCGCCCGATGCACCTCGAGTTCGTCGAGCCGTCGAAGCGCTGGGCCGACGTCATCGTCCCGCGCGGCGTCGAGAACGTCGTCGGCGTCGACCTCGTCACCTCGCGGGTCGAGTCTCTTCTCCGCCATCGGCAGTGACGTCGACATCGGCGCGGTGGGGGAGCGACACGACGAATGCCGCACCCGACCGGTCACCCGCGTAACGCACGCTGCCACCGTGAGCCACGGCACGGTGGCGAGCGAGAGGAGGTCCTCGACGAGGAGATCGAGACGCTGGGTCTGTCGCAGGATGGCGTCGAGGCTCATCGCCTGCTCGGGTGCGGACAGCTCCTCGAAGTCGCCGGCGAGGAGATGGGCATGACCGCTGATCACGGCGATCGGGTTGCGCATGTCGTGGGTCGCCACGGCGAGGAGGTGGTCTTTCATCAGCACCATGCTGTCCAGTTCGTCGGTCACGGCCCGCAGCGCGACCACGTGGTGGCGCAGGTCCTTGTCGCGTCGGTGGTCCGAGGTGCGCTCCTCGGCCTGGATGACGGACGACCAACTCGTCGATGGTGATGGCAGCGAGCCGATCTGGCATCGGTCGCCCGTCGAATCCTCGATGACGACCTCGGTGCGGAGGAGATCCTCGGCACCTGAGCGTTGCATACCCCGGGGGGTATTGCTAGGGTGTCGTCATGGAACTTCCCGAGGAGACCGTCGCGGACGCAACCCGTCGGCTGCGACGCATCGAAGGGCAGGTGCGCGGTCTGCAACAGATGCTGACCGAGAGCCGTGACTGCCGCGAGATCGTGACGCAGCTCTCCGCCGCCAATAAAGCGCTCGAGCAGGTCGGCTTCGTCATCGTGGCCGCCGGTCTCACCTGGTGCCTCGAGGACCCCGAGCGGTCCTCCGCCGCGGGGTACGAGCTGGCGGACGTCCAGAAGATGTTCACCAAGCTCGCCTGAAGCTCCATCCGCCCACCGGGCACCCGTACAACCCGACAGTTCCGCCTCCCGGCCGACCCCGCCTCTGGCCCGTCGAGCCTCGACCCGAAACGAGCCCCATGTCTGTTCTCGTGCGCACGCGCCCGACCGGATCCACCGATCCGACCCCATCACCGTCCGCCACCGATGGTCTCCTCGCCCGCATCGGCCGGGCCGCCGCCGCTCATCGTCGATGGACGATGCTCATCTGGGCGGTCGTCGTCCTCGCCGCTGCTCCCCTCGCCATCACGCTGACCGGAGCGCTCTCGGGTGCCGGCTGGGAAGCGCAGGGATCGGACGCACAGCAGGTGCGCGACGAGCTCCGGAGCGACTTCCCGCAGCTCGGGGCCGAGGCCGCGGTCGTCGCCTACCGGCAGGACGCGCCGATCGCTGAAGACCCGTCGGGTCTCCGTTCGCTCGTGGCCGGGCTCACCGGGTCGCCGGGGACGGCGATGGTGGTCGACCCGCTGACCCAGCCCGCCGACGCCGGCCTCGTCAGTCCGGACGGGCGGGTCGCCCTGGTGCCCGTCGGTCTCGACGCCACCAGCGACGCCGAGCTGCCCGCCGCCGCCGGCGAGGTCATGCGCACCGTCGACTCGATCGAGCTGCCGGCAGGTGCCGAGGCCGACGCAACGGGCGAGTGGGCCGTGTGGCACGACTTCAACGAGAGCAACGAGGAAGCGCTGCACAAGGCCGAGCTGCTGTCCGGCCTCCCCACGGTGATCCTGCTGTTCGTCGCGTTCGGCTCGGCCGTCGCCGCAGGCCTCCCGCTGCTCCTCGCACTCGCCGGCGTGGCCGTCGGCTTCGCCGTCCTCCACCTGGCCACGGCCATCACGCCGCTCTCGGTCTGGTCGATGAACTTCTCGATGATGATCGGCCTCGCGGTCGGCATCGACTACAGCCTCTTCATCGTCTCCCGTTACCGGGAGGAGCGCGAGGACGGCAAGGACGCCCTCGATGGCGTCGCCGGAACGCTGGCGACCGCGGGCAAGGCGGTCTTCCTCTCCGCGCTGACGGTCGTGCTCTCCTTGGCGGCGATCTTCCTGGTTCCGATCATGGTCTTCCGGTCGATGGCCTTCGGCATGATCCTGTCGGTGGTGGCGACCGCCGCGGCGTCGCTGACCTTGCTGCCGGCGATCCTGGTGGCGCTCGGCGACCGTGTGCTCGTCGCCCGCCCGGAAGACGATCCGGATCGGAAGGCCGAAGGCCGATGGACCCGTTGGACCACCGCGGCCATGGATCGTCCCGTCGTCACGCTGGCCGCCGGCCTCGGCGTCATGCTGCTCCTGGCCGTTCCTGCGTTGGGGATGCGTCTGGGCATGCCCGCCGCCGGCGTCGTCGATCGTGGCGAGCAGAGCCGCGATGGCTACGACACCGTGGTCGAAGCGTTCGGGCCGGGGGCACCGGCGCCGATGTTCGTCACCGTCCCGGCAGACGACGCCGACCGAGTGGTCGAGGTCGCCATGGCCGACGACGGCGTGATCGCGGCGTCGGTCGTCGCCGAGCCGGCCGAGTCCGGACGCACCGTGGTCCGGGTGTCGCCGGCGACGGCGGTGGACGACGAGGCCACGTCGGATCTGGTCCACCGCCTTCGTGCGGATCTCGCCGTCGAGGTGCCCGAGGCCCAGCTCGGTGGTCCCGGCTCCCAGAACACCGACCTCACGACCTCGTTGACGGACACGGCGCCGAAGGCGATCGCGCTGATCATGGTGGTGGCGTTCGTGCTGCTCCTGGTCGTGTTCCGCAGCACGCTCATCGCGGTGACCTCGATCGTCTTCAACCTCATCAGCGTCGCCGCCAGCTTCGGGTTCGCCACGCTGGTCTTCCAGCACGGCTACGGCGCATCGCTGCTCGGCATCGAGCACCAGGGCTTCGTCGATGCGTGGGCGCCACTGTTCTTCTTCGCCCTGCTCTTCGGCCTGTCGATGGACTACCAGCTCTTCCTGCTGGCGGCCATCAAGGAGCGTCGTGACGCCACGGGTGATGCACGGCGTGCCGTCCGCGAGGGGATCGCTCGCACCGGCCGTCCCATCACCAACGCCGCACTGATCATGATCGTGGTGTTCCTCGCCTTCGGGGTGACCGGGCCGATCCCACCCACCGAGCTCGGGGTGACGCTGGCCCTGGCCGTGTTCCTCGACGCCACCGTGATCCGGATGATGCTGGTCCCGTCCCTGCTCGGGATGCTGGGCGAACGAGCCTGGGGCCTCCCCGGGTGGCTCGACCGGCGCCTGCCGCACGTCTCGTTCGATCACTGATCCCGACACGATGAGGCCGTCTCGTGCCAGCCTGCAGTGAGACGACAGCCGATCACCGATGGAGACGCAGCGATGGCATGGGATTTTTCGACGGAGCCCGAGTTCCAGGAGAAGTTGGACTGGGTCGAGCAGTTCTGCCGTGAGGAGGTCGAGCCGCTCGGCTTGGTCTTCCCCTACGCCGTCCGCTCGCGTGAGCCCAAGGTCAAGGAGCTCGTCCACGAGCTGCAGGATCAGGTGAAGGCGCAGGGTCTGTGGGCCGTGTTCCTCGACGAGGAGCTGGGCGGCCCGGGCTTCGGCCAGCTGAAGCTCGGGCTGCTCAACGAGATCCTCGGCCGCTACCCGGCGGCGCCGCAGCTCTTCGGTGCGGCGGCTCCGGACACCGGCAACATGGAGATGCTCGCCGCCTACGGCACCGACGAGCAGAAGAAGCGCTGGCTCGAGCCGCTGATGAACCAGGAGATGTTCTCGGCGTACTCGATGACCGAGCCCCAGGGGGGCTCCGATCCGAACCTGTTCAAGACCCATGCGACCCGCGACGGCGACGAGTGGGTGATCAACGGCGAGAAGTGGTTCACCAGCGCAGGTCGCGCCGCCGACATCCTCTTCGTGATGTGCACCAACGGCATGTTCGTCGTGCCTCGCGACACGCCGGGCGTCGAGATCATGCCCGAGCCCCGGAGCCACAACCACATCAAGTACAACGACGTGCGCATCCCGCTCGACCATCTCCTCGGGCCCGAGGACGGCGCCAAGGTGCTGGCGCAGCGCCGGCTCGGCGGCGGACGCATCCACCATGCGATGCGCACGCTGTCGCAGTGCCATCTCGCGTTCGACATGATGTGCGAGCGGGCCCTCAGCCGCGAATCGCACGGCAAGATCATCGCCGACCACCAGATGGTGCAGGAGAAGATCGCGGATTCCTACGCCCAGATCCGGATGCTCCGGCTCTTCGTGCTCGAGACCGCCTGGAAGATCGACAACACCTCGACCCAGGAGGCCCGCACCGACATCGCCGCGGTGAAGTACACGATGGCGAAAGTGCTGCGCGAGGTGTCGTTCAACGCGCTGCACATCCTCGGCTCGCTCGGCACCACCGACCTCACGCCGCTGCAGGCGATGTATGCCGGCGCACCGACGATGGGCATCGCCGACGGCGTCGACGAGGTCCACAAGGCCACGGTCGCCCGAAGGGTGCTCAAGTCGTACCGGCCGCACGAGGGCTACTTCCCGACCGAGTTCTACCCGGCGAAGCGTGAGGCGGCCCGCAAGAAGTACGAGCAGCGGTTCAAGGAGGACCCCGAGCTCGAGGCCATCGCTGACGGCTACGCCCGGTACATGGCGGGGAGGCGCTGACCGCGAGCTGCTGACGGCCCACACCACCGGTCGGTATCGTCCGGCGGTGCCTGCAGCCCCGCGAACCCGCCGGCGGTTCCCGCGACCATCCGAGGTCGCACCATTGCTCCGACGACCGCCCCGCGTCGGCTCGCGTCTCGAACGCCGGCTGGCGCGGGCTGCGGATCTCGACGCGCTGCGCACCATGGCCCGGCGCCGCACGCCGCGATCCGTGTTCGACTACGTCGACGGTGGGGCCGAGCGCGAAGTCGCGCTCGGCCGCGCTCGGGCGGCCTTCGACCGCGTCGAGTTCGTGCCGCACGTGTTGCGCGATGTTTCGACTGTCTCCACCGAGACGCAGATCCTCGGCCGCCCCAGCGCGCTGCCGTTCGTGTTCGCGCCCACCGGGTTCACGCGGATGATGCACACGGCGGGCGAACCGGCGGTCGCTCGTGCCGCCGCCGCCGCCGGCATCCCGTATGCCCTCTCCACCGTCGGCACGACCTCACCGGAGGATGTCGCGGCCGCATCGGGCGACGGGCGCCGGTGGTTCCAGCTCTATGTCTGGCGCGACCGGGAACGGAGTCGGGCGCTCATGGACCGTGCGTGGGCGGCCGGGTTCGAGGCACTGGTCCTCACCGTCGACGTACCGGTGCCCGGCGCCCGGCTCCGAGACAGCCGCAGCGGCCTCACGATCCCGCCCACGCTCTCGGCCAGGACGTTCATCGACGGCGCGCTCCACCCGCGATGGCTGGTCGACTTCCTCACCACCGAACCGTTGACGTTCGCCTCCATGCCGTCGGGTCCGTCGATGTCGCTCGAGCAGATCGCCGGCTCGATGTTCGACCCGACCGTCGAGTGGGACGACCTGCACTGGTTTCGCGAGGCCTGGCCCGGGGCGTTGGTCGTGAAGGGGGTCCAACGCCTCGACGACGCGGTCCGGCTGCCCGACTACGGGGTCGATGCCGTGGTCCTCTCCAACCACGGCGGCCGACAGCTCGACCGTGCTCCGACCCCGCTCGAGCTGCTGCCCGACGTCGTCCACGAGGTCGGCTCCCGCCTCGAGGTCCTGGTCGACACGGGGGTGCGTTCCGGGGCCGACGCGGTGGCCGCCGTGGCGCTCGGCGCTTCGGCTGTCCTGGTCGGGCGGGCCTACCTGTACGGGCTGATGGCGGGTGGCGAGGCCGGCGTGCAGCGTGTGATCGAGCTCCTGCGGGCCGACGTCGTCCGCACCATGCAGCTGCTGGGGGTGACGAGGGTGAGCGACCTCGACGAGTCGGTGGTCCGGCTGTGGACGTGACGACTCCGGGTCCGGCCGCCGCGTAGGATTGCCGGATGGCACCCCCCAGCCGGCGGACCGTGGGGTCCTCGGCGCCCACGGCCCGCGGGACAGCTGCGATCGATACCGCAATCCTGCGCGGCTCCGATGCCCTGAAGGCGATCGTGGGAGAGTGGGGAGTGCTGGCCGAGGAGCTCGACGCCGTCCCGTTCCTGCGGCCCACGTGGTTCGCCCTGTGGTGGGACGCGTTCGGCGAGGGCACGCCGGCAATCGTCGTCGCCCGTCGCGGCGACACCCTCGTCGGCGTGCTCCCGCTTCGCGCTCGTGCGGGACTGCTCCTGTCGATGTCCAACGTCCACTCACCGTGGTTCGGCGCGGTCGCGGCCGACGATGCGACCTACCGGGCTCTGTGGCGCACGGCCATCCTCCGGTCCCGTCGCCGGCTCGAGGTCGGGGCCTTCCGCGAGCATGCCCCGGGTACCGTCGCCCTGGCGACCGTCGCCGACGAGGTCGGTCGTCCCGCATGGATCCGCAGCCAGATCTCGATTCCCTACATCGACGTCGGAGCAACCTCTTGGGACACCTTCACCGCCGGGCTGTCCAAGAACCTCCGCAAGCAGATCCGACGCAGCATCCGTCGACTCGAAGAGAATGGTCCGCTCCGCCTCGACGAGCTCCAGGGTGCCGCGGCGGTCGACGCGCTCGACGACGTGTTCCGCATCGAGGCGTCGGGATGGAAGGGCCAGGAGGGCACGGCGATCAGCAGTCGGGACGAGACACACCGCTTCTACACGGGACTCGCCCGCTGGCTCGCCGAAGAAGACTGGCTGCGGTTGATGGTGCTGCGGCTGGGAGACCGAGCGATCGCCTTCGAGTTCATCGTCGATCAAGGACGGACCTGGTTTCCGCTCAAGGCAGGATTCGACCACGCGCTCGCCGAGCACTCGCCGGGAGGAGTCGCCCAGTGGATGGTGCTCGAGGCAGCCTTCGCGGCCGGCATCGAGCGCTACGACTACTCGGGCGAGGCGAGGGAGTACACCAGCCGATGGACCGAGGACTCCAGGACGTCGTTCCGGATCGACGTGTTCACCCCCGTCACGGGCGTTCTCGACCGCGTCGCACTCACTCGTGGCCGCCCGATGGCGAAGCGATTGCGGGCAGCTCGGAAGAAGTGACCCCCAACCGATGACCAGGACGAGCAGGAGCAGGTGATGTACGAACTGGAGACGCATGGAGAGGTGCGGGTCCTGCGGATGCAGGCGGGCGAGAACCGGTTCGACCGGACCTCCGTCGATGCGATCCACGACGCGCTCGACACGGTGGCGGCAGCCGAGGGCCCCGTCGCTCTGGTCACGGTCGGCGAGGGAAAGTTCTTCTCGAACGGCCTCGATCTCGACTGGATGGGTGCCGAGGGATCGTCGGACCCCACCTTCCTCGACGACGTGCACCGGATGCTGCGGCGCGTGCTCCATCTCGACGTCGTGACCGTCGCCGCGATCAACGGGCACGCATTCGCCGGCGGCGCCATGCTCGCGACGGCCCACGACTTCCGTGTGATGCGCCAAGACCGGGGGTTCTGGTGCCTGCCCGAGGTCGACCTCGGACTGCCGCTCACCGACGACATGTACGCAGTGCTGGCCGCGCATCTTCCGGCCGCGACACTCGCCGAAGCCTCGCTCACCGGGCGCCGCTACGACGCGGCCGCGGCGCTCGCCGCGGGCATCGTCACCGCAGCGGCTCCCGAGGAAGCCGTGCTCGACCGGGCCATCGAGCTGGCGGCGGCCAACGCAGGCAAGGACCGCGGGGTCATCCGGGCCCACAAGCAGCTCATGTACGGCCCGCCCGTCTGAGACCCACCCCCGGGCGGGCCTGAGGGCAGATCGGAACTGATCGCTGCGGTGGGGAGGTTCTGGCACCGACGACGCAGAATCATCCGCCATGTCCTCCACGGGTGATGTCGCGAGCACTGAAGTGACCACGGCGGGCGGTCGGCCGAGCCGGCTCCCGAAGATCTTCACCGAACCGATGTGGGTCCTCGGCCTGGTCCTGCTCATGGACGAGGTCGACAAGAACGTCGTGCGTGGACTGATCACGCCGATCAAGGCCGAGTTCGGCGTGGGCGACCTCGGCATCGGGATCCTGTTGTCGTTGGCCCTGCTCTTCAACGGCCTCATCACGGTGCCAGCCGGTTACCTGGCCGACCGGTGGAACCGCTCCCGCTCGATCGGCCACACCGTGGTCGGCTGGTCGGTGCTCTCCGCCGGCGGTGCCGCCTCGGTCGGCTTCCCGATGCTCGTCGGCATGCGGTCGGCGCTCGGCTTCGGTCAGGCCATCACCGAACCATCCGCCGCCAGCCTGATCGGCGACTACTACCCACCCGAGCAGCGGGGCAAGGCCTTCTCGATCCAACAGGTCATGCTCCTCGCCGGCACCGGCATCGGTGTGGGGCTCGGCGGCCTCATCGGCAACACGTGGGGCTGGCGCCCGGCGCTCGTGATCGTGGCGCTGCCGGGGCTGTTCGTCGCCGTGCTCATGTACCGACTGCGCGAGCCCAAGCGGGGCACCGCCGACATGATGGCGGCCATCGGTGCGGGTGAGATCGAGCACACGGACGATCATCTCAACCTCTTCGAGGACGGCTTCGTCCAGTTCCTGAAGGACATGGTCAGCGGGCTGCGCGAGGACATGAAGGTGATCCTCGACATCCGCACCATGCGCTACGCCCTCGCCGGCGTCGCTGCGCTGCTGTTCACCGTCACCGCGCTCGCCGCATGGCTTCCGCAGTACTTCGAGCGCCACCTGTACATGGCCGAGGGCACGGGCGAAGCGCTGTTCACCGTGCTGATCATCTTCGGCGGCATCCCTGGTGTGCTGATGGGTGGCCGGGTCGCCGACCGCTATGCCACGAAGATCAAGGGCGGTCGCCTCGCCCTGCCGGCGGTCTTCATCGGCACCGGCAACCTGCTCTTCACCGGGGCCTACCTGATCCGCACCGACTCGTACTCGTTCAGCGTCGTCACCACCGTGGCGGTCCTGCAGACGATCGGCATCTTCATCATGACGATGTCTATCCCGGGCCTGCGCGCCGGCCTCACCGACGCGATTCCTGCCCATCTCCGCGGCGCCGGCTTCGGGGCGTTCAACCTCGTCGCCGTGGTCTGCGGGCAGGCGGCGGCACCCTTGGTGGTCTCGGTGATCTCGAGCGCCTACGACGAGAACCTGCGGGTGGCCTTCCTGGTCTGTGCACCGTTGCTCTTCCTCGGCGCCGCCATCTTGTTCCGAGCGCGCAACTTCCTCGACGAGGACATGAACAAGATCATGATGGCGGTTCTGGTCGCCCTCCAGGAGGAACGCGACCGCACCCTCGCCCGAGCGGCCGAGGAGGACGCTGCCGGCGAGGACGCGATCGCTGGCACGACCGACGGACCTGCTCCGGTGACCGACGACGACGCTGCCGAGGAGAGCGATCAACCGGTGTGAGTCGCACCGGGTCGTCCCGCCGCGCCGACGCTCAGCTCAGTGATCCCCCGTAGATCTGCCAGGCGAGCACCGACTTCGCTCCGAGGCTCAGCACCAGGTACGCCTTCTCGCCGTAGGCGTAGTCGCGCCACGGTCCGACGCCGCGATACTGCAGCCACTGGTTGACGCCGAAGCTCGAGAAGAACAGGAACTGCGCGACGAGGATGCCGTAGACGAAGCCGGGGATCGTCTCGGCTCCGATGACGTTGGCCACCAGCGCGAGCCATGGTGCCGAGCCGACCAGGGCACCGAACCAGAAGGGCATCATCGTCGTGGTGGTCCGCCCCGGCGGGTTCATCCGCTCCTGGAGCCAACCGAAGAGGATCATCCCCACGTTGGCGCCGGCGACGGCGATCACCGCGGTGACGTCGGTGATGCCGCTGTAGAAGCCGATGAGGATGATCATCAGCGTGGCGCTGACCGAGTACTCGACCCATCGGAACCGATTGATGCCCCGTCGCAGATCGGCCTCGTAGGTCGTCCGACCGACGGTCGCCGTGACCAGATGGTCGATGGCCGCGAGCGTCAGGAACAGGGCGATCGCCGGCCCGATGCGCACGTCGACGAGGCTCTCGGCCGGCGGCCGTCGCGTGCCGGGGGGACCCGAGGGAAACGTCGACGTGATCGTGATGGCGAAGTCGCCGGCGAGGACGAGGATGCCGAGGGCCTGTCCCGCATGGAGCAGCGTGAGCCCGAGGTTCCAGCGCCGCAGGCCTTCGAGTCGTTCCGGGGTCACGCCGGTGGCCACGGGCTCGGTGGTGTCGGTGGAGGAGGGCACGTCAGACCGCCGCCTCGACGGCCGAGATGATGGCTTCGGGCTCCTGCTCGCCCGACATCCGCTGGACGACCTTGCCGTCGGCATCGAGGAAGACCAGGAACGGGAACGAGCTCACGCCGTACGCCGAAGCGGCGAGGCCGTCGGCGTCGTCGTAGAACTCCTCGCCGGTCCAGCGCTCGCGGTCGAGCCAGGCCGACGGGGGGAAGTTGGGGCGGGACTCGTCGGTGGCGATGAGCACGGCGACGGTGCGGATCCCGTCGAGCGCGCCATCGTCGGCGAGCTCGACGATCCTCGGGAGCTCGCGCTGGCAGTGCGGACACCAGTGGGCCAGGAAGACGAGCATCGTGGGTTCGCCGTCCTCGCCGGGCTCGACGGTGATGGCGCCGTTGGGTCGCTCGCTGCGCATGGTCGGGGCGACCGCGCCGACCGCCGGGTCGGCACCGCCGTCCGGCAGCGGCGGAAGTGCAGCGCCGCTGACCTGGACGACGCCGAACTCGGTGACGGCAGTCGACGCGACGGGCACCGGCTCGTCATCGCCGGCCGCGACGAAGGCGATGGAGGCGATGGCCAGGACCAGGACCGCGCCGATCACCCCGACGACGACTCGCAGGTCGGGGCCTCCTGGTGCAGGCGGTCGCTTCTTCGTTTGAGCCACGGGTTCAGTCCTCCTGGACGATCAGGGTGAGTGGGTCGGCAATGACCAGTGCGATGACGAGGATGAAGGAGGCGACGGCCATGCGGGGGATGGTCCAGAAGCCCAGGCCCTCGACCCAGCGGAAGGTGCAGGGGTTGGTCGGGTCGCAGGCGCCGGTCTGGACATCGGGGAAGGTCTCGATCAGGTTGTGCCACGCGCTCACGGCCAATCCGGTCAGGGCGAGCAACAGACCGGCCAGGCGGGCCGTCCGAGAGCGCCGGAGCGCGGCCAGACCGAGGACGACGACCAGCGGGTACATGGCGATGCGCTGGTACCAACAGAGCTCACACGGTGGGAATCCGGCGACCTCGCTGAACCAGAGGCTGCCTGCCATGGCGCCCCCGGCGACGAACGCCGCCAGGAGCGTGC
>JBFJNI010000064.1:0-20763 GCA_041618235.1 Acidimicrobiales bacterium
GCAGGGGCAGGTGGGGTGACGAATCGATCCAGGTCAGCCGGGGTGCTCGCTCCGGCACCACCGGCGCCACCGGTGAACCCGAGGACCATCAGGGCACCGAGGAGGGCGGCCGGGCCGGCGAGCAGTCGCTGGATCGAGCGGCGCTTCGTGGTGACAGTCATCACAGATCCTCACGTTCAGAAGTGGCTTGCGTTCGCTGCGTGTTCTTCTGGTTCTTCTCCATCGGCAGGTCGAGCCCTGCCGTGAATCACACGAATGCGCCGGCGAAGTGGACGATTCGCGGAGCAAACCGGGTGGAAAGCCGCGATACGGCTCCAACCGCGACCTGCTCGGCCCCGCGTTTGCTCCTGCCGGCGTCGGTGAGGAGACTCACGACGTGACCGTCGTCCCGGATCCCGTCTCTTTCGCGCAGATGATGGCGTTGGAGCCCCACGGACCGGACACCTACGTCGGCGTCGGTCCGCGATATCCGTGGGGCGGCCTGTACGGCGGCCAGATCGTGGCGCAGTCCCTCCGTGCGGCCGGGCTCACCGTCGACGACGGCTTCCTCCCGCACTCGCTCCATGCCTTCTTCATCCGGCCGGGTGACCACACCGAGCCGATCCGCTTCGAGGTCGACCGGATCCGGAACGGTCGGTCGTTCACCACCCGCCGGGTCGTCGCCCGTCAGTCCATCGGTGCCATCTTCAACATGGCGACGTCGTTCCAATTGCCCGAGGACGCGGTCGACGTCCAACCCGTCACGCTCGACCGGGTGGCGGGTCTGCCCGACGACCACACGTCCGACGGGTGGAGCCACGTCTTCGATCGCCGGCAGGTGGCCGACTGGCGCTCGTCGATGAGCGAGGGCCGCTCGCAGGCGTGGATGCGGATGCACGAACCCGTCGGCGACGATCAGCTCGCACAGGCGTGCGCCCTCGCCTACCTCTCCGACGACCTGCCCACCGAGGCCGTGATCGCCGACCACCCCGACCGGTTCGAGATCCGGGACGACGGCGACTTCGATCGCACGTTCATGTCGGCGAGCCTCGACCACGCCATCTGGTTCCACCGCCCGATCGACGCCGGCCAGTGGCACCTCCACGACCTGCGCAGCCGAGGGCTGGTCGGCTCACGCGGCCTGGCCACCGGCGAGATCTTCTCGGCCGAGGGCATCCACGCCGCCACCGTGACCCAAGAGGTCCTCCTGCGTCGCAGGCGCCCCGACTCCTGAATCTGTCGTGGTTTCCTCAGCTCGATGCTGGGGAATCCACGAGAAATTCAGTGCGTGGTGGGCGCGGGCTGGGCGCCGCGGACGAGGCGTCCCGGGAGCTCGCCCGTGGCCTGCCCGTCGGCGTAGGTCTCGACGCCGGCGACGACCGTGTGGCGGTAGCCGTGCGCCCGCTGGAGGACACGCCGGCCGCCCGCCGGGAGGTCGTGATGCATCTCGGGGCGGGCGATCGAGAGCCGGTCGAAGTCGATGACGTTGAGGTCGGCCCGGTAGCCGGGGGCGATGACGCCCCGGTCGAGCATGCCCACGGTGCCGGCGGTGGCCGACGTGTGCTGCTGTACGAGCCACTCGAGCTCGAACAGCTCGCCGCGGCGCCGGTCGCGGCCCCAGTGGGTGAGCAGGAACGTGGGGAAGCTGCCGTCGCAGATCGTGCCCACGTGGGCGCCGCCGTCGGACAGGCCCGGCACGGTGTACGGATCGGCGAGCATCTCGCGGGTGGCATCGAGGTTGCCGTCGGCGTAGTTGAGGAACGGCACGTAGAACATCGCCGCACCGCCGTCGCCCAGCAGGTGGTCGTAGGCCCATGCGGCGGCGTCGACGCCCGCACGGGCGGCGTGCCCACTGACCGCGTCGGCCATGTCGGGTTCGTAGTCGGGCGGATCGTCGAGCGGGAACATGCGGTCGAACATGCCGATGACACCACCGCCGAGCTTCCCGCGCTCGCGGCCGTTCTCGTGGGCGTCGAGCACCCGCTGACGGAAGCCCGGGTCGGACATCGTGGCGACCTGTTCGGTCAGCGGCCGCCCCGCGATCTCGCGCCACACCGGGTTGGTCATGAACGGGTTGAGCGTGCAGTCGAGACCGAGCAGGAGGCCGACCGCGCGCGGCGCGACCTGGGCCCGCATGGTGTGGCCGTCGGCGTTGGCCGCACGGAGCCGGCTGAGGAGGTCGCGGTAGCTGTCCGGCGCGAGCGGGCTCTGTGCGAGGGAGAACGACAACGGACGACCCGACACCCGCATCATCTCGAGGAGGGTCTCGAACTCGTGGTCGGTGTCGATGAAGTCGCCCACCATCTGGAGCACCCCCGTGCCGGTGGCGCCGACCGCCTCGGCGATGCCGACCAGCTCGGCCCGCTCGGCGGTGAGCGTGGGCGTGTACTCGCCGGTGCTCGTCTTGTGGTTGCGCGTCCGCGAGGTGGTGAAGCCGAGTGCCCCGGCCTCGATGCCCTCGGCCGCGATGCGGCCCATCTCGGCGATCTCCTCGGGGGTGGCGTGCTCCTCGTGGTGGGACCCTCGCTCGCCCATGACGTGGAGGCGCAGCGCAGCGTGTGGGACCTGAGCCGCGACGTCGAGGTCGTGCGGCCGGCGGTCGACCGCGTCGAGGAAGCCGGCGAAGCCGGTCCAGTCCCAGCGGAGCCCCTCGGACAGCGCGGCGCCGGGGATGTCCTCGACGCCCTCCATCAGCTGGATGAGCCGCTCGTGGTCCTGCGGGTGCACGGGCGCGAAGCCGACCCCGCAGTTGCCCATGACCACGGTGGTGACGCCGTGCCACGACGACGGCTGCAGCCGTTCGTCCCAGGTGGCCTGACCGTCGTAGTGACAGTGGATGTCGACGAAGCCCGGGGTGACCAGCGCGCCGTCGGCGTCGAGCTCGCGCGTGCCCGAGCCCGAGACGTCGCCGACGTCGGTGATGACCCCTCCGGTGACCGCGACGTCGGCGGTGCGGCGGGGGGCGCCGGTGCCGTCGATGACGGTGCCGGCTCGGATGACGAGGTCGTGTTCGGCCATGGGTTCGTCCCTGTGGGTGGAGCCGCTACGCGATGAGCGACTGGTAGACGGTGGCGCGGAGCTGGCGCCGGATCGGGTAGGTCGACGACGGGAGCAGCTGGGTCATCAGGATGAAGACGAGCTCCTCGTCGGGATCGACCGAGAACACGGTGGACGCGGCGCCACCCCAGCCGAAGTCGCCCACCGAGCCGAGCGCGCCGTTGCCGGCCGGCGTCTTGTTGACGCTGAAGCCGAGACCGAAGCCGAGACCCTCCATGGCGCCTTCGGCGAACCCGATCTGGCCCATCTCGTTGAGGGTCTTGTCGTCGGGGAGGTGGTTGGTGGTCATGAATTCGATGGTCAGCGGCGAAAGCAGTCGGGTGCCGTCGAGCTCACCGCCACGTACCAGCATCTGCGTGAAGCGGTGGTAGTCGGCCATGGTCGAGACGAGCCCACCGCCGCCCGAGAGCATCGCCGGCGGCTTGAGGTACCCGGACTTGTCCCACTTGTCCATCA
Organism: Acidimicrobiales bacterium; assembly: GCA_041618235.1. Lineage (GTDB taxonomy): Bacteria > Actinomycetota > Acidimicrobiia > Acidimicrobiales > Salinilacustritrichaceae > Salinilacustrithrix. The sequence continues at coordinate 3,493 of JBFJNI010000064.1, forward strand.
GCGAGGTGTTGCCGCCGAAGAACAGGTAGTTGCTCGAGAAGCGGTCGCGGCGGTCGTCGCCGTCGACCCAGAACGCGGTGTCGACCATGCCCAGCGGCTCGAAGATCTGCTCTTGGAAGAAGACGTCGAGGGTCTGGCCGCTGACCACCTCGACGATGGCGCCGCACACGTCGGTGGACATCGAGTAGCACCAGCCGTCGCCGGGCGAGAACTGGAGCGGCAGCGTGCCGAGGAGGTCCATCGTCTCGGTGAGGTTCCGCATGTTCGGGGTGAAGTCGCCGAGGTTGTGCTTGCGGTAGATGGCGTCGACCTGGTGCTGGTGCTGGAAGCCGTAGGTGAGCCCCGAGGTGTGGCGCAGCACGTCGTGGACCGTCATCTCGCGGTCGGCTTCGCGGCTCTGGAAGTTGAACTCGTCGCCGCTGGTGAAGACCCGCGCCCCGGCGAACGACGGCAGGTATTTGGACACCGGGTCCTCGAGCAGGATCTTCCCCTGCTCGTAGAGCATCATCAGCGCCACGCTCGTGACCGGCTTGGTCATCGAGTAGATGCGGTAGATGGTGTCGTCGCGCACGGGGCGGCCGTCGTCGACGTCGGCCTGGCCGTACAGATCGTGGTGCACGATCTCGCCGGCACGCGACAGCAGGAACTGCACGCAGGGGAACTTGCCGGAGTCGACGTAGTCGTGGGTGACGGCATCGATGCGAGCGAGTCGCGACGGGTCGATGCCGACTTCGGTGGGGTCGATCGTTGGTTCGAGCACGGGTGCGACGTTACGTCTCCGGCTCGTACTTGACCACCGGGTCAGGTTCCGACTTCGATGCGGGAACGAGCGATCACACCATTCCGGGGGAACCAACGATGACCGCAGTCCAGAACCGCACCGACGCCGAGCGCGTCGAAGCCGCCGTCGACGCCTTCCTCGAGGCCAACGACCCCAAGGCCATGGACAAGGTCGCGTTCCGGGGCGCGCTCTACGACGCGGGCCTGGCGTGGATCCACTTCCCGGAGGGCTGGGGCGGGCTCAACGTGCCACCCACGCTGCAGAAGATCGTCGACACGAAGCTCCGTGCCGCCGGCGGGCCCAGCATCGACCCGACCCAGTTCTTCGGGCTGGCCCTCGCCGGCCCCACCGTCGTGAGCCACGGCTCCGACGAGCTGAAGTCGCGCACGCTCAAGCGGATGTACACGGGCGAGGATGCGTGGTGCCAGTTGTTCTCCGAGCCCGGCGCCGGGTCCGACCTCGCCGGCCTCGCGACCAAGGCCGTGCGCGACGGCGACGAGTGGATCGTCACCGGCCAGAAGGTGTGGAACACCATGGCCCACCTCGCCGACAAGGGCATGCTCGTCGCTCGCACCGATCCCGATCAGCCCAAGCACAAGGGCCTGACCTACTTCATGATCGACATGCACGCGCCGGGTGTCGAGGTGCGGCCGCTCCGTCAGATCACCGGTGAGGCCGAGTTCAACGAGGTCTACATGACCGAGGTCCGCATCCCCGATGCCGACCGCATCGGCGACGTCGGCGACGGCTGGCGCGTCTCGATGACCACGCTGATGAACGAGCGCACCTCCATCGGTGGTGGCGGCGGCAGTGGTCCCCGTCCCGCCGGCAGCGGTCCCATCGCCGAGGTCGTGCGCCTCTGGAACGAGCTCCCCGAGCACCGCCGCAAGGATGCGACCCGCGACAAGGTCATGGACCTGTGGATCCAGGCCGAGGTGCTCCGGCTCACCAACGTCCGGGCCAACCAGAACCGCAAGGCCGGCAACCCCGGCCCCGAGTCCTCCATCGCCAAGCTGTCGCAGGCGCTCGTCAACAAGGACATCTACAGCTTCTGCGTCGACCTGCTCGGCGCCGACGGCCTCATCGACTACGACTACGAGATGCGCCGCTCTGACGCCGTCGGCCTCGAAGGCCCTCCCGGATCGGGCCGCAAGATGTTCCTGCGTTCGCGTGCCAACTCCATCGAGGGCGGCACGTCCGAGATCATGAAGAACATCCTCGGCGAGCGCGTGCTCGGACTGCCCGGCGAGCCCCGCGTCGACAAGGAGATCGCCTGGAAGGACGTCCCCCGCTGACCCCCCACCCGGATCTGTCGTCTCCTGTCGGCACAGTTTCGGGTGAAGGAACGCGAGATCCAGTCAGGTGCCGGTGAACTCGGGCGGGCGCTTCTCGAGGAAGGCCGCCACGCCCTCCTTGTGGTCGTCGGTGCGGAACAGCTCGCCGAGGGTCGAGCTGACCCACGCGCCGAGTTCGTTCCAGTCGGGGTCGAGCGCCTGACGCAGGCCGCGCTTGAGCGCTTGCACGGCCAGCGGCGGGCGGGCGGCGATCTCCTGGGCCACGGCCATCGCCACGAGCAACAGCTCGTCGTGGTCGACCACGGACGAGACCATTCCGACCCGCTCGGCGCGCTCGGCGTCGATGACCGCACCGGTGAACAGGAGCATCGACGCCGTCTCGCGGCCCACCAGCTGGGCCAGCCGACCGAGGCCCGCGACGTCGGACACCAAGCCGCGGAGCACGAAGAGCTCGCCGAACTTCGCCCGCTCGGAGGCGATGCGGATGTCGGCCATGAGCGCCAGCTCCATGCCCCACCCGACAGCCGCGCCGTTGACCGCCGCGATCACCGGCACGTCGGTGTGCAGCAGAGCGTCGGCGGCCGGCGTGAGACGAGGCGTGCGCGACAGCGACGCCGAGGTGGCGTCGCCGGCACCCACCATCACCTGCTTCACGTCGTCGCCGGAGCAGAACGCGGGATCGGAGCCGGTGATCACGAGACAGCGGGCCGTGGTCTCACGCACCGCGGCCTCGAGCGCGTCGTACAGCTCGAAGGTGAGGGCGTTGCGCGCCTCGGGGCGGTCGAGGGTCAGCACCTCGACGTCGCCGTGTCGCTCGATGCGGAGGCCGGCCTCGGCTGGATCGTGGGTCATGGCGGCACCGTAGCGACTCCTGCAGAAACTTGACCGAACGGTCAACTATGGTCCGCGCCATGACGATTCGCATGGACGACATCGATCTCTCGGACCCGCTGTTCTGGCAGCGGCCGTGGACCGAGCGCGACGAGGCCTTCGACCTGCTGCGCACGCAGGAGCCCGTCAAGTTCTTCGAGGAGCCCGACCCGATCATCGTTCCGCAGGGCCCGGGGTACTGGGCGCTGACCCGTCACGCCGACGTGGTCGAGGCCAGCCGCAAGGCCGACCTGTTCTGTTCCGGGCGAGGTGGCTCCAACATCGGCGACGTCCCCGACGAGATGCTCGAGTTCCTGGGTTCGATCATCAACATGGACGACCCCCGTCACGCCAAGCAGCGCAAGATCGTCGCCCGCGGCTTCACGCCCCGAGTGCTCGAGGAGCTCAAGCACGACGTCGAGCGCGCTGCCGTCGAGATCGTCGACGAGATCATCGAGAAAGGCGAGTGCGACTTCGTCACCGACGTCGCCGCGCTGCTGCCGCTGCGCATCATCCTCGACCTGCTGGGCATCCCGCGGTCAGAGGAGAAGTTCATCTTCGACCGGACGAACGTCATCCTCGGCCTGGGCGACGAGGAGTACGTGCCCAACCAGGACCCCATGGCGGTGATGGCGGCGCTGTTCCAGGCTGGCCAGGACCTCACCGGCATGGTGGCCGAGCTCGGTGCCGAGCGTCGCAAGAACCCCGGCAGCGACATCATCAGTCTGCTGGTCAACGCCCAGGACGAGGGCGACGACGTCCTCACCGACGCCGAGCTCGGGTCGTTCTTCGTGCTCCTGGTCGTCGCCGGCAACGAGACCACCCGCAACGCCATCGCCCACGGCCTCCACTGGATGAGCCAGAGCCCGGAGCAGAAGCAGTGGTGGTGGGACGACTTCGACACCCGCGCGCCGCAGGCGGTCGAGGAGATCGTCCGCTACGCGACGCCGGTCATCCACTTCCGCCGTACCTGCACCACCGACGGCACCATGCTCGGCGGCCACGAGTTCAACGAGGGCGACAAGGCCGTGCTCTGGTACAACGCCGCGAACCGTGACCCGTCGGTGTTCCCCGACCCGCACCGCTTCGATCTCAGCCGGCCGCTGTCCGAGACCAAGGACCACGTCGGCTTCGGTGGTCCCGGTCCGCACTTCTGCCTCGGTGCCCATCTCGCTCGCCGCGAGATCACGCTGATGTTCAACGAGCTGCACAAGCGCATCCCCGACATCCACGCCGTCGAGGAGCCCGTGCGGCTGAAATCGAATTTCATCAACGGCATCAAGCACATGAAGGCCGAGTTCACCCCGGGGGGCGTTCGTTGAGCGTGGAGTTCCGGAACTACAGCGAGAAGGTCGCCCAGGGGATGCTGGGCACGAACCCGTTGCTCGATGCGGGGCTCATGGGCTTCCTCGGCATCCGCCACACCGAGTCGGGCGCCGGCTTCCTCACCGCCGAGCTCGAGGTGCGCGAGGACCTGCTCACGCCGTTCGGCACCGCCCACGGCGGCGTGGTGTCCGCGCTGGTCGATCACGCGCTCGGCTCGGTGATGTACGCCGTCATGGAGAAGGGGCAGTGGGCGGCGACCACCGAGTTCAAGCTCAACCTGCTCCGACCCGTCCGTGAGGGTTCGGTCGCAGCGCGTGCGGAGATCATCTCGATGAGCCGACGCACGGCCGTCGTGCGTATCGACGTGACCAACCGCGTCGGTGACGACGACGGTCGGCTGTGCGCGGCGGCCCAGGGCACGGTGTCGATCCAGGACCCCAAATGACCTGGTGACGTCGATCTGGCGTTGCTCACCACGACGAGATCGTGGTCAGCGACGCCGGAACGATGTCTGGCCCGCTGCCCCGGTCGTCGCCGCCGTATGGTCGTCGCATGGCGACCTGGTCCGAGATCACCGACGCCGCGCCGGAGCTGGCCGCGGCCGTCGAGGCCCGCTTCGAGGCGGGCAAGCACAAGACGATGGCCACGCTGCGAGCCGATGGTTCCCCGCGGATCAGCGGCACCGAGGTGGTGTTCGCCGAGGGCGGCGTGTGGCTGGGCTGCATGGGCGGCTCGATGAAGGGCCGTGACCTGCTGCGTGATGGCCGGGTGGCGTTGCATGCCCCCACGCTCGACGAGGAACTGCACGACGGCGACGCCAAGCTCGCCGGGGTCGCCTCGCGGGTCACGGATCCCGCGGTCATCGAATCGGTGTGGCCCGACTTCCCGGCCGAGGAATGGATGGACTCCAACCCGTTCGGCATCGACGTCACCGAGGTGGTGCTCACCACCGTCGAGGGCGACGAGATGGTGATCCGGAGCTGGAACGCCGAACGGGGTGAGCGCACCGTCCGACGGAAGTGAGGGGTGGCGGTCAGCCCGCCAGCGCCGCCATCCGCCCGAACGCCGTGATCACGTCGGCGCGGCGGTGCTCGGGGTCGAGCTCGGCGTAGACGGTGTCGACGTTGACCGCGAGCCGCTCGGCCTCCTGGACATCGGCCCAATCGCCGAGGTCGATGTCGGCGATGGTCTGGTCGACCGTCAGGCCGGCGGCCTGACGGGGTCGGACCTCGTCCATCAGCCAGGTGAGGTAGCCGCGCATGGTGCGCACGTCGTCGGCCGTGGCCAGCGGGCCGTGACCGGGGACGACGGTGGACCAGCCGGTCTCGATGATGCGGTCGCACGCCGCCACCCAGTTGGAGACCGGGCCGGCCCACACCACCGGCGTGCCGCCGTTGAAGAGGATGTCGCCGGTGAACACGGTGTCGCGATCGGGCAGCTCGACGAGGATGTCGCCGGCGGTGTGGGCGGGGCCGACCTCGACGAGGCGGAGCCCGATGTCGCCCACGGTGAGGTCGAGCCGGCCGGTGAACGTGCGGCTGGCCGGCGCCGGTTCGACCTCGGCGAAGCGGAACGCACCGAAGATGCGGGTGAGGTACTCGCCGACGGCCCCCATCGCCGGGGCCCGCTCGAGCATGCCGGCCAGCATCGCCGCCGGCACCTCGTCCATCTCACGAGCCGATGCCTCGGACGCGATGATCTCCTCGGCGCCGACGGCGGCGTTGCCGTAGCAGTGGTCGCCGTTGGCGTGGGTGTTGACGATCGTTCCGATGGGTGCCGGCCCCGTGACCGCCGCCATCGCATCGAGCATCTCGCGGGTCAGCGTCATGTCGAACAGCGTGTCGACGAGCAGCGAGCGTGAGCCGCTGGTGACGAGACCCGCGTTGCTCCACCCCCAGCCGCCGTCGGGTTGGAGGTAGGCGAACACCCCGTCGCCGACCTCGACCAGTCCCTTGTCGTACTTCGCGCCTGGCTTCTCGTCTGGCGTCGCGGGTCCTGCCATCGCGGCGACCGTACCAACGCCCCGTAGGGTCGGGCTCCGTGAGCGAGCAGCAGACCGTCCTCGTCCGGGTGTCGGGCCCCGATCAGCCGGGCATCACCGCCGGCTTGATGGACGTCCTCGACGCTGCCGATGCGGCGGTCCAGGACATCGAGCAGATCGTCATCCGGGGCCGGTTGTCGCTGGGTCTGGTCGTGTCGGTGCCCGAGGGCCACGACGTGCTCAAGGAGCTGCTGCTCTTCGGCTGGGAGCACAAGATCGAGATCGGGTTCGAGCTGGTGTCCAGCACGCCGTCGGAGCGTGGGCAGAGCATGGTGGTCACGGTGCTCGGCCCGGTGCTGTCGCCCCACGAGCTGGCGGTGGTCACCCGCGCCATCGCCGACGCCGGATCGAACATCGACCGCATCGTCCGTCTGTCGAAGTACCCCGTGATGAGCTACGAGCTGATCGTCAACGGCGGCGACGAAGGCAAGCTGCGCACCAACCTGCTCCAGACCGCCGGCTCCCATCCGGGGGTCGACGTCGGCATCCAGCGCGAGGGCCTCGGGCGACGCGCCAAGCGGCTGGTCGTCCTCGACGTCGACTCGACGCTGGTCCAGGACGAGGTGATCGAGCTGCTGGCCGACGAAGCCGGTGCCCTCGACGAGGTCCGGCGCATCACCGAAGCCGCGATGGCCGGTCACCTCGACTTCGAGGCGTCGCTCCGCCAGCGGGTGCGGTCGCTCGCCGGGCTGGACGAGGCCGCCATCGAGCGGGCATGGGATCGGCTGCGGCTCACGCCGGGCGCACGGACGTTCATCCGCACTCTCCACGCTCTCGGCTACACCACGGCCATCGTGTCGGGTGGCTTCACCGTCTTCACCGACCGGCTGCGCGACGAGCTCGGTGTCGGCCACGCGCATGCCAACGAGCTCGAGATCCTCGATGGCGTGCTCACCGGCGAGGTGGTCGGCCCCATCGTCGACCGGGCCCGCAAGGCTGAGCTGCTGGCGCACATCGCCGACGCCGAGGGTGTGCCGCTCGAGCAGACGGTGGCCGTGGGCGACGGCGCCAACGACCTCGACATGCTCAACCTCGCCGGGCTGGGTGTCGCCTTCAACGCCAAACCGGTCGTGGCCGAGGCGGCCGACACCGCCATCCGTGTGCCGTACCTCGACGCCATCCTGTTCCTGTTGGGCGTGCGGCGCGAAGACGTCGAGGCCGCGGGGCTGACCGAGAACAAGCCGCTCGACTGACTCGGGCGCCGCGCCGACGTTCCCGGAGCGGGCAGACTCCGGACATGGAGCTCCACGTGATGGCCGGTGGTCGCCGGCTGACCCAGGTCCAGCAGTTCGCCCGCGAGGTCGAGGCGGCCGGCCTGGACGGCATGGTCTTCGTCGAGTCGGGCCGCACCGCCTACCTGTCGCTCACCGCCGCCGCCCTCGCCGCGCCGACGCTCGAGTACTCCACCGGCATCGCCGTCGCCTTCCCCCGCAGCCCGATGGTCACGGCCAAGGTGGCGTGGGAGCTGCAGGAGGCCACCGGGGGGAAGTTCCGTCTCGGCCTCGGCACGCAGGTGCGAGCCCACATCGAACGGCGATACGGCGCCGACTTCGACCCGCCCGGCCCTCGCCTGCGAGAGTACGTCCAGGCGCTCAAGGCGATCTTCGCCGCGTTCCGAGGCGACGCTCCACTGGCCTTCGAGGGCGAGTACCACGAGCTGTCGCTGCTGCCGGCCATGTGGTCGCCCGGTCCCATCGACCAACCCGACCCGCCGGTCGACGTGGCCGCTGTCGGGCCGTGGATGGTGCGGATGGCGGGCGCAGTGGCCGACGGCGTGCACGTCCATCCGTTCCACTCGCCCACCTACCTGGCCGATCGCCTGGTGCCCGGTCTGCTCGACGGTGCGTCCGACGCCGGCCGCTCGCGTGACGATCTGACGCTGTCGGTCCCGGTCTTCACCATCGTGGGTGACACCCCGGACGAACAGGAGCGGTGGGCGAACATGGCCCGCGCCCAGATCGGGTTCTACGGGTCGACCCGCAACTACGGCTTCATGTTCGACATGTTGGGCTTCGAGGGGACGTCGGCCGCGCTCAACGAGCGGCTCAAGGCCGGCGACATCGCCGGCATGGCGGCACTCATCACCGACGAGATGCTCGAGCACTTCGCCGTACGCGCGTCGTGGGACGACCTCGCCGGCGCGCTGCGCGCCCGCTACGAAGGAACGGCCGATCGCCTGGTCCTCTACTTCGCTGAGGCGTTCGCGCAGACCGACGCCAAGAACCTGACCCGCTTCGGGGAGGTCGCGGCCGCCCTGCGCTGAAGGCGGGAGCCGAGATGTTCAGCGAGCCCGGAGCACCAGAGGCAGGACGGGACCGGCGCCGGCGTCGACCAGGAGATGGGTGGCGACGGTGAGCGTCCACCGCGAGTCGCACTCGTCGTCGACCAGCAGCACCGGCCCGTCGGGCATGCGTCCGTCGGGGAACACCGAAGGGTCCACGGCCAGCCGCCCCCACACGTTGGCGACCTGGTGAGCCGAGTTGGCCTGGTCGGCCTGGAACCCCGCCGGCGGGCCGCCCACATCGTCGACGCGCACGAGGGCGGCGTGGACGGGCAGCTTGCCGAGCTGGCCGAGCCCGTTGGTGAGCCGGTCGAGGAGGGCCGCTCGCCGGCGTGACGGCACCGGGCAGATCCAGGTCGGCCGAGCGGCCCAGTCCCACCGCTTGAGGACGCCGCCGACGGCGCGGACCATGTCTTCGTGCAGCAGGCGGTCGCCGGCGAGGACCTCGCTGATCACCGCGTCCCAGCCACCGTCGCCGACCCGGCACAGCGCCCGGCCCCACCGGGCCTGGGCGTCCTTGGGGATGCGGCCCTTGGGCTCGTCGAGCCCCGACGGCCACTGGCGACGGGGCTCGATGCCGACGTCGCCGGCCCGGAGGTGGCGGGCGGCCTCGTCGACGAGGTCGAGATCGAGCGTGAGGTCGGGCGTGGTGCCGGTGCAGTGGTCGCAGCGACCGCAGTCGGCCGCCTCGGCATCGTCGAGGACCTCGCGCAGGAACCGCAGCCGGCAGCCGGGACGGTCGGCGAAGGTGAGCATCTGCTCGGACTCGTCGCGGCGCAGCGCCCGCAGACGTTCGGCCTTCTCGGTGTCGTAGCGCCAGCCGTTGTCGGTGAGGAGGTAGCCGCCCTTGACGGCGGTGATGGCACCGTCGACCTCGAGGATCTTGAGCAACGTCTGCAGCCGGGACCGGCCGAGGTTGACCAGCGACTCGAGCGTGGGGACCGAGGTGGGGCGTGATGTCGAGAGCTGCAGCAGCACCTCGTCGCAGGTGGACTCGGCGGGCAGGGACACCTGCTCGAACCAGCGCCAGATGGCCGCGTCTTCGCGAGGGCGCGGGAGGGCCACGACCTCGGCCCGGTCGAGGGCACGACCGGCACGACCGATCTGTTGGTAGTAGGCCACCGGCGTGGGTGGCAGCCCCAGGTGGACGCAGAAGGCGAGGTCGCCCTTGTCGAAGCCCATGCCCAGCGCCGAGGTGGCCACCAGCGCCTTGAGCTCGTTGGCCCGGAGCCGGCGTTCGAGCTCGAGCCGACGTTCGGGCTCGGTGCCGCCGGTGTAGGCCTCGACCGCAAGTCCCCGCAGGCGCAGCCATTCGGCGGTCTCGGCCGCCTGGTCCTGGGTGAGGCAGTAGATGATGCCCGAGCCGGGCAGGTCGGCCAGGTGCTCGCCGACCCAGGCCAGCCGATGGGCGTCGTCGGGCAGGTCGACCACCGACAGGTGCAGCGCCTCGCGGTCGAGCGTGGTGCGCAACACGAGCGTGTCGGCGCCGAGCTGGCCGGCGACGTCGTCGGTGACGCGCTGGTTGGCGGTGGCGGTGGTGGCCAGCACCGGCGTCCACGACGGCAGCTCAGCCAAGAGGTGACGGAGCCGCAGGTAGTCAGGCCGGAAGTCGTGGCCCCAGTCGGAGATGCAGTGGGCCTCGTCGCAGACCAGGGCCATCGGCTGGCTGAGCAGGAGGTCGAACACGCGGTCGCGGAACCCGGCGTTTGCCAGCCGTTCGGGGGAGATGAGCAGGAGGTCGACCGAGCCGTCGGCGATGGAGGTCTCGATGCGGTCCCACTCGTCCATGTTCGACGAGTTGATGGTCTCGGCGACGAGGCCGAGCTTTCGTGCGGCATCGACCTGGTCGCGCATCAGCGCCAGGAGGGGCGACACCACGATGGTGGGCCCCCATCCGCGATCGCGGAGCATCTTGGTGGCCGAGAAGTAGACCGCTGACTTGCCGAATCCGGTGCGGGCGACGAGCAGCGTGCGTCGACCTTCGGCCACCACCGCAGTTACGGCGGCGATCTGTTCGGGGCGGGGAACGGCGTCGGGGCCGGCGAGCGCTCGCACGTGCTCCGACAATTCGGCCTCGACCTCGGGCGCGGTCGGTCGGGGCGGTGCGGTCATCGGGGCGGTGGGGCTCACCTCGTCGAACCTAACGACGACCCCCGACAGGAACGCGGTCGCCGGTCAGTCGACCCTGGGCAGGCGGCGCCACGTCAGGAACTGCAGAGTCGCGAAACCGTCGACCGCGATCGCCACGGCGATCACGGCCACGACACCCCCGCCGGCGAACCAGCCGAGAAGGAGGACGAGGGCGCTGGCCGCGACCCAGGCGACGTCGGCGGCGACGATCCACGGCGTGAAGCGACGCAGACGAGCCACTGAGCTGCGGCTGAGCAGGGCGACGTCGAGCCCGAACAGCACGAGTCCGATGCCCACGAGCCGCACCCAGCCGGGGTGTCCGGTGGCGAGCAGCTCGTCGACCACGTCGGGGACGACCGCCATCGCCATGCCGGTGCTGACCGACATGGTGGCGTTGGCCGCCAGGACCGCACGTAGCCTCGCGGTGACACCCGCTTGCGATCGATCGGGTCGGGCCGGTCGCGTGCCGGCGGTCGGGCGCGGATGCTGCTCGGTGATGGTCATGGTTCGATCATCCGCATCGGTGTTCGGCTGGTCCATGACCTGTGAGGTCATGGTGGCCATGACACGAGATCGGTACGTTCGTTCCATGTCGACCGCCGCCGTTCGTTCCGGTTCCGGTGCGCCCGCGCACGGGGTGGGCCCGATGCTGCGGGGGTGGCGCGAGCGGCGCCGCCTCAGCCAGCTCGCGCTGTCGGCCATGGCCGACGTCTCCACTCGGCACCTGTCGTATGTCGAGACCGGCCGGTCGGTGCCGAGCCGCGAGCTGATCCTCCATCTGGCGCGCGAGCTCGAGGTCCCGTTGCGAGACCAGAACCAGTTCCTGCTCGCGGCCGGCTATGCGCCCGTGTTCAGCGAGTTCGATCTCTCCGACGAGGCCATGCGGCCGGTGGCCGACGCGCTCGGCGCGATCCTCCGCGGCAACGAACCGAGCCCGACGCTGGTGATGGACCGACACTGGAACCTGGTGATGGCGAACGAGTCGGCGTTCGCACTCACCGCCGGAGTGCCGGACGAGCTGTTGGCGCCCCCGATGAACGTGCTCCGCCTGACGCTCCGTCCGGATGCGCTGGCCGCGCGGATCGTCAACTTCGACGAGGTCGCCGACCACGTGATCGGCCGACTCCGGCGCCAGATCAGCCTGACCGGCGACCCGCAGCTCGTCGAGCTTCTCGCCGAGGTCGCCGAGTACGTGCCGCCGGGCTTCGAGGAGCGGATCGACGAGGTCGGTGGCTCTCCCGTGGCGATCCCGATGCGTCTGATGGTCGACGGGGTCGAGCGGTCGTACCTGTCGGTCGTGTCGACCTTCGGCACCGCAGTCGACGTCACGGCCTCCGAGCTGACGATCGAAGCCTTCTACGAGGTCAACACGGCACCCAGATGAGGGCGAGCTGAGTGACGGAGATGTCGGTCTTCTCGAGGCCGACCTCGAGCTCCTCGACCTCGGCGGCGATGTCGGACCACTCGGCGTCGATCTCGGCCAGCAGGTCGGCGAGCTCGGCTTCGAGGTCGCCGAGCTCCATCTCCTTCTGCTCGACCTTGGCCAGTGCGGACTCGACTCGATCGGCCGCCGCCGAGCTGGTCTTGCGTCGTGACGACACCCCCTTGACCTTGCTGAGGATCGAGCGGGCCGACTTCTTCCCACCGAGGAGCGAGCCGAGGATGTCGCCCGCCGCGGAGATGACCTCGTGCTGCTTGGAGTCGCTCGCCTTGGATTCGAGCTCGTCGATGCGGATCTGCTCGCGCTCGATGGCCTTCTGCACCGTCGACATCTTCGACTCGAGCTTCTTGCGCAGCTTGGCGGCGTCCTCGTCGGCCTTGGCCTGGGCGGCGGTGTCGCAGCGGGCGGCGAACTCCTCGGCGGACTCGCCGGGGCGGGATGCGAGCTTCAGCTTCGGATTCGACAGCAGCGTCAGCGTCTGGTCCCGGTAGAGCTTGTCCTTGATGGCCTTCTCGGCGCCCGAGAAGAAGGTCTTGTTGGCGATCGGGGCGTCGGTGAGCTGATAGGCGGCGCGGTCGGGTGCGGCCTCGCGCAGGTCGCGGTCGTCGTAGTCGACGGCGACGATCTCGTCGGCGTCGAACGTCTCGCCCAGGCCGACCACGACGCACTCGAACTCCTCGGAGTGGCGCAGATCGGCCTTGGTGTCGTCGAAGAGCAGTTCGACGCGGGCGGCGATGCCGGCCCGGAAGGACGTCGACTCGGGATCGCCCCCGACCTCGGGCAGCCATGGGGCGGCAGGGTCGATCCAGCGCACGGGGGTCCCGTCGGCGACCTTGGGCGGCGCGGCGACCTCGTCGTCGGCGACCTCGACCGGCCGTTCGGATGCCGGCACGGTGCTGGCGGCGGCGGACGACGACGCGGTCTCGACCGCAGCGGCGTCGGGCTGGCCGGGGAGCGCCCCGACCTGCTCCTTGGTGAGCGGACCGGCCAGGTAGTCGAGCGCCCAGCGGGTGGTGAACACCTTGGGCGCCTTGCCCTTGGTGGTGTGGAGCATGAACTCGCGCTTGCCGAGGCCGGCGATCGTGCCGGTGAGCTCCTCGATGTCGATGTCGCCCGAGCTGCTCTTGAGGCCGTCGGACAGCCGACCGACGTCGCGCTCGGTCTGGAGTCGGCCGATCATCCACGTGCCGGCGTTGGAGATGGCCTTGTAGTCGAGGTCGACCGGGTTCTGCGTGGACAGCACCATGCCGACGCCGAACGCACGCGCCTGCTTGAGGATGGTGAGGATGGGCTTCTTGGCCGGCGGCGCCGCCGAGGGTGGGACGTAGCCGAAGACCTCGTCCATGTAGACCAGCGCCCGCAGGTTGGGCGTGCCCGACTGGGCCCGCATCCAGGTCACCAGCTTCGAGAGCAGCAGGGTGACGACGAACTGGCGCTCCTCCTCGGACAGGTGCGCCAGGTAGACGACGGAGCAGGCGGCCCCGTCGTCGGTGGACAGCATGGCGCCGATGTCGAGCGGCACGCCCTCGGCCCACGCGGCGAAGGCCGGCGAGGCGAGCAGGCCGTTGAGCTTCATCGCCAGCTTGGTGCGCTCCTTGGGCGGGTAGAACGAGTCGAGCTCGAGCACGCCCAGCTTGCGGATGGGCGGGTCCTGGATCTGCTGGACGAGCTGGCCCAGGTCGAGTGAGCTGCCCGACGTCCAGGCTCGCGAGATGAGGTTGGACAACAGGATGTGCTCGGGCGAGGCGAGGGGATCGGCGGTGATGCCGACCATTGACAGCAGGCCGCTGACCAGGCCTTCGATCTCGTCGTTCATCGCCTCGGTATCGTCGGTGGCGGGCGCCTCCATCGAACCGATGATGTTGAGCGGCACGCCGGCCGACGAACCGGGTGTGTACACGGTGACCTTCGACCCGTCGGCGAGCTCGCCGATGTGCGAGCCGTCGAGGCCCCACCCCGCCAGACCGTCCTTCCACATCGTGGCGGTGCTGGCGGCGTCGGCATCGGAGGGCACCCAGGGGGCGAACTCGTCGGTGGACAGGCCGGGGAAGCGCAGGGCGAGGTTGGTCATGTCGCCCTTGGGATCGATGATCAACGTCGGGATGCCGTTGCGCAGGGCCTCCTCGATGAGGACCACGCCGAGGCCGGTCTTGCCCGATCCGGTCATACCGACGATGACGCCGTGCGTCGTGAGGTCGTCGGGGTCGTAGTCGAGCCGGTCACCGGTCCGCTCGTGGGCGGACGGGTCGACTGATTCTCCGAGGAAGAGCGCCTTCGCCATGGCGGCGAACCTAGTTCGGTCGACGAGAGGCGGGCGGCGGGGGAGGAACCGTACGTGCCGGGTGCGACGGTACCGTCAGGGCGTGTCACCCGACCTCCTGACCCAAGTCACCGACGACCAGATCATCCGCGCCTGCGAGGTCGAGCGGATCGACCAGGCCGGCCTGGTCTGTCGCAACGTGTTCCGCTGGACCGAGAGCGAGACCCTCGCCCGCCTGGGCGACTGGCTGGCCACCCGCCCGCTGAAGATCGTGCTCATCCTGCTCAGCGCCTTCGTGATCAACCGGCTCGTCCGACGCATCATCCGCAAGTTCATCGACAGCCTCAGCGGCGAGGAGGTGCAGGCGGCCGGTCGGCGCCTCCGCAAGCTCACCCCGCGGGCGCTGCAGAGCACCACCGGGCAGTCGTCGATCCGCTCTGCGGCCCGTGCCCAGACCATCGGGCTGGTGCTCAAGAGCGCCGCCAGCTTCGTCGTCTACTCCATCGCCGTCCTGATGGCGATGAGCGAGGTGGGTCTGAACCTGGCGCCGCTGATCGCCGGCGCCGGTGTCGTCGGTGTCGCCTTGGGCTTCGGTGCGCAATCGCTGGTCAGGGACTTCCTGTCCGGTCTGTTCATGCTGGCCGAGGACCAGTACGGCGTCGGTGACGTGGTCGACGTCGGCGAGGCCACCGGCGTGGTCGAGGCCGTGAACCTCCGACTCACTCGTCTGCGTAGCGTCGACGGCACCGTGTGGCACGTCCCGAACGGTGAGATCCGTCGGGTCGGCAACATGAGCCAGCAGTGGGCTCGGGCGCTGCTCGACATCGAGGTCGCCTACGACACCGATCTCGACCGCGCCCTCGAGGTGGTCAAGGAGGTCGCCGACGAGCTGTGGGCCGACGACATCTGGAAGACCGACATCGTCGAGGAGCCCGAGGTCTGGGGCGTCCAGACGCTGGGCGCCAGCGGCATCACCATCCGCCTCGTCATCAAGACTCAGCCCGGCCAGCAGTGGGTCGTCACCCGTGAGCTCAACAAGCGGATGAAGGCGCGATTCGATGCCGAGGGCATCGAGATCCCGTTCCCGCAGCAGGTGATGTGGATGCGTCGCGACGGTGGCTCGTCGCGTGAGACGGCAGCCGGGGATGCCTCCGATCTCGAAGGTCCCGAACCAGCAGCAGGATCGTGACGTCCCCCCGCGCCCGTGCGCGAGTGCTCGAGGCGACCGCCAGCGCCAACGAGGGCTCCTTCACCGCCGGCGATTGGGGTCTCTTCGTCGCCATCTCCCTGATCTGGGGCTCGTCGTTCCTCTTCATCGCCGTCGGCCTCGAGTCGATCGAGCCCGGTCTCATCACGTGGGGCCGGGTCGTGCTCGGCGCCGCTGTCCTCAACGTCCTGCCCCGGTCCCGGGTGCGGATCGAAGCGGAGGACCGCCGGCGGCTGGTCATCCTCTCGATCGTCTGGGTCGGCATCCCGTTCACGCTGTTCCCGCTGGCCGAGCAGCACATCAACTCGGCCGTGACCGGCATGCTCAACGGCTCGCAGCCGATCTTCGCCGCCATCGTCGCCGGTGTGCTGCTGCGCCGGCCGCCGACCCGTCAGCAGGCGGTGGGGCTCGCCGTCGGGCTCGCCGGCGTGATCTGCATCTCGGCCAGCCAGGCCGGTGAGGGCGGATCGGCGTGGCTCGGCGTCGTGATGGTCGTCGGAGCCACCCTCTGCTACGGCTTCGCGGTCAACATCGCCCCGCCGCTGCAGCAGCGCTACGGCTCACTGCCGATCATGGCCCGGATGTTGGCGCTGGCTTCGATCTGGACCGCTCCGTTCGGCCTCGTGTCGATCCCGTCGTCGTCGTTCTCGTGGGGGCCGGTGCTGGCGGTCTGCTTCATCGGTGCCGTCGGCACGGGGCTGGCGTTCGTGGTCATGGGCACGCTCGTCGGCCGGGTCGGAGCCACCCGCTCGTCGCTCATCACCTACCTCATCCCCGTCGTGGCGTTGGGGCTGGGCGTGGCGGTCCAGGACGACCGGGTCACGGCGCCGGCACTGGTCGGCATCGCGCTGGTGGTGACGGGCGCGGTGCTGGCCTCGCGTCAACGGCTGCCGATGGGCGACCCGATCCGGCCTCGTTCCTGAGCGTGGCGCTCGCCGGCGTGTGGGTGCGTTTCGCCGCGTAATCGCGACGTCTCGCCACGGCCATGTCGGTGACGAAGCTGCTCGTCGCCGCACTCGGCTGACGCCGGCGGCCGCTACGGTCGCCGGCGATGATCATCGAGCACCACGTGTTCACGCTCGCTTCCGGCGTCGACGAGGCCGACTTCCTCGCCGCCGACGTGGCGGTGCAGACCGAGTTCGCCCCGTTCCAGCACGGCTTCATCCGGCGGACCACCGCTCGTGACGGCGACACGTGGCTGGTCGAGACGCTGTGGTTCTCCGACGACGATGCGGCCGCGGCCGGGTCGGCCGACCACCCGGCGGTGGCGGCCCTGGACGCGTGCGTCGATGCAGCATCCGAGCGGCGAAACCGCTTCGCGACGCTCGACTGACTACTGCTGGACGAGCCCCACGGCGTTGCCTTCGGGGTCGGTGATGAATGCCAGCGTCGGCGTGCCAGGGAACTGGAACGGCTCCTGGGTGACGGTGCCGCCGAGCTCGGCCGCCCGTTCGAGCGTCTCGGCGAGGTCACGAACCTGGACATAGAGCGAGATCGACGGGGTCTCGGCCTGCTCGATGTGACCGGCGGGTCCCGGCTCGGGGCCGCCGAAGCCGGCCTCGATGCTCATCAGCCCGTCGGCCGCGATGTCCCAGTTGAACAGGGCCTCGTAGAACGCCCGTTGTGCGGTGGGGTCGAC
>JBFJNI010000065.1:0-20725 GCA_041618235.1 Acidimicrobiales bacterium
GGGGGCGGGTCGATCCGGATCCCCTCGGCGGTCAACGGGCTCTCGGGCCTCAAGCCGTCGCTCGGTCGGGTGCCGCTCGGCGGGCCCACTCCCCCACGCTGGCTCCACCTGTCGTGTCCGGGCCCGATGGCCCGCCGCATCCGCGACGTCGCGCTGGCGCTCGACGCCGTCGTCGGTCCCGACCCCACCGATCTGCACTCGCTGCCGATGCCCAAGGGTGAGTCGTGGCGTGGCTCGCTCGAGCACCTCCTCCCGCCTCGCCGTGTGCTCTGGTCGCCGAACCTCGGCTACGGCAAGGTCGACGACGAGGTCGAGCGCATCTGTGCCGCCGCCCTGGGTGCACTGGCGGATCGGGGCGTCGAGGTCGTCGAGGTCGACGTGTTCGACGAGGACCCGGTGATGCCGTGGGCGTCGATCGCCTACGGCGGGATCCTCCGCACGGTCGCCGACCTCCGCGACACCCCCGACTGGGAGCTCCTGGGCGAGGGCTTGTGGCGCATGCTCGACCTGGTCCGCGACCAGTCGGGCACCGACGTCCTCCGGGCGCTCGACGCCAGCCACCACCTCAACCGGCGCCTCATCGAGCTGTTCCACGAGGCTCCCCTGCTGCTCTGCCGCACGGTGGCCGGCCAGACCGGGGCCGTCGGGCGCCCCGGCACCGTCGACGGAGACGAGAGCCAGGGTTGGGTGGCCTTCACCTACCCCTTCAACCTCACGGGCAATCCGGCCGGGACCGTCTGTGCGGGCATGACCGCATCGGGGATGCCCGTCGGCCTCCAGGTGATCGGCCCCCAGCACGGCGACGTCGTGGTCCTACGCGCCGTGGCGGCGCTCGAGGACCTGCTCGGCATCGACACCGTCGCTCCGCTCGACTGGGAGGTCGCGTGACCGTCCGCACCGATACTCGCGGTCGGGTGCTGGTCGTGACCATCGACCGACCCGACCGCCGCAACGCCGTCGACGGTCCCACCGCCGCCGAGCTCCACCGCACCTTCGCCGCCTTCGATGCCGACGACGCGCTCGACGTCGCCGTCCTCACCGGCGCCGGAGGCACCTTCTGCGCCGGCGCCGACCTCAAGGCCATCAGCGAAGGCACGGGCAACCGCATCGAGTCCGACGTGCATCTCCCCGGCCCGCTCGGCTGCACCCGGATGCTGCTGTCCAAGCCGGTGATCGCCGCGGTCGAGGGCCACGCGGTGGCCGGCGGGCTCGAGCTCGCCCTGTGGTGCGATCTGCGAGTCGCCGCATCCGATGCCACGTTCGGCGTGTACTGCCGCCGGTGGGGCGTGCCGCTGGTCGACGGCGGAACCGTCCGTCTGCCCCGGCTCATCGGACAGAGCCGGGCACTCGACATGATCCTCACCGGGCGTGGGGTCGACGGCGTCGAAGCCGGCCAGTGGGGCCTCGCCAACCGGGTGTGCGCGCCGGGCGAGGCACTCGACACGGCGATCGCCCTCGCCGAGTCGCTGGTTGCGTTCCCCCAGACCTGCCTGCGCACCGACCGGCAATCGAGCTACGAGCAATGGGGGCTGCCGCTCACCGACGCACTGGCCAACGAGACCGCGCTGGGTCTCGTTCCCGTCCGCTCTGGTGAGACCTTGGCCGGCGCGGCCCGATTCCGCGATGGCGCGGGCCGGCATGGCGAAGGCGTCTGAGCCCGATCCACGGCCACCGTGGAACCACAACATCCACCATCATCCGATCGTGTTGGATGCCGTCCCCGAGGGCGCCCGCACGGCGCTCGACGTCGGATGCGGCGAGGGGATCCTGACCCGCGAGCTGGCCGCCGAGGTCCCCGAGGTGGTGGGGATCGACCTCGACCAGCCCAGCATCGAGCTCGCCCGTTGCACCCCGCAGGGCGGGGTGTCCTACGTGATCGGGGACGTGCTGACCCACCCGTTCGAGCCGGCGTCGTTCGATCTCGTCGCCTCGATCGCCGCCCTCCACCACATGGACGCGGCGACCGGTCTCGCTCGCCTGAAGGCGCTCGTGCGGCCTGGCGGACGCCTCGTCGTCATCGGACTCGCCCGCACCCGCCTCCCGCGCGACCTCGGCTACGAGCTCGCGGGTGCGGTGACGACCCGGGTGTTGAAGCTTCGGCGCCGCTACTGGGAGCACTCGGCACCGATGGTGTGGCCGCCGCCCACGACCCACGCCGAGATCCGCGAGATCGCCGAACGGGTCCTGCCTGGCGTGCGGTACCGGCGTCACGTGTTGTGGCGGTACTCGCTGGTCTGGTCGAAGCCCCGAGAACGAGAGCAGCGTGCGGACTAGGGCCGACGAGCGAGCTCGACCACCAGGTCGGGCAGCGTCTCGACGTCGGTCTTGCTCACGCAGGCATCGATGCCCAACGCCTTCGCCTCGGCCTCGAGCTCGGGCGTCAGGTACGCCGAGAACAAGATGATGTGCTGTTCGGGTGAGGCCGCCCGCATCTCGGCAGCCACCTCGATGCCGAGTCGGCCGGGCATCCGGTTGTCGAGGATGACCACATCGGGCACGACCGGCACGTCGAGGTTCCCGAAGACCTCGACGGCGTGGTCGCCGTCGACGGCCTCGGCCACGACCTCGATGCCGTTCTTGGCCGATGTCAGCACGACCCGCACCAGGAGGCGCATGTCGATCTCGTCATCGACGATGAGGACGGTCGGCGCTGCAGTGGTCATCGGGACCGCAGATCGAAGCGATAGACGTTCGTCTCACGCACGACGAATCCTTCACGGAGGTAGAGGCGGTTGGCGGCCGCTCGGCTGGGGCGCGAGGTGAGGTCGACGGTGGAGCACCCGAGTTCGTCGGCTCGGTCGATCATCGCACGGGTGAGCCCACCGCCGATGCCCTGACCGGCGGCGGCTTCGTCGACGACGACGTCCTCGATCCATGCTCGCCGGCCGGTGGGGATGCGGAACACGGCCAGCGTCGAGGTCCCGAGGATCCGTCCGTCGTCGTCGGAGGCCACGAACAGGTCGGTCGCCGGAGCGGCGACGATGTCCTCGAGCTCTTCGCGACCGGGTGGTGGATTGGACGACGAGAGCTGGGGGATCAGACGGGCGTAGGCCTCGACCAGGTCGTCGGTGACGTCGGCGACGATCTCGATGAACACACCGCGGAACCTAGTCGGCCATCGCTGACGTCAGGACCGGCACCTCGAGCACGAAGGTGGCGCCCTGGCCGGGGGCGCTCTCGACCGATATGGACCCCCGATGCGCCTCGACGATCAGCCGCGAGATGTACAGCCCGAGACCCGTTCCGGTGACCGACGACGCAGCCCCGCGGACGAACTTGTCGAACACCTTCTCTCGCAGCTCAGGAGACAGGCCGGGTCCGTTGTCGCGGACCGAGATCTTGACGCGCTCGCCGTCGCGCCACAGTCGGACGACGATCTCCTCGTCGGGCGGCGACATCTTCGCCGCGTTGTCGATGAGGTTGGTGAGCACCTGCTGGATGCGGTCCACGTCGATGAGCGCCGGAGCCGAGTCGACCTCGAGCACCGATCGGATCGTGAGGTTCGGGTAGAGCGCGCTGGCCGCCTCGACTGCGACCGCGACCTCCTCGTGCAGATCGGCCTCGCTCATCACGTAGGCCATGCGACCCGACTCGACCGACTGGGAGTCGAGGACATCGCGGGTGAGTCCCTGGAGCCGGCGGGCGTTGCTGACTGATCGACGGACCGAGTTGAACCGCTCGGTGTCGGTCATCGAGTGCCAGTGGTCCATGGTGGTCTGGAGGAACCCGAGGACGCCGGCCACCGGGGTGCGCAGTTCGTGACTCACGATGCTGATGAACTCCTCCTGCGTCTCGGCGAGCCGGCGCAGACGCGCCTGCTCCTCACGCGCCGCCTGCAGACGTCGGGTGAGCGTGACGCCCAGCGCGGCGCCGATGGCGAGGAACGCCACCACCACGATCTGCCCGACCTGCTGGAGCGGACCGGCGAGGCCCGAGAGGAACTCGTCGCGTTCCTGGGTGAACGCGATCCGCCACGCGGCCGCCGGGATCTCGGCCACGACGACCACCTCGCCGTCCTGGTTGCGCAGCCCGGGCTCGGCCTCGAGGAACTGGGCGTCGGGCACCATCTCGCCGATCTGCGACGGGTCGTTGGCGGCGATGATCGCTCCGGCGAGGTCGTAGACGATGTACTCGCCGGTGTCGCCGCGCTTCAGCTCGCTGATCTCGGCGTTGAACGCGCTGTCGGCGGCCACCTCGCTCTCGAAGACGAATGCGCCGCGCACGGCTTCCGGACCGAAGATCGGGTAGACGAACGCGAGGGTGGGCACGTCGGTGCTGATGCCTTGGCCGACCGGCAGCAAGACGCCCTGCCCGGCGTTGAAGAGGGGCAGGGCGAACACCTCCTCGAAGCCGGGACGCACGTAGCGCTGACCGATGGCGTCGGGCGATTCGAGCTGGACGCCCTGGGTGATGACACCGTCGAGCCCGGTGAGGAAGAAGCCGGTGGGGAGATCGGGGACCAGCTCGAGGATCTCGTTCAGACGTTCGAGGTCGCCCTCGCTGTCGGGCTCGAGGTCCCAGGCGTCCTGGGCCAGTCCGCTCGCTCCGGTGAGCTGCGACTCGACGCGGCTGCTCTGACTGCGGGCGATGGCCTCGACCTCGCCCACGAGCGACTCCTCGAGCGCGCGCCGACCGCTCGCCGCGGCATCGTTCACCAGCACCAACACCAACACCCCCACGGCCACCAGGACGACGAACGCCGTCACGGGGATCAGCCGGTCACGGAGACGCGACATCGTGTTCCTCCATTGTCTCGGGAGTGGGTCCACTGTCGTCGGTTGCAGCCGGAGCGGCGACCGGCGCGAGGGCGACGGTGAACCGAGCGCCGCCGGCCGGGCTCTCGCCCACGTCGATCTGACCCCCCATGCGCAGGACGAAGTCCTCGACGACGGACAGTCCGATGCCGACGCCCCGGGTGCGGACGACCGCCTGCGAGGTGCCCCGGAAGAACCGGATGAAGATCTTGTCGCGGTCCTCCGGCGGAACCCCTGGACCCTCGTCGTCGACGACCAACTCGACCCGGTCGTCGTGGTGCACACCGACGTGCACCGTGCCCCCCTCGGGGGAGAACTTCACGGCGTTCGACACCAGGTTCGTGACGACCCGCTCGAGGGCGGCGCGGTCTCCTTCGACCCAACACCCCGCGTCGATGTCCTGCTCGATCTGGTGCGTCTGCCACACGGGCGCCAACCGTTCGAGGGTGTGACGCACCAACTCGGACAGGTCGATGGCCTCGAGGACAACGGCGTGGTCGCCACGCTCGAGGCGGGCGAAGTCGAGCAGGTCCTGCACGAGCGCGTCGAGGGCTCGGGCATTCGAGGCGATGCGTTCGGCGAACACCCGCCGTTCGGCGTCGCCCAACGAGTCCCACCGCTCCGCGAGCACGAAGGCGAAGCCCGAGATCGCCGTCACCGGCGTCCGCAGCTCGTGCGACGCGGTTCCGAGGAACGCCGTCTTCAGCTCGTCGAGCGCTTGGAGCCGTGCCACCGCTTCCTGCTGCTGCTCGGAGCTGCGTGCCGTGACCACCGTGGAGGCGATCATCTCGGCCGCGATCTGGAGCAGATCCAGGTCGCCGGCGTCGAGACCGCGCCCGGCGACGACGCGGAGCACGGCGATGGAGCGCTCGGCGCGGTGGAGATGCAGGACCAGCGTCTCGCCCGCGGCGACCTCGGTGAGGTCCCCGACCCGACTGGCCGCGGTGGCGTCCGGGCGGGTGCCGTGGGCGAAGATCTCGCGCATGGCACCGGTGGGGGTCGCCACCGAGAGGGTCAAGCCGTCAAGACCGAGCGTGTCGGACATCTGCACCGAGAGGCCGGGCAGGATCTCACCCAGGTCGTGGCTCTGCTGGACGACGCCGGACAACGTCACGATGGCCGATGCGCGACGGCGAGCCACTGCGACCTGGTCGAGATGACGCCGGCGTGTGACCAGGGTCTGTCGAGCAGCGAAGGCCACGACGGCGATGCCGACGAGACCGAGCAGCACCACCAGGGCTTCCGCGGCCTGCGGGCTCCCCGGCCCGGGGACCGGGGTCGCCAGCGTCCACCGCCGACCGAACACGTCGATGTCGGTGCTGACCGCCTCCTCGAGAGGAGCTCCCCTCCCCCGGAGCTCGACCGGCCCGTCGGTGAGCGTCCAGCGGACATCGGGATCGACGGGGAGCACCGCGTCGAGATCGATGGCGGCGACGACGAAGCCCGCCAGCTCCGCCCGCCGGGCGGCCGTCGAGCTCACGCTCGGCCGGAGGCTGAGCTGCCCGCCGTCCGTGCGGTACAGCGCTTCCACGAGCACGGAGGTCGGGGGCGTCCCGATGGGCGGGGCCAGCAACACATCGCCGTCACCGTCGCGGGTTCGGTCGAGCGTCGGACGCAACGCCACGACATCGATGCCCTCGGCGAGGAGACGGTCGACGAGCACACGGTCCGGTTCGGCGGGGAGGAACGTCAAGGCATCGAATCCGGCCACCGACCGGCGGTCGAGCGCATCGGGACCGGCGGACACCACCGTGGACGACAGCTCACGCACGACGTCCCCGAGCCGGCCCACCTCACCGTTGAGTGTGGAAGCGAGCTCGATCCCGGCGGCTTCGGCCTCGGCCCGGACGAGGTCGCGACGGGCGTCGCGCAACGTGACGACGGCCACCAGCGCCAGGACGAGGACCGCGACCGCAGCGATGACGAGCAGCGCGGCGGCGGAAGCACCTGGGGTCCCGGGGTCGGGACGGTCTGCGTTCCCATCGTCCACTGCCCGTCTCCCCTCCTCGGCCACCGGTGAGCTTCGCCGAGATCACGACGCCCCGACCACATCTGTCGCAAGCGTGCCACGTAGGGTGGTGTGTGCGGGGCCTCGGGGAGGCTCTAGGACCACACGGGATCGAATGAGCGCCGACGACATGTTGACCATGACCGAGAACCAGACCGTCCGTGTCCTGATCGCGGACGACGACTTCGACATGCGCCTCCTCGTCCGCGCCACCATCGGCGGCGACGAGCAGATCGACGTCGTGGCCGAGGCCGTCGACGGCACCGACGCCGTCGCGGCGTTCAAGGCCACCACGCCCGAGGTCTGCATCCTCGACTACCGCATGCCCGGCCTGAGCGGGCTCGAGGCCGCCGAGCAGATCCTGACCGAGCGTCCCACGACGCGCATCCTGCTCTTCTCTGCCTACCTCACCGCTGAGGTCACCCGCGCCGCCGAGGCACTGGGCGTCCGGTGCCTGCGCAAGGACGCGTTCATGGATCTCCCGGCCGAGATCCGCGCCCTCGCCAGCGGCGCCTGATCAGCGGCCGTCGACGGCTCGTCGCAGGGTCCGGAGATTGCCCTTGGGGACGAACCGGATGCCGACGTCGCGCGAGCGGCGCAGCAGCTCTGACGACTGGTAGTTGCTGTACACGACGACGGAGACGTCGGGGTGGGTCCGACGGATCTCCTCGGCGACGTCCATCCCCCACGGGCCGGGCGGCATCCGATGATCGATGACGAGGACGTCGGGATGCAGGGCCTCGACCATGGCGCGGGCCTGCTCGCCGCCGGTGGCGGCACCGACGATCTCGTGCCCCTCGAGCCGCAGGTCGGTGACCAGGAGCTCGAGCGCGTCGGGGTCGTTGTCGGCGACGACGATGCGACGCGCGTCGACGCCGGTGACGGAGGAGGTGCTCACGGCACGGGCTGGGGCGGCGGCGGCCCCACATAGCGGGCCGACGGCCGGATGATGCGGTTGTCGGCGGCCTGTTCGAGGATGTTGGCGCACCAGCCGATGACCCGCGACGAGGCGAAGGTGGGCGTGAACAGCTCGCGGGGCAGGCCGCAGTGGTCCATGACGACGCCGGCGTAGAACTCGACGTTGGCGTAGAGGTCACGGCCAGGCTTGAGCTCGGCCAGCACGTCGACCACCGTCTGCTCGACGACCTTGGCGAAGTCGATCTTGTCGGCACCGATGCGCTCGGCGACGCCACGGAGGAAGACGGATCGGGGATCGTCGGTCTTGTAGACGCGGTGCCCGAAGCCCATGATCTTCTCGCCGTTGGTGACGGCGTCGACCAGGTACGGGCGGGCGTTGTCCTCGGTGCCGATGGCGTCGAGCAGGTCGAGGGCCCGGCTGGGTGCGCCACCGTGGAGCGGGCCCGAGAGCGCGCCGATACCACCGACGACGGCGGCGCCGCCGTCGGCGCCGGTGGAGCAGATGACCCGAGCGGTGAACGTCGAGGCATTGAAGCCGTGATCGATCGTCGTCATCTGGTACTGCTCGACGGCTCGGCCGATGTCCGTGTCGTGCTCGGTGCCGTCCATCATCCACAGGTAGTTGGCGCCGTAGCCGAGATCGTCGCGGGGGTCGATGGGGTCGAGCCCCTGCCGGAGCCGGTGCATCGCCATGATGAGCGTGGGCACGACAGCGCTGACGCGGAGCGCATCGGAGCGACGCTGTGCGTGATCGATGTCGAGCGTGGGCTGCATGCCCGACCCGGCGGCCACCAGTGAGATCGCCGAACGCAGTCCTTCCATGATGGAGCCCGACGTGCGGGCGATGGCCGGGAGCACCTCGCGCACGGACTCGGGGATGACCCGCAGTGGGCGGACCTCGTCGAGGAATGCCTGTCGCTGGTCGGGCGAGGGCAGCTCACCCTCGAAGAGCAGGTACCAAGCCTCCTCGAGCGACACCTTGGCGGCCAGTTCGACCGCTGAGTACTGGCGGTAGTGGTAGAAGCCCTCGAGCCCACGGACGTCGCCCACCGTGGTCTCGGCGACGATCACCCCTTCGAGACCGGGTGGGGCCTCGATCTGGCCCGGGTGCGTGACGGGTTGGATCGATGCCACCGAGAGCAGGTCGCGGAGCGACACCACGCCCAGGAGGAGCCCGTCGTCGTCGACGACCGGGAAGTGGCGATAGCCCTTGTCGGCGAGGCGTTGATAGGCCTCGGCCACCCCGGAGTCGGGGCCGACGGTGTCGGGATCGGGTGTCATCCACTCGCCGACGGTGGTCTCCGAGGCCGACGAACCCTTGGCCGCGACGCGCACGAGGTCGCGCTCGGTGAGGATGCCGACGGGACGGCCGTCGTCGACGACGATGACGGAACCGACGCCGGCGTCCTGCATGCGCGCACCGACCTCGGCGACGCTGGCGCTGCCGGGCGTCGTCAGCACGGGGGCACTCATCACGTCGGACACAGAGTGGGTCTCGGTTGCCATGGCGACGACCATATCGCCCGATCTGCGACGCAGGTCGGGCCGCGCCACCGCCGCAGGCGGGGGCGTCACGAACTGTTCAGCGACCGGTGACCGAACCGCCACACGGCGGCGATCCTGCGGTCACCCCCCACCCGTACCTTTGCCTGTGGGGAGCGGGACGGAACACGGAGGGCGTGGCGCAGTGGAGCTCATCGAGATGGCACGGATCGTGGTCGACGAACTGGTGGGGAACCGTGGCGCGGTGCGGAACTGCCGCGACGAGCTGCACCGACTGGCCGATGACCTGGCGAAGGTCGAACGGCTCTCCCGGCGCCTGCCGGTACCGGCGGCGTCGAGCACGCGTCCTGCCGTCGGCGCCTGATCGCCGGTCGGCCCACCGTCGGGCAGAGCGCCTGACGCCGATAACCTCGGAACCGTGGAGTTGCTCCGTTGGTCCGAACGCCCCGAGCTCGACCGCCCGGTCCTCGTGGCGGCCTTCGAGGGCTGGAACGATGCCGGCGACGCGGCATCGTCGGCCGTCCGGTGGCTCACCGACCGCTGGGACGCCGCGCCCTTCGCCGAGATCGACCCCGAGGAGTTCTTCGACTTCACCGCCAACCGCCCCGAGGTGCACCTCGAGGCCGGCGTCCGGGTCATCGACTGGCCCGAGAACACGTTCTCGGCCGGCCGGCTGCCCGGCGGACGCGATGTCGTCCTCCTGCAGGGCGTCGAGCCGCACCTCAAGTGGCGCACCTTCACCGAGCTCGTGCTCGGCGTGGTCGACGAGCTCGACGTGACCATGGTCGTGACGCTCGGGGCGCTGCTGGCCGAGGTGCCACACAGCCGGCCGGTCAGCGTCGTGGGCACGGCGTACGACCCCGAGGTCGTGGCCCGCCTCGAGCTCCAGCAGTCGACCTACGAGGGACCCACCGGCATCGTCGGCGTCATCCACAGCCGGTGCCGCGACCTCGCCCTCCCGTCGGCGTCGCTGTGGGCCGCCGTGCCCTCGTACGTCCCCGGAGCGCCGTCACCCAAGGCGACGCTGGCGCTCGTCGACAAGACCGGCGCCCTGCTCGACGCCCCGCTGATCACCACCGACCTCGAGATCGCCTCCGCCTCCTACGAGCGCCAGATCAACGAGCTGGTCGACGACGACGACGAGACGCGCGCCTACGTGGCATCGCTCGAGCAGCGGCACGACGAGGCACGCGAAGCCGAGCCCGTCCGGCCGGTCGACCCCGCCGAGTCCGCCGAGCTCATCGAGCAGGTCGAGCGCTTCCTCCGCGAACGCGGTGACTGACACCTCGTCGGGCGTCCGGGTCCGGCGGGCAACCGTCGACGACCTCCCCGCCATCACCCGCATCTACGACACCTACATCGTCGACTCGCACGTCAGCTTCGACACCGAGCCGTGGTCGGTCGAACGACGCCGACAGTGGTGGGACGATCACCAGGGCCATGACCGTCTCGTGGTCCTCGTGGCCACCGCGGGCGATGGCGCGGGGAACGGCCCGGTCGTCGGCGCGGCCTATTCGAGTTGGTACCGACCCAAGACCGGCTACGAACGCTCGGTCGAGACCAGCATCGTGCTCGACCCGGGACACGTCGGCAACGGCGTCGGGCGGTTGCTCTACGGGGCGCTGCTCGACGAGCTGGCCGAGGCCGGTACGCACCGGGCCTACGCCATCGTCGCTCTGCCCAACGAGGCTTCCGTCGTCCTCCACCACCGCCTGGGCTTCACCGACGTCGGCGTCGAGGACGAGTGCGGCTACAAGCTGGGCCGATACTGGTCGACGCTGACCCTCGAGAAGCGCTTCGACTGAGGCGCTCCGGTCGGGATCAGCTCCGCCAGGTCTCGTCGCGGGGCTCGTCGAACCAGACAGGGACGTCTTCGCCGGCGATGGCCCGGAAGACGACGTCGCCCCACTGGCCGTAGCCCGCGACCGGTGAGGGCAGCGAGTCCTGGCCGAACCAGCCGACGTCGCTGGTCTCGAGTGGATGGGCCCGCAGGCTGCCGCCGGTGGCCCGGCACTGGAACACCAGTGAATAGAGCGGCACGGTGGTGAACCCGAGGCGCATGCCGTCGAGGACCATCAGCAGGCGGGTCACCTCACAGGTGATGCCGGTCTCCTCCTCGACCTCCTTCACCGCGACCTCTGCCGGCGAGTAGCCGATGTCGGCCCAGCCCGTGGGGTAGAGCCACACGCCCGAGTCGGCCCGCTGCACGAGGAGGAGCTCACCGGCGTCGTTCGAGACCACGGCACCGATGGCCACCTTCGGCGTCTGGTAGCCGGGGACGCCGTCACGGACGCCTTTGAGCCACTCGGCGACGTAGTGGTCGGCGTCGAAGTCGGTTCCCGCGGCGACGCGGATGTCGGACGCGATGGCCAGGATCTCCTCGAAGCGCTCCCGTTCGTAGAGGCTGTCCGTGAACCCCAGCCCGGTCTTGGCGACACCCGCCAGCGCCTCGGCCCAGCGCAGGAGGTCCTGGCGGGTCGGTGCTGGTTCGCCCGGAGTGGTCGCCATGGATTGGGACGCTAGCGACTGGCTCCCGACGCGGAGCCGACGGCGTGGAGGATGGCCCGGCGCAGCTCGGGGAGGATGGCCTCGTCGACCTTCCCTCCGTCGGGTGCCTGGACGTAGAACGAGTCGACGACCTCGTCGAGGAGCGTCTGGACCCGGGCCCGCACGATGTCGAGGTCGAGCTCGGCGATGGCCGCCGTGATCCGGTACAGCACCCCGATGGAATCGGGCGCATGGACCTCGACCACGGTGGCGACGGTCGAGTCGTCGAGGTGGAACTCCACCCTGGGCTCGGCCTGGAGCACGGGGGCCGGCCGCCGGTACGTGGCAGCACGGTCGGAGAGCCGGGCCTTGATGGCCAGCCGGCCGTCGAGCGCGAGCTCGAGATCGGCGATGACCTTGTCCCAGGAGAACGTCGGACCGAAGCTGGACTCGACCGTGAGGACCTCGAGCGCCCGCCCGTCGATGGTGGCGATGTTGGCGTCGAGCACCGCGAGCCCGTGCAGCGACAACACGCCGGCGACGCGACTGAACAGCCCCGGACGGTCGGCGTCGATGACGGTGAGGGTCTCCGCCACTCCCTCGATCACCCGCACGCCTTCGCCGAGGCTCGCTCGTTGCTCGGGGGTCGGGAAGTCGTCGGTGACCTCCTCGACCACGCCACCGCCCAGGACGTGGCGGACCTTCGACGCCAGCGTGTCGACGAGCTCGGCCTTCCAGCTTCCCCACGCCGCCGGCCCGGTGGCCTCGGAGTCGGCTTCGGTGAGGGCGTGGAGCAGGTCGAGGTGGAGTCGGTCGCCCATCTGGCTCGCGACCCGATCGATGACCTCGGGGTCGTCGAGGTCACGGCGGGTGGCGACGTCGGGCAGCAGCAGGTGGTGCTCGACCATCGCCACCAGCACCTCCACATCGTCGGCCGGAAACCCCATGCGGGTCGCGATGTCGGCGACGATCTCCATGCCGACGTCGGTGTGATCACCCGGGAAGCCCTTGCCGATGTCGTGGAGCCACGTACCCACCAGGAGCAGATCGGGGCGGTCGACCCGCACGGCGAGCGGGGCCGCGTTGGCTGCGGCCTCACACAGATGACGGTCGACGGTGAACGTGTGATAGGCGTTCCGCTGCGGCTTCGACCGCACCCGCTCCCACTCGGGCAGGACCTTGGTGAGCAGGCCGTGCTGGTCCAGCGATTCGAGGTGGGCGATGGCGGGCCGACCCGTCCCGAGCAACCGCACCAGCTCGTGGCGCGCCTCATCGGGCCAGGGCACCGGCAGCGGCGGCGCGGCCTCGAGGGCGTCGAGGCTGGCTCGGTGCACCGGCGCGTCCTCACTCGCCGCGAGCGCCATGACCCGGAGCGGCAACACCGGGTCAGAGGTGTCGGCGCCGGTGGAGAGGTGGACCTCGCCGTCGCGCAGCACGATGCCGGGGGCGAGCTCGCGGTCGCGGCGGGCCAGGCGGCCGAGCGGGCCACGCAGCGACGACTCGATGCGTCGCCACGCGTCGTCGCTGCGGAACGCGATGACGCGGGCGGCGGACGCCACGTGGCGCATCAGGTCGTCGGCGTCGGCGTAGCCGACCGCCTTGGCCACCGAGTCCTGCTCCTGGAGGAACAGGACGTCGCCGGGCCGGCCGGTGCGGCGGTGGAGCTCGACGCGCACGTCGAGCAGCACGTCGTAGGCGTCATGGAGGGCATCGTGATCGCCTTCCCAGATCAGCTCGCGCGCTCGGCCGGCCCAGTGGAGCGACTGGACGTCACGGAGCCCGCCGCGCCCCTCCTTCAGGTCGGGTTCGAGCAGGAAGGCGACCTCGCCGGCCCGATCGTGGCGTTCTCGGACCCGGGCGGCGAGCTCGGGGAGGAAACGCTTCGATCGCTTCGACCACAGGTCCTCGGCCTTCTCGAGCAGGCCGGCGGTCATCGTCTGATCGCCGGCGAGGTGACGAGCCTGGAGGAGTGCCGTCATCGAGTCCAGGTCGTCGGCCGCCAGCGTCAGCGCTTCCTTGGAGGTGCGCACCGCATGTCCGAGCTTCACGCCCGTGTCCCAGACCGGGTACCAGACGGCGTCGGCGATGGTCCCGATGTCGCTCCGTCCGTCGTGGAGCAGCAGCACGTCGAGGTCCGACTGCAGGCTGAGCTCGCGACGGCCGTAGCCACCGAGGGCGACGAGCGAGACGCCTGGCGCGCCGTCGACCGCGGCGTCGAACAGCGACGAGAGGAACGCGTCGGCGCGATCGGCGTACGCCGCGCACAGCGCCCGCCCGACCAGCGAGCGGTCGGCGGCGAGCTCGTCGCGTCCGAGGTCGGGCATCGGCGCCGTCAGGCCCTCCCGGCGGCGCCGAAGTCGTAGGCCGACTCGGCGTGCTCGGAGCCGTCGAGGCCGTTGAGCTCGTCGGCCTCGTCGATGCGGATGCCGATGATGGCGTCGAGGACCTTGGCGATGGCGAAGGTGACCACGAAGCTGAAGATCAGCACGAAGACGATCGAGAAGGCCTGCTCGACCAGGAGGTCGGCGCCCCCACCGAAGAACAGCCCCTCGTCGAACGCCTCGGGGTCGCCGACGCCCAGGATGTTGGTGTCGGCGAAGAAGCCGATGAGCAGACCGCCGACGATGCCGCCGACCATGTGGACGCCGACGACGTCGAGGCTGTCGTCGTAGCCGAGCCGGCCCTTGAGCTGGATGGCGAAGTAGCAGCAGATGGCAGCGACGACGCCGAAGGCGATGCCGGCGAGGCCACCGACGAACGCTGCGGCCGGGGTGATGGCGACCAGACCGGCGACGACGCCGGAGCACGCTCCGAGGATCGTGAAGTGGCCGTCGCGGAGGCGCTCGACCACGAGCCAGGCGACCATGCCGGCCGACGCCGCGAGGAAGGTGTTCATCAACGCGGTGGCCGTGAGGTCCAGGCCGCCGATGCCGGGGGCGGCCCCGGAGTTGAACCCGAACCAGCCGAACCAGAGGAGGCCGGTGCCGAGCAGCACGAGCGGGAGGTTGTGCGGGGGCATCGGCTGCTTGGGCCAGCCCTTGCGCTTGCCGAGGACCAGCACGAGCGCGAGGGCGGCGACGCCGGCGTTGATGTGGATGGCCGTACCACCGGCGAAGTCGAGCGAGCCACGCTCGCCGAGGAACCCGATGAGGTCGCCGGTGTCGGCGTCGAGGCCGTACACCCAGTAGGTGACCGGCGTGTAGACGAGGATGCTCCAGACCGGTACGAACACCGCCCACGCGGCGAACTTCATGCGATCGGCGACCGCACCCGAGATCAGCGCCGGCGTGATGGCGGCGAAGGTCATGAAGAAGGCGGTGAACAGCAGCCCCTGGCCGTCGAGCCCGGAGAGGCCGGCCAGATCGAAGTTGCCGATCCATGCGCCGGTGCCGTTGCCGGCGAGTGACGAGGTGAAGCCCACCCACAGGAGCGGCACGATCCCGAGGCAGTAGAAGTTCATCAACAGCATGTTCAGCACGCTCTTCGAGCGCGTCATGCCGCCGTAGAACAGCGCAAGTCCTGGCGTCATGAGCAGGACGAGTGCCGTCGAGATCAGCACCCAGGCGTCGGCGCCTTCCATCGAAACCTCCTGAGATCGAGCCGCGCGGCAAGCGCCGCGCCCGGTCGGGTCAGGTTCGCGTCAGCGTGTGACGGCGAAGGGTCCTGTTTGTTTCCGGAGTGTGAAACCCGGCTCGGGAGCGCCGATCAGGCGGAGGCGAGGTGGCGGGCGGCGTCGCGCTCGCGGCGGGCCGCCATCTTCTTGGCGGCCGAATCGACCCGGTCGAGGTACTTGAGCACGGTCTCTCGTGCCTCGTCGGCCTCGGGCGACAGCCCCTCGAGCTCGGGCAGCTTCCAGTGGTCGATGACCATGGGTCGCAGGATGAGGTCGTGGTGGATCGCCATGTCGTAGATCTGGGCCTTGGCGATGCGCTTGGCGTGGACAGCGAAATCGGGGATGCCCGTACCCGGCATGGCGAAGTTCCGGACCTGGCGGTCGATGGCCAGCACCATGCCGTCGGGGTCGGCCTCGAGCGCCGCCGTGGCGGCATCGCGGTAGAAGACGTGGTGGAGCTGCTCGTCGCCGGCGACACGGGCCATGACCTCGTAGCCGACCTTGTCCTCGAGGAGGCGGCCGGTGTTGCGGTGGCTGATCTTGGTGGCCAGCTCCTGCATGGTGACGTAGGCCAGGCCGTCGCACACGGTTTCGGGATGGGGCACCTCGCCGAGGGAGACCTGGGCCATGCGGCCCCGTTCGAGCTCGTCGAGGTCGACGGCTCGGGTCACGTGGAGGTAGTCGCGGATGACGATGGAGTGGCGGCCCTCTTCGGCCGTCCAGCGACGAGCCCACACGCCCCAGGGCTCGTGCTTGCCGAACAGGTTGTAGATCGTCTCGAAGTAGTACGGCAGGTTGTCCTCGGTGAGGAGGTCGACGATGAGGGCCGAGCGGACCTCGTCGGAGAGGTTGGTCTCGGCGGGGTCCCACTCGTAGTCGGCCCCGATGTCCTCACCCCGGCTCCACGGCACCAAGCGGTGGGGGAACCACTCCTTGGTGTTGGCGAGGTGGCGGTCGACGAGCCCGGCGACGACCGGCGCGAGCTCTTCGGTGAGGGCGTCGTCTGTCATGACCATGGGCACCAGCCTACCGACCGGTCGGTCGGCTGCAAAGGGTGCGTGCGGATGAGCCGGGAAACCCGGGGTGCGAAGCTCCCGACGGGGAGCCGGCTCACACGGCGTCGGCGTCGCGTTCGCCGGTGCGGATGCGGATGAGCCCTCCGATGTCGGTGACCCAGATCTTGCCGTCGCCGATCTTGCCGGTCTGGGCTGCACCGGTGATGGCGTCGATGACCGCCATCTCCTGCGGGGCGTCGACGACCACCTCGATCTTCACCTTCGGCACGAACTCGACCGTGTACTCGGCGCCTCGGTACACCTCGGTGTGCCCGGCCTGACGGCCGAACCCCTGTACCTCACTGACCGTCATCCCCTGGACGCCGACGCCCTTGAGCGCCTCCTTCACGTCGTCGAGCTTGAACGGCTTGATGATGGCGGTGATGAGCTTCATGTGGTCTCCCTGGATGGACGTTCAGCGTTCGGGGGCGGTGGCGGATCGGGCATCGAGCGCCTCTGCGGCCTTGCGGGCCGCGATGTGCACGGCGTCCCACACCCCGGAGAACGGGGGCGCGTAGGCGAGGTCGAGGTCGATCACCTCGTCGACGGTGAGCTCGGCGGTGACGGCGGTGGCGAGCACGTCGATGCGCTTGGCCGCGCCCTCCTGCCCGACGATCTGCGCGCCGATGACCCGTCGTGACCCGTGCTCGGCCAGCAGCTTGATGCGGATCGGCTTGGTGTCGGGGTAGTAGCCGGCCCGCGTGGTGGACTCGATGGTGACGGCCTCGTAGCGGAACCCGTCGCGGTCGGCCTCGGCTTCGTTGAGGCCGGTGCGGGCCATCTCGAGCTCGCACACCTTGGTGATGGCCGTGCCCACCACACCGGGGAACGTGGCGTAGCCGCCGCCGATGTTGATGCCGGCGACGCGTCCCTGCTTGTTGGCGACGGTGCCCAGCGCGACGTGGATCGGCCGCTGACTGACCCGGTGGAAGCTCTCGGCGCAGTCGCCCGCGGCGAACACGGCGTCGGCTGAGGTCCGCTGGCGACGGTCGACGCGGATCGAACCCCGCACGCCGAGCGCGATGCCCGCGTCCTCGGCCAACTGGCTGTTGGGCGTGACGCCCAGCCCGAGCACGACCAGATCCGCGGCGATGGGTCCGGCGTCGGTCTGGATCACCCCCGGCTCGAAGCCCTCGGCCCGCACGCCGAGGCGGACGTCGACGCCCTGCCGGCGCATGGCGGTGGCGATGGGGCCGGCGATGTCGGGGTCGAAGGTGCGCATGAGCTGGCTGTTGGCCTCGATCAGCGTGACCGAAGCGCCCCAGCGCATGAAGGCCTCGGCCATCTCGATGCCGATGTAACCGCCGCCGATGACGGCCACCTTGCGGCAGTCGATCCTGCGGGCCTGTTCGAGGAGGTGGATGCCGTCGTCGAGGGTCTGCACGCCTCGGACCGTGGGCAGGTCGATGCCCGGCAGGTCGGGGCGGATCGGGCTGGCGCCCGTGCCGATGTGGAGGATGTCGAATCCGAGCTGGAAGGTGCGGTCGCGTGCGTGGTCGCGCACCTCGACCTTGCCCGCATCGAGGTCGATGCCCATCGCCTCGTGACGCATCCGGACGTCGATGCGGTGGTTGTCGCGGAACTGCTCGGGCGTGCGGGCGACGAGCTGATCGACGTCGGTCACCTCGCCACCGACGAGGTACGGGATGCCGCAGGCCGAGTAGCTGGTGTGTTCGCCCCGTTCGAGCGCCACGATCTCCATGTACGGCTGGCGCCGGCGGGCCTGGGACGCCGCAGCCATCCCACCGGCGTCCCCACCGATCACCAGGAGTCGTTCGCTCATGGCGGCGGACCCTAGTGGGGGTTCCCCGGCGACGGTCGTGCCGCGGCACACTGGAGCCGTGGCTGTGAGAGAAGACTGCCGGCACTACTCGACACGGTCGACGCCCGCCGGCGACGTCCTGCAGCGGTGCCGCTTGGGTGCCAACGAGGAGATGCCCTTCGCATGCCCCGATGACTGCGTCTTCTTCGAGCCCCGCGCCATCACCGACACGGGCTGGCTACGGGTCGAGCGCCCCGACCAGCCCGACTGACCCCGCCTTCGGAAAATCGCTGGGATCCTGCGTCGGATACCGACGCCGATCCGGTAGGAAATTCGGTGGGGGCGGGGTCAGGCCGTGAAGGGGTTCCCGTCGAATCGGTCGACCACGGCGAAGTCCTCGACCGGCCCCCGACGCAGCTTGGTGATGGTCTTCTCGGGGTGGCCGAGTGCGATGAGCGACGCCACTGCGTGGGTGTCGGGGATGCCGAGCAGATCGACCACCGCCGGCTCCTCACGGCAGATCGCCGTGGTCATGACACCGCCGAGGCCCTCGTCGCGGGCCTTCAACATGATGTTGTGGCAGAACGGGTAGATCGACGCTCCGCCCACGATCGACTGGCGGTCGAGGCCATGGTCGAGCACGGCGAGCGCGGCCATCTCGACACACACGACGAGCAGCACCGGATGCGCCGCGAGGTGGTCGGCGAAGGAGTTCGGGGCCGGAGTCGCCCGAGCCTGTTCGATGTCGACCCATGCCTGCGAGTACCGGGTGGGACCGGGAGCGAAGGCGACCTGGCCGTCCTTCACGTGGGCCCAGTACTCGCGCCACGCCGACTGGTAGAGCTCCTGGATCCGGGCGCGGGTGGCGGGGTCCTCGATCACGATGACGTGCCACCCCTGGCGGTTGCCGCCACTGGGCGCGAAGCGGGCGTGGTCGAGGATGCGGTGCAGCACCTCGGGGGGGACCGGCTCGTCGGTGAACGTCCGGGTGGCAGGTGTCGTGCGCATGACCTCGGCGAGCTCCATGGGCTCATGGTGCCACCGAGGCTGCGCCGGCGGGCTCCGATGCGCCGTCAGCGGACGACGACGACGTGCAGCGGGTGCGTGTCGACAGCTCCGCTGCGGTCGGGGCCGGTGATGACGAACCGCCGGGTCGGCAGCGGGCCAGAGGGTTCCGGCTCGACCTCGGCATGGGTGGCGACGATGCGCTCGAGGGTGACGACGCACAGGTGGACGGCGGCGAGGGACGTGAGATCGCGTATGCCGGGCGCCGGCGGCGCCATCACGAGGCTGCCGGTGGTGGCGATGGCGGCGACCACGCCGGTGACGATCAGATCGGCGGTGGCCGCCGACCCGACATCGAGCGGGCGGACGGCGACGCCGGCCGCGAGGAGCGCATCGCGTACGAGGGCGGCGTCGGGCTCGGCGGTGACGGCGGCCGAGGTGACGCCGTGGGACGCGACGGCACGCCAGATGGCCTCGACGGGCGCGCCAGCACGCCAGTCGGCGACGTCGACGGTGGCGCCGTCGCGGCGGAGCGCATCGACCAGCACGGGCAGGTAGGTCGCAGCAGGACGTTGGTCGTGGCCGACGGCCGACCGGCGCTGCGGACCGCGAGCCGCGCTCGGAGGCGGGTCGTCGTCCACGGCCCCACGCTGCCACACGCCACCGAAGGGCCGATGCTCAGGCGAGGAGGGTCCCCGTACCCAGACGACGGAAGAACACCGATCGGGGCATGGCCTCGGCGCCTGCGGCGCCCGCGGCATCGATGGCCACGGCGTCCACGTGGCTCCCGTACGCGATCACCCGGGCACCGGACGCGATGGCGTCGGCGAGCGCGCCGGCGAGCTGGAGGTCGACCAGCACGACGTCGGGCTCACCGAGATCGGCGCCCGGCCGGACGACCCGGATGCCCTCGATGGCAGCGGTGATCTTCGACCGGTCCATGAGATCGGTGGTGACGGCGACGACGTTCACTGCTGACCCTCGTCGCGACGGCGGGCCTTGTGCAGGAAGGCCTTCGCCGCGCCCCACGTGATGCCGAGCTCGTGCAGCTCGGGGTCGATGTCGGCCCAGGTCGCCGGCACGAGGCCGTACACGTCGGCGGGGAACGACCGCTCGGCGAACTGGTCGCGCGGCATCGACGGCATGCCGGCCTCGGCCAGGACCTCGTGCGCATGGCGGGTCGAGTCGCGCAGCAGGGCGAGCGGATTGGACCGTTGCTCGTCGACGTCGGTGGCCAACAGGGTGCGGAGCGCGGGCACGACCTCGCCGCGTGCCGCCTCGCCCGCCGTCACGGCACGGGCGCCGATCTCGGCGCTGACGTGACCGCTCCAGGCCCGGACGCGCTCGACCACGAGACGCTCGATCCAGCCGGGGACGGCAGCATCGACCGCGACCACGAGGGCCTCGGAGATCGCGGCGTACCGGTCGTCGTCGGCGCGACGTTGCTCCTCGGATCGCGACGGCGGTCCGGGAGGCCGGGCAGGGGGCGGGTTGGCATCGGGCGCCATCGCCGCCAAGCTTCGGTGATGCGACCCCGCCGCGTCGAACCCGGTCCTGGGCAGGAATCGGTCTGGGACTATCCCCGCCCTCCCGCCCTCGACCCCTGCGACCACCACGTCA
>JBFJNI010000066.1:0-20707 GCA_041618235.1 Acidimicrobiales bacterium
ACCCAGCAACTCCGCCGGACCCCGACCGGCTGCTCCGTGTTCGTCGGCCGCCCCGCGGCCCTCACCAAAGGCTGTTCTCATGCTCGACCTCCTCCCCACCGCAATCGCGCGGCTCCTCGACCTGTGCTTCTCGCTCTGGCCGTCGTATGGCGCCACCATCGTCCTCGCGACCGCCGTCATCCTCGCCCTGCTCACCCCGCTGTCCGTCCACGGTCTCCGACGTCAACAGGCCAGCGCGGCCCAGCTCCGCGCGCTCCGACCAGAGCTGGACCGCATCCGATCCGCTCACGCTGACGATGCCGCCGCCCGCAACCGCGAGACGGCGGCGTTCCTGGCCAGCCACGACGTGAGCCCGCTCTCGACGGTCAACGGTTGCTGGCAACTCGCACTCCAATCGCCGGTGTTCATGGCGGTGTTCCACGTGATCCGTGGCCTGGGACGCGTCACCGACGGCGTGGCCGACCCCCGCTACCTCTCGACTGCCAGCGCGATGCGCGACGCGATCGTCGCCGACAACGGCCGCCTGTTGTCGCTCGGCCTCGACCTCACCACCTCGCCGGCCACGGCGATCGCGGCCGGGGTCGGCACCGCGATCCCTGCGCTCGTGCTGGTGGGTCTCCTCCTGGCGGTGGGTCTCGCCAACGCGGCCTGCACGCGCACCGATGCGACCGGATCCAGTCCGGCCATGTGGGTCGCGGTGCTGATCGCTCCGGCCTTCGCCCTGGTGATGCCGGCGGGCGTCGGCATCTACT
The DNA here is from genome assembly GCA_041618235.1 of Acidimicrobiales bacterium. GTDB lineage: Bacteria > Actinomycetota > Acidimicrobiia > Acidimicrobiales > Salinilacustritrichaceae > Salinilacustrithrix. Next base: position 753 of record JBFJNI010000066.1, read on the forward strand.
CGTTGGTGGCCGCGACCTGGCGCCTCGCGCAACAGCAGCTCGTGCCGCGGACCCAGCCAGCCTGAACCCACGGGCCCTGAATCCACGGCGCCGGCGGCCGGCGCATCCGACATGCTGTCGGCGTGCTGATCCGTGAGTGGGACACCCCGGTCGACGACGACGAGTGGCGCGCGTTCGTCCGCGCCAACGCGTTCGGTCACCTCGTCGCCGGCGGTCGCGGGCGCGACCTGCCGGTGGTGGTCCCGACCCAGTTCGTGCTCGACGGCGACACGGTCGTCCTCCACCTCGCCGGTCCCAACCCGATCTGGGGCGCCATCGACGAGAACCCCCACGTCGTCCTGAGCATCGCCGGTGACTGGGCCTACATCCCGTCGTCGTGGAAGGCCGTCGGCGACGAGGACCCTCGCCGTGGCATCCCGACCACCTACTACGCCGCCGTGCAACTGACCGGTGCGGCCACCGTGATCGCCGACCCCGACGGTGTCGCGGCGATCCTGCGCACCCAGCTCGGCGACGTGCAGCCCGAGGTCGACGTCGTCGACCCCGCGGAACACGGTGCGCGGCTGCGAGCGATCCGCGGGCTCGGGATCGAGTTGACCGAGGTGCGGGCCAAGTTCAAGTACGGCGCCAACGTCGACGCCGACCATCGCTCGGCGATCCACCGGCGGCTGGGCGAGCGGGACGCGCCGGGCGACGCCGCGGCTCGACGACACCTGGGACGGCGTCTGGACGATCGGCCCACCTGATCTGCGGGCAGACCGATCGTCCCCATGCCGGCGTCGGCGACCACGGCCCTGTCGTGGCGAGCAGCGCCAGAACGATCGACGACCGATCGACGCGCGTTCCGGCGCCCCGGGACACGACCAGGTCGTGGTCAGCGACGCCGGAATCGCAGAGGAGCGCGTCGGCTCGAGTCCGGCTCAGGCGAGGGCGGCGGTCCGCACGCCCCGAGCGATCGCGCCCGCGTCGTCGCCGGCAACGATGGCGCGCAAGGCCCACGACCAGCGGGCGGGACCGCCGGTGACGCGGTAGGGCGGCAGCGTGTCGGGACCGCAGGCGCCGGTGCCGACGCCCCGCTGGAGCACGTCGACGTGGACCTCGATCGTGGGGCTCATCCGGAGATCCGCGGTGGTCGTCGCGGCGTAGAGGTCGGCGTCGTGGTGGTGTCGGGCCGAGAAGCCGAACGGGTCGCGCGGATCCACGGAGGACACGAGCACGCCGGTGCCGGTCTCGTCGGTGAGCGTGAACCAACGGGTGTCGGTGTGGTTGCCGTGCTCCTGGGGCAGCACGTACGGGACGTACTGATCGGCCACGGAGGAGGACCAGCGGCCGAGCTGCTCGGAGGTCTCCCGATCGACGTAGGTCTCGAGCGGACCGCGTCCGTACCACTCGAGTCGATCGAACGCCGCGGGCACCTCGAACCGTGAGCCGATGCGTGGCAGATCGTCCAGCGTCCGGGGGAGCGAGAGCTCTTCGTCCACCACCACGACACCGGACGGGTGGATGCGGACCTGCTGGCGGTGGTCGACGGTGTCGCCCGAACCCGGCAGCACCAACCGCCGGCGCAGGGTGACGAGCAGGGCGCCGTCGGGCTGTCGGCGCTTGCGGGCACTGACCGCTTCGACCTCCACCCGATCGAGGCCGAGCGCCAGCCAGCCCTTGAGCGCACCGGTGTCGAGGTTCTCGTCGAGGCGACGGCCGTCGTTCTCGGTGGGGGCGCGCCACAGGCTGGCTTCGATCGGACCGGCCAGAAGCGACCGACCCCCGACATCGAGGCCCACGAGCGCAGCGGTGTCGTCGTCCCACTGCACGACGAATTCGCCGACGGCGGCGACCGTGCCCTCGACCTCGACCGTGGGTGCGGCGGAGCGGGAGGACGAGGGGGTGGCCGGATGGGCCCGCTTCGTCTCGGGCAGGTCGAACTGCTGCCAGGCCACCCGGTGGCCGGCGTCGGCCCACGGCTGGTCGTCGGCGAGGACGGCTCGCAGGTCGAGGTGGGCTTCGGCCCCTTCGGGGACATCGACCACCGGAAGATCGATCTCGACCGTGGCCTCGAACCCGCCCGGGAGCTCGGGGAGATCGAACGTGCCGGACTCGACGATCTCTCCGTCGACCCTGACGTCGAACTCACCGACGAGCCAGGCGACGTCGCGCCAGTCCTGGAGGTTGACGACCACGACCCGGCCGCGCTTGAGATCGCTGGCCCGGAACCGCACCGGCGAGCCCAGGTACGCGTACTCCAGGAGCGCCGGCTTCGGCGTGCGATCGGGCCAGGTCAGGCCGTTGCAGCAGAAGGTGGCGTCGTTGGGCTCGTCGCCGAAGTGGCCGCCGTAGGCCCAGAACTCGGTCCCGTCGGCGGAGGTCGCCCGCAGGCCCTGATCGGCCCAGTCCCAGATGAACCCGCCCTGCAATCCGTCGGTGGTCTCGATGACCGCCCAGTAGTCGGCCAGGCTGCCGTTGGAGTTGCCCATCGCATGGCTGTACTCGCACATGACGAGCGGCCGCTGCTCGTCGGTCTCGGCCGTCCGTTCGGCCCAGTTCGTGATCGCCTGGATCGACGGGTACATCGGGCACACCAGGTCGGTGGCGGTGCCGGGGTCACCGGGATCCTCGTTGCCGGCGAAGACCGGATGGCAGGCACCCTCGTAGTGGACGATGCGCGTCGGATCGGTGCGTCGGATCCACGCCGCCGCGGCGTCGTGCACCGCGCCGTACCCGGCCTCGTTCCCGAGCGAGAACGCGAAGATCGAGGCATGGTTGCGGTCGCGCACGACCATCCGCTGGATGCGGTCGAGGATGGCCGCGGTGAAGCGTGGTTCGTGGCACAGGCTGGCGAGGCGCGCGTGCGTCTCGACGTTGGCCTCGTCGATGACCCACAGGCCCAGCTCGTCGCACGCGTCGAGGAACCGGGGATCGTTGGGGTAGTGCGCGGTGCGGACCGCGTTGATGTTGTGCTGCTTCATCAGGATGGCGTCGTCGCGCATGGCCTCGACCGAGACCGTCTTGCCGGTGTCGGGATCGTGGTCGTGGCGGTTCACGCCGCGGACGAAGACGGGATAGCCGTTGAGGAGCAGCTCGCGGTCGACGACCTCGACCCGGGTGAATCCCACACGGGTGGCGGTGGCCTCGACCAGCTCGCCGGCGGGATCGATGAGGCTGACCACCACGGTGTGGAGCTCGGGGCGCTCGGACGACCAGGGCACGACGTCGTCGATGGTCTCCTCGACCTTCGCCGTGGTGCCCTCGAAGACGTAGGCGCTGATCATCTCGGCCATGGCGCTCTTGCGGTTGAACGCGGGGACGTCGGCACTCAACGGCTGCGACAGCATCGGGCTTCCGTCGATGTCGAGCAGGTTGACCTCGACGCGCCAGCCTCGCTCGGGCACCGCCATGCCGACCTCGACCTCGGCGGAGAACAGACCGGTGGCGAGGTCCTCGTCGAGCTCACCCCGGACCCGCAGGTCGGCCACGAACGTCGGAGCGGTCGAGTACAGGAAGACCTCGCGGTGCAGGCCGGCCATCCACCAGTGGTCCTGGTCCTCCAGCCAACTGCCGTCGGACCAGCGCACCACCACCAGCACCAGGGTGTTGTCGCCGGCCTTCAGGTGGGGAGTGAGGTCGAACTCCTGCGGAAGGCGCGAGTCCTTGCCCATGCCGACGGCCACACCGTTGCAGAACACATAGAGGCAGCTCTCGGCGCCACCGACGTGCAGGACGGTCCGACGGGTCTTCCAGCCCTTCCCCAGGCGGAACGACGTCCGGTAGACCCCGGTGGGGTTGTCGTCGGGCACCTCGGGCGGGTCGCAGGGCCAGGGCATCCGGACGTTCGTGTAGTGGGGGTGATCGTCGACCGCCGGGTCCATGGTCCAGCAGCCCGGGACCATGATGGGCTGCCATCCGTCTTCGTCCGCGACCAGGTCGGCCGTGACGGCCTCGGGGCGGGCGGCCAGGCGGAAGTCCCACTGCCCGTCGAGCGAACGGAACCAGGGCGTGACCGTGCGATCGAGCGTGGCGGCCACCGCGTCGTCGGGGAACGGGTACGCCGTGGCCCGCATCGGCAGCCGTCCGACGGCGAACTGCTCGGGGCGGCACCACGAACGTGGGCCGAACGCGTCGAGCAGGGTCGGAGCACTGGTTCGTTGCGCAGGGGTCGCCATCGCCCCGGACCGTAGTTTGTGACCCGTGCGGCTGCTCCCGACCCCGACCGTGACGTCTGCCGTACGCATCGCCGCGCTGGCGGTCGCCGCGTCCCGCATCGCCCGGGGCGCTCGACGGGCGCCGACCCTGGCCGCCGCCGACGACGACCCGCTCGTCGCGTCCGAGGTCACCGTCGTGATCCCGGCCCGCGACGAAGCGACGCGCATCGGACCCTGCGTGCACTCGCTCGTCGGCCAAGGTGCTCGCGTCCTCGTGGTCGATGACGGTTCCACCGATGCGACCCGATCGATCGCCGAGGCGGTCGGGGCCGACGTCATCGACGCCGGCGATCTCCCCGACGGCTGGGCCGGGAAGGCCCGAGCGCTGCAGGTCGGGATCGAGGCCGCGACCACCGACATCGTCGTGTGCATCGACGCCGACTGTCGTGCCCAGCCCGGCTTCGTCGCCGCCATGACGGTCGCGCTCGATGGGCACACCATGATCTCGGCCGGGACCCGGGTCGATGCGCCGGACCGCCTCGGCAGGATCGTGCACGCGTCGATGCTGGCGTCGCTGGTCTACCGGCTCGGTCCGCCCGGTGTCCCCGCCCACCACCCCGAGCGGACCATGGCCAACGGTCAGTGCATGGCGTTCGACCGCGTCGCGCTGCTCCGAGCCGGTGGATTCACGACCGTCGCCGACGACCTCATCGAGGACCTGGCCCTGGCCCGATCGCTGGCCGCAGCCGGACACCCGGTGGCGTTCCTCGACGCGACCGAGCTGGTGACGGTCGAGGGCTACGGCTCGGCCCGCGCCACCTGGGACGGATGGGGTCGCTCGCTGGCGCTCCCCGGCGTGACCTCGGCTCCGTGGCTGCTCGCCGACCTCGCCGTCGTGTGGGCCGCGATGGCCCTGCCACTCCCCCGCCTGCTCTCGGGCCGGGGTGACGTGGTCGACGTCGCCGGCGTCGCCCTGCGCTTCGGTGTGGTCATCGCCACCGCCGGGGCGTTCGAGCAGCGAGACGGAGCGCTGGTCCTCGCGCCGTACGCCGACCTGGCCGTCGCCGCGCGCCTCACCGCCGGCGCACTCCGCCCGTCCCGGACCTGGCGAGGCCGGACCTACGCCTGACCTGCGCGGCGTCGCTCGGCGATGGCCGCCTGGACGAACCGGATGCCGATGATGGTCATGAGGGCACCGGTCGCCGCGACCCGCACCTTCGACTGGAAAGCGAGCTGTGCCGCCGGGAACCCGAACACTGCGGTCCGGGCCCCCCAGGCGAACGACCGGGTCGCGGCCCAGACCGCCAGCAGCGCGCCGGCCGCCACCGCGGCGACCACCGGGGAGAGAACGGCGGCTCCGCCCACGAAGGTCAGCACGGATCGTCCGCCCACGAACCGGGCGAAGACCGGATACGCATGGCCGATCATGGCGGCCGCCACCGCGGCGTAGGCGATGCCCCAGGCCGACGTGTCGAGCGCCAGCCCGATGGCGCCGGCGACCGCCCCCTTGCCCGCGTCGCCGACGAAGACGGGAACCGACGCCGCCCGACCCAACTGCTCCTTCACGTTCCAGTAGCCGGGGTTGCGGTCGCCCACCAGGCGAGGGTCGACGCCCCGCACACGGCCGACGAGGACGGCGGTCGGGATCGAACCGATCACGTAGCCGGCGGCCACCGCGAGCGCGAGCGCAGTCGTGTCGATGGCGGCGACGATCACGACCGGAGTCTGACCCATCACCTCGCGCTCGGGGGACCAGCGCGATGCTGCTCGGGATGGAAGCGTTCGTGACGGCCGGCGCCGGGTTCCTCCTGGCGGTGCTCTGGTTCGACCTCATGCACGACGTCCTCGTGCGCGGCCACGACGCCGATGCCCCGCTCCCCGAGCCGGCGCTGGCCGGGATCGCCACCTACTACGCCCGCGTGACCACCGGCGCCCGGCCCATGAACCGACTGGTCGCCCTCGCCATGATCGCCACGTTGGCGGCCATCATCGTCCAGCTGGCATCCGGGTTCGACCCGGCCGCGGTCCCGGCGCTCTCCCTCCCGCTGGCCATCGCGCCCATCGGGCTCGCCGGCCGCAGCACCGTACCCCGCGCGGTACGGCTCGGGACCCGGGCCGACGACCTCACCGAGCAGAGCCGTCTGGCGCGGGTCATCTACCGGGATCACGTTTTCTGCTTCGTGTGCATCGCGACGCTGCTCGTGGTCCAGCTCGCGTCCGCCGCGACCTGAATCGGGATGCGGGCTCCGGCGGATCAGAGCACGATGGAACCATGGCGAACCCCATCCAGATCACCGTCGACGCCGCGAGCCCCCGTGCGCAGGGAGCGTTCTGGTGCGAGGTGCTCGGCTACATCGAGCAACCTCCGCCTCCCGGCTTCGACAACTGGGACGACGCGCTCGACGCCATGGGGATCGACCGGTCCGATCCCGACCGAGCGTTCGCCATCGTCGACCCCGAGGGCTTCGGGCCCCGGGTGTTCTTCCTGAAGGTGCCCGAGGGCAAGACGGCCAAGAACCGCGTGCACCTCGACGTCCACGTCGGCGACGACAACCTCCACGCCCGACGCGACGTGCTGGTCGCACTCGGTGCGACCGTCGTCGGCGAGTTCGACGAGCCCGAGGGCCACTGGATCACGATGCTCGACCCCGAGGGCAACGAGTTCTGCCTCAACTGACGTGCCAGCATCGGGCGATGGCGACACCCCCCGAATACGGCGAGTTCCCGCTGAGGGACTTTCTCGGCATGGCGATCGACGAGGCCGGCGAGGGACGAGCGCGCGCCTCGGTCGAGATCAGCGATGCCCACCTGAACCCCAACGGCGTTGTGCACGGGGCCGTGCTCTTCGCGCTGGTCGACACCGGCATGGGCAAGGCCACGATGTCGGTGCTGCCCGAGGGGCAGTTCTGCGCCACCGTCGACATCCAGATCCGGTTCATCCGAGCGGCGAGCGCCGGCTCCCTCGTCGCCGATGTCGAGGTCCTCAAGCGCGGCCGCAACCTCGTGCACCTCGATGCGCGCGTGACCGACGCGGACGGCACGCTCATCGCCACCGCTGCCGGCACCTTCGCCGTCGTCACCCCTTGAGCCCGGCAGCGAGGGGTGCGGACGGAACGTCATCGCCCTGACACGTGACAATCCGGACAACGGGGAGCACTGTTCTTCTCATGGAACTGGTCGTCTCCGTGTTGATGTTCGCCTTCCTCGCCGGCGCGGCGCTCACCTACCACCGGTTGAGCCAGAACCCCACGCCGTCCGAGGACGGGGGTAGAGGGTTTCGGGACTTGTCCTTGTCTGAAGCCAAGGCGCTCCAGAACCGAAACGACGGCATCGACATCCACTGACCCGCTGGGCGGCGGTGGACGACAGCAGGCCATACTTCGCCCATGCTGCGACGCACGGCGGGCATCTGGGGTGGCCTCGGGTTCGCGGCCGCGGCCATCGCTGCCGCACGGCTGCAGGTGCTGTGGACCGCCACACCGATGGTGGCCGCGAACGCGACCGGCGTCGCCGACTGGTACCGCCAACTGGCTCGCGTGATCGCCATACCGACCCTCGCGACGTTCATCGGCGCCGGCGTCACCACGAGACTCGACTCGGCGTCCAAGGGTGCCGCCCAGCGGTCCTTCCTCACCTGCGTCTTCGCCTTCCAAGCCGCCACGGGCCTCGCCACGACGAACGGCACGCTGGCCGCGACATGACTCGTCACGCGCCCTCACCCCACCCAGCTCGGCCGCCACTTGACGCCGGGGCGCGCCGGTCGGGACACTCGATCCAACAGCTGGAGGGCGAGCGGATGCACGTCTGGATCGATCAAGACCTGTGCACGGGCGACGGTCTGTGCACCGACCACTGCGTCGATGTGTTCGTCCTGCTCGAGGACGGCATCTCGTACGTGATGCAGGACCACGTCCCGCTCAACGACCCTGGCGGCGCCGGCTCGATGGCCCTGGTGCCCGAGCGTCACACCGACGCGGTCATCGCCGCCGCCGACGACTGCCCCGGCGAGTGCATCTTCCTCGAGGCCTGACCCTGGGCTGATCTCCTGGGCTGATCTCCCGGCGCGGGCCGACGACCGTACGGTTGCGCACCAGCCATGGTCGTCGCGTCGTTCCACCTCGTCCGCCTTCCCACGAGGGCCGCCGCCCGCCAGCTCCCGCGCGTCCCGATCGACCGACGAGCACTCCGGCGCGTGCCAGGGCTCCGGTTCGGGAAGCTGCTCGGCACCGGAAGCGGCCAGACGATGGCGGCGTCGGCCGACCTCCGCCGCTGGGCGGTGTTCGCGGTCTGGGAGCACGACGACGATCGGCGGCGATTCGTGGCCGACCACCCGATGTCGCGCCGCTGGGACGACGAGGCCGACGAACGCTTCGACGTGACCCTGGCACCACTGGGCGCCCACGGCTCGTGGAACGGGAGCGACCCCCTGGCCGGTGCCGACCGGACCGTTCCGGACGACGGTGGCCCCGTCGCCGTGCTGACCCGTGCCACGGTGCGCTGGCGGCAGGTGCCCACGTTCCTGCGCGCGGTGCCCGAGGTCGACCGCGTCCTCGCCGACACCGACGGGCTGTTGGCCACCGTCGGCATCGGCGAGGCACCGATCGGACGTCAGGCCACCTTCAGCCTGTGGCGCGACGCCCAGGCGATCCGCGACTTCGCCTACCGGGGTGCCGAGCACGCTCGGGTGATCGAGCGGACCCGTGACGAGGGTTGGTACGGCGAGGAGTGGTTCGCCCGCTTCCGACCGACCGACCGCTCAGGGACGTGGGGCGGCCGCGACCCGCTCGCCTGAGCGCTCGGCCCGACGACGCACCGACGCCGGCACCACCGGCGCGAGCATTCCGTAGGGCTCGCCGCCGAAGCGATGGTGCAGCTCGTGGGCCGCGGCCAGGCGGTCGAGCACCGGCATCCGTCTGCGCCAGCCGAGGCGGCCGTGGATGTAGACGTCGTGCACGAAGGCGTAGGCCATGCCGTACAACGTCGACCCCACGCATACGGGCAGCAGGAACGACAGACCGGCCACGTTGAAGCCCAGTGCCAGCGCCAGCATCGTGGCGCCGGCGAACATCACCGGGAAGGCGTCGTTGGCCTCGAGGAACGGATCGTCGGGGCGGCGTGCCGGCCAACGGCGATGGTGCGATCGGTGCAGGCCCATGCCCGGCCCGTGCATCACGAACCGATGGGCGAGGTAGGTGAACGGCTCCATCAGCACGAACGCCACGGCGACGACGGCGAGCGTGGTCATCGCTCGGTCTCCGCTCGCGACGGCGCCCACGGCGCCGGGTCGTCCGGGGTGTCCTGTCGGACCCAGAGCAGAAGCACCAGCGTGATGAGCGTGAAGCCGAAGAAGTAGTCCTCGACCGGGATGTCCCACGGGAAGCGCCACGGTGTCTTCTGGTCGGCGTCGTAGTTGACGATGGGAGCCGACAGCTTCGTGAGCCATCCGTTGACCAGCACCATGAAGAACAGGCAGATGGCGATGGTCGCCCAGTAGGACGGGCTGCGGAACAGGCCGGTACGGAACCACCGGCGCTCGGCCACGACGACCAGCACGGACGACAGCACCGCCGGGATGGCGTACTCGTACATTCAGACCCGCCCTGCCGTCACTTCTTCAGGGTACGACGGGAGGCTTCGAACGTCAGCAGCGCGCAGACCGGGATCACGAGGAAGAACGCGAGCTCTTCGACCGGCACGGAGCCGGGGATCTCCCAGCCCGTGACGTACCGCGCGGTGAACCACCAGTGGTCTCGAGCGATGGCGATCACGTCCCAGATCACGAAGATCACCACGGGCGCGGCCATGGCGCGGACGAGCCGACGGGGCCGTCGGTAGACGCGGGCGCGGAACACGAACTCGAGCGGCAGCGTGATCAGCAGGCAGGCGCCCATCAGTGCGAGGTACTGGAACCGGTCCATGACGGATCGTGAGGATAGGCCCGAAGTGCCGATCCCTCGCATCGCTCCCCGACGTGCTGACCTGACGCCGGGCGCGGTCGCCGATCAGACGCTCGCGAAGAGTTCGAGCGCGCCGGCGAGATCGGTCTCGACGACACCTGGTTGCGACGCCACCTCGGCCAGCCATGGCGGCCGGTTGACGCCGGCGACCGCGATGGCGGTGTCGAGGCCGGAGAGCGCGCTGGCCTGCCACGCGAAGGTGCGGGCGTAGTCCGGAGGCCGCACGTCCTGAGCCAGCTCGACCAAGGCGACCGGATCGGGGGTGGCGCCGGTCTGCTCGGGCCGCAGCAGGTTGGGTGTGGTCGGCGACGGCCCACCACCGTGCATGCCCGGGCCGTCGAGGATGATGGCGCCGCGGACCTGATCGGGACGCCCGCCGGCGATGAGCAGGGCGATGTACCCGCCGAGGCCGCGACCGACGACGGTGACCGGGCCGAGATGGGCGATGGCTTGATCGACGTCGCCCATCAGGATCTCGCAGTAGTAGCCGGCGCCGGGCGGAACCGACGATGCGCCGTGGCCGGTGAAGTCGAGGCCGTGGACCGGGCCCGGCCATGCGTCGGTGCCGGGGACCAGACCGGGGTCCGAGCGCTCACCGAGGCCGTGGAGCACGAGCAGCGGTCGCCCCGAGCCGGCGCGCAGCTCCCACAGTGCGAGTTCGACCTTGTTGTGGCGCAGCATCATGGGAGCGCTCACGTCGCGACCACCGGCGCCAGATGCTCGACGACCATCTCGACCACGTCGGCGGGGCGCTCGATGTGCACGAAGTGACCGACCCCTTCGACCTGCACGGCACGACCGCGCGGGGGCAGGTACGGGACGATGTCGTCGACCGTCGTGCCCCAGCCCATCTCCTCCTGCTCGGTCCCGAGAACGGCGAGGAACGGCACGGCGAGCTCCACCAGGCGGTAGAGCGACCACTCGGGACGCCAGGGGCCGAAGCCGCCCATGCGGAGGCTCGGGTCGATCTTCCAGCGCCAACCGTCGTCGTCGCGGCGGGCGCCGACGGTCACGAGGTACTCGAGCCAGCCCTGCTCGAGTCGTGGGTTCATCCGGGCCCGCCGTCGGGCGAGCTCCTCGATGGTGCCGGGCTTGCGCTCGGCATCGGCGGCACGGCGGCGGTGGTCGAGCCAGTTCTCGAGGTCCCGCGCCAGCAGCTTGGTGCGGTCGCGGTCCTGGACGTCGGGCATCGACCGCTTGCTGGGGAGACCGTCGATGTTGACGACTGCGGTGACCCGGTGCGGCATCGATGCCGCCAACTGGGTCATCAGTGATCCGCCCTTGCTGTGGCCGATGACGGGCAGGGCCCCGTCGGTGACCGACTGGAGGACGGCGAGCGAGTCGCGGATGTCCGCTTCCCACTGGTACAGCGGGGCGTGGTCCGAGTCGCCATGGCCGCGCTGGTCCCAGGACACCACGCGGTAGCCGCGCTCGGCCAGCATCGGGGCGAACACGTCGTAGGTGCCGGCGAAGTCGAACCCGCCATGGGCGAGCAGCACGGGCGGCGCGTCCTCGTCGCCCCACTCGTGGACCGCGAGGCCGATGCCGCCCGAACCGACGCGTCGGGTGCGATCGGGCCGGCGGGCGCCGGGATGGGTACGAGTCTCGACGTCGGGCACGGGCGGCACCCTAGGTGGCGGGTCGAGGGATCGCCGTCGTCTCCGGACCCGTCCGGAGGACCGTGCGAGCGGCACAGTGGCGCAGCGGACCCGGAGTACCGTGGGCGCCGATGGTCGTCGACCCCAACGGCACCGCCGACGCCCCGAGCGGCTCTCGGCGCGAACGCATCTCCGGCCGTGCGGCCACCCATCGCCACCTCCTCGCCGGCTCCGCCGCGCTCGTGATCGGCGCCGCGGTGCAGGCCCTCACCGGCGCCGTCTTCTGGCTGGTCGCCGCCCGCATCGACACCACCACCGACGTGGGGCGCGCCACCGCCCTGTTCACCTCGGTGCTGTTCATCGCCTACCTGGCCGGGCTCGGTCTGCAGGTCTCGCTCGCCCGCTTCGCACCCGGGCGAGATGATGAGTCGCACGCGGTCTTCTCGTGGGCCGTCGTCGCCACCGTCCTGTGGTCGACGCTCGTCGCGCTGATCTACCTGTCCGTCGTCGACACCGAGGCGACCCGCTCCCTCACCGACTGGAGCCCGGTCCTCGGACCGCTGCTGTTCGTCCTGGCCGCGGTCGGCTCTGCGCTCACCCTCATCGTGGACGTCCGCTGGATGACGGTGCGGCGCTGGTCGCTGGTTCTGGTGCGCATCACCATCGTCGGTCTCGGGCGGTTCCCACTGCTGCTCGTACCCACCGGCTCGAACGAGACCGTGCACCTCTTCGCCGTGGCGAGCATCCCGCTGATGCTCGCCGGCCTGCTGTGCACCATCGGGATGCCACGCGTCACCGGCGCACGGCACCGGCTCTTCCCGCTGCCCGAGACGCGGCGCGACGCCGCCCGCTACTCGGCCGTGAACTACCTGTCGACCCTCGCCTACCAGGCACCGCAGTTCGTGCTGCCGGTCATCGTGCTGCTGTCGGTCGATCCAGACCTCAACGCCGCCTTCTACGTGGCGTGGGGCATCACCGCGGTGGCGCTCTACGTGCCCATGGCCATCGGTCAGGCGCTGCTCGCCGAGGGCGGCAAGGACGGCGCCGAGCTCCGCGGCCAGGTGCGGATCATCCTCGTACTCACCACCGGGCTCATGACCGGGGCCGCAGTCGTCACCGCCGTCGGCCGCGAACTGGTCACCACCGTCTACGGCGACGACTACGCCGCTGCGGCCCGCATCCTGCCAGCGCTCGTCGCCGCCGGCATCCCGTGGGCCATCACCTCGGTGTTCCTCACCGAAGCACGCGTGCTGCACCGCCACGTCGACACCGTCACCATCACGGGAGTGCTGACGCTGTCGATCCTCGTGCCGGCCATCCTGTTCGTGCCCGACGACGGCCTCGACGGTGCCACCAGGGCGTTCTTGGTCGGCAACGTGCTCGCCGCCATCGTGGCGGCCGGTTTCCACATCGCCGGCCGCAACCGAGTGCCGAAGGTCGTGCCCGAGCCCGACCCGGGCGAGGACGAGCTGGCCCTCCACCCGTAGGCGGCGGACCAGCTCGTCCCGAGCGTCCTATCCCTCGCCTTCGGTGCCCTCCTCGGCGCCTTCGTCGATCTGCTGTTCGATCTCGTCGCCTGCCTTGTCGACGCCGTCCTCGATCTGCTGCTGCTCCTCGTCGGTGGTCTCGCCGTCGCCGTCCTCGTCGGAACACGCGGTGGCACCGAACACCACGATGAGGGCGAAGAGGAGGGCGAGGGCGTTGCGGCCGAGCGGGGTCTTCTGCATGACAGGGGGCTCCTTCGATCTGCGGATCGACGCGCGGGGCCACGCGCCGCCGGCGTCTGTCACCACCGGCCCGCCGTTTCAGAACAGCTGTCTTGACGAGCTCAGAACGACAGCCGGAGCGTGCGGACCTCGAAGGGCCGCAGCTCGAACGCGACCGACGTCGAACCGCCGGCGTCGTCGACCTCGCCCACCGGACGCTCGAGGAGGTCGCAGGTCGCCACCGTGGCCGCCGGCCGTTGGACGGGCAGCGTGAGCGTGCCCCGCGCGCGACCGCCGAACGCCTCGTGGAACCGGACGACGAGGTCACCAGAACCGTCGTCGGCGGCCTTCACCGCCGTGATGACCACACCGGGGTGGTCGGTGCGGACGATCGACGGCTGCGGTGCTGCAGACGTCGGCCGGGGCGGGAGGTTGAGCGCCCACGATTCGGCCAGCACCGGCGCGAGCGAAGGTCCGTGCGGGAGCAGCGAGTAGGTGAAGCGGTGCCGGCCACGGTCGGCGTCGGGGTCGGGATAGTTCGGCGCCCGCAGCAACGTGAGGCGCATGGTGGTCGAGTCCTTGTCACCGAGGCAGTCGTGGCCGTACTTGCCGTCGTTCAGCAACGCGACGCCGAAGTCGGGCTCGGACACGTCGGCCCAGAAGTGACCGCAGACCTCGAAGCGGGCCTGGTCCCACGACGTGTTGCGATGGGTGGGCCGACGGACGTGGCCGTACTGGATGTCGTAGCGGGCGTCGTCGGCGCGGAGGTCGAGCGGGAACGCGGCCTTCAGCAGCATCTCGTCCTCGTGCCAGTCGACGTCGGTGACGATGTCGAGCCGGGCACTGCCGGCACGCAGCACGTAGGCCTGCTCGATCGTGGTGTCGCCGTGGCACCGACGGATGGAGACGGTGGCCACCAGCGGATCGCCGGCGTCGACCTCACGCTCGGCCACGTCGGTGAGCAACGTCGGCTCGAGCAACAACGTGTGCTGCTCGATGTCCCAGGCGTCGTAGGTGTTGGGGAGGTCGGGAAACAGCTGCAGCACGTTGCCCGGCTCGGCCAGGCACTCTCGCTCGGCGCCGAGGTCGACGAAGCTCGCCAGCGTGCCGTCGGCGGCGATGGTCGCCCGGACGATGCCGTTGTCGAGGACGACGCCGTCATCGTCGGTGGTGGTGGCGAGGACGGGCGACGCCTCGGAGGGCAGTCCCGACACCGTGAGGCCGATGCCGTGCGCCGGTGCGCCCGCCCACACCGGAGCGAGGGCGGTCGGGAACGGGTCGACGTCGACCAGCACGCCGGCGAAGTCGAACGGCCCCGCGTTCGCCGCCGCCCCACCCTCGAATTTCGCTGTGGATCCGCGTCGGCTTCCGACGTCGATTCCCAGCGATTTTCCGATGAGTTGTTCGGTCTCGGCGAGGAGGGCGGCGTGGGCGGCCTCGGTGTCGTCGTGGACCCAGGCGATGGACGAGCCGGGGATGATGTCGTGGAACTGGTGGAGCAGCAGTTCCTTCCACAGCCGCTCGAGGTCGGCCAGCGGCGGCTCGTCGGCGATGGCGGTCCAGACCTCGAGCTCGCGCAGCGCCAGCTCGCCCCGACGGTTGCCCCACTTGGTCTTGGCCTGCGACGTGAAGGTGCCGCGGTGCATCTCGAAGTAGAGCTCGCCGCGCCACACGGGGGCATCGGGATAGTCGGCCTCGGCGGCGGCGAAGAACTCGCTGGGCGTCTCGATGGCGAGGCGGGGAAGACCGTCGACGCCCGTGCCCCCAGCTGATCCGGCGACACCGGCGACCCGACGGGCCCGCTCGAGCATCTCGCGGGTGGGGCCGCCGCCACCGTCGCCGTGGCCGAACAGGTACATCGACCGCGACGCCTTGCCCTTGTCGCGGAAGTTCCGGACGGCGAACGACAGCTCCTTGGCGTTGACCTCACCGTTGTAGGTGTCGGCCGGCGGGAAGTGGGTGAAGATCTGCGTACCGTCGATGCCCTCCCACCGGAAGCTGTGGTGGGGGAAGTCGTTGGTCTGGTTCCACGACAGCTTCTGGGTGAGGAAGTGGTCGCACCCGGCCTGGGCCATGAGCTGGGGCAGGTTGCCGGCGTAGCCGAAGACGTCGGGGATCCAGACCTCGGTGGTGTCGACGGCGAACTTCTCGGCGAAGTAGCGCTTGCCCCAGACGAATTGACGGGCCAACGACTCGCCCGAGGGGAGGTTGGCGTCGGCCTCGACCCACATCGACCCGACCGGCACGAACTGGCCGGCCGCGACCTTGTCCCGGATGCGCTCGAACAGCTCGGGCTGGTCGTGCTCGATCCAGTCGTACTGCGCGGCCTGCGAGCAGACGAAGCGGTACTCGGGGTACTCGTCCATCAGCGTGACGGCGGACGAGAAGGTCCGGGCGCACTTGCGCCGCGTCTCCCGCAGCGGCCACAACCAGGCCGAGTCGATGTGGGCGTGACCGGCCGCGGAGATGCGGTGGGCGTGCTCGCTGGCCGGCCGGGCCAGCACCGGCGCCAGCACGGCGCGGGCGAGGCCCGCGGTATCGGGCATCCGGCGCGGATCGAGCACATCCATCGACGCATCGATGGCCCGCAGCAACTCGAACCGGCGCGGGTCGTCGGTGGCGAGCTCACGCATCAGCCCGCCCACGATCTGGAGGTCGAGATCGAGGTGGTACACGTCGTCGTGCCGCACCGCGAGCTCGGCTCGGTTGAGGCGGTACAGCAGGTCGTCGCCGGCGGTGTGCGGATCGCCCAGCGGCGTCGGCCGGTGTGACGTGCCGATGATCGGGTTGGCGGCGGCTTCGACCAGCACGTCGATCTCGGTGCCGCCATCCGACCCGATCAGCAGGTCGAGCGGCACGGCCTGGTGGAAGGGGTGGATCCCGCGGATCGGCCCTCCGCCGGCGGTGCGATACAGCAGCCCCTCGGACTGGAAGCCGGCGCCGACGCCCGTGCTGAAGTCGATGCGCGCCTCGACCGTCTCGTCGTCCCACTCGCCGGGCACGACACCCTGGAAGCGGAACCACGTGGTCCCCCACGGCTTGCCCCACCGGCCGCCGATCTCGAACGGACCGAACTGGCCGAGTGCGCCACGCGCCGCGGCCACCGGGACCGGCTCACCCGGCAGGTGCCAGGCCGTCACGCTGAACGGGCGTCCCGGACCGTGGATGGCCGGACGGATCCGTTCGCGGATCGTCCGTCGGACACGGGCCTCGGCGAGCTCACGATCGTCGTGCACGGTGGGACAGTACGCCGACGAATGGACGAGCCGCGCTCAGCGCTCCAGCGGTGTGGGGGCCGACCGCGCCAACACGGCGCCGTCACGCCGATGGCCACGGACGACGTAGCTCACCTGACCTCGGGCGTCGGGCTCGTCGACGAATCGACGCACGGCCGGATCGCCGTCGCGCAGGACGACCTCCTCCCGTGACGGGGCCAGCGAGCCTTCGGGCGGGTCGGTGGTGCGCACGATCGACCAGGAGGTGAGGTCGTCACCCGGGTACTCGCTCCACGTGATGACGGCGGTCTTGCCCCGCGCTTCGACCCGCACAGAGATCCGCGCCGGCGTCGGCTTCGTGTCGCTCGGACGGGTGGTGGTGGTCGTGGGCCGGGAGTCCACCGTGGTGTCGCGAATCGACGGCACGGTGGTCGTCGGTCCGTCGGTCGCGGGGTCGGCGTCCTCGTCAGGGTCGGGTGCGGGCGCCGGAGCGGTGGTGGAGCCGCCCGGCCGATCATCCCGGGACTCCTCGTCGGTGCCGGTGTCGCCCGGGTCCGGGTCTTCACGCGGCTCCTCGGCGAGGTCGCGGTCTTCGGGAGACGGCGGCACGGTGAGCTCGGGCGCGTCGAGGTCACGACCGGAACCGGCCGTGCCGATCGAACGCGAGTCGCCCCCCACGTTCGCCAGCGCCACGACGACCAGCGCCGCCGCCACGCCGGCGAGCACCGGTGCGAGGACGTTCGGGCGCGACGGCCGGCGGCCGTGCTGGTCACGGAGTCGCCGCTCGATCCGGGCGAGCGTCAGGTCGTCGGGCGGGGCCGCGTCGGCCGACCCGGCGGACCGCAGCCTCGCATCGAGTGCAGCATCGAGATCGTCGGTCATGGTGTTTCCTCCTCGAGCGCGCGCCGCAGGGCGGCACGTGCTCGGTGGACGGCGACGGCGAACGTCGCCGGGGTCATGCCCATCGCGGCCGCAGCCTCGTCGCGGTCGAGATCGGCGAAGTAGGTGAGCCCGATGGCCTGCTGGTGTCGTGGCCGGAGGCGATCGATGGCATCGAGGAGCTGGCGGTCGGCCACCGGGTCGGCCACCCGATCGACCGTCGACGGCTCGTACCACCGACCGAGGGCGGCCTGCGCTCGATCGGTGCCGTGGCGAGCACGACCCCGGTGGTGCTCGGCGATCTCGTTCGACGCGAGCCGGAACAGCCAGGGACCGATGCCCGATGGCTGCCAGCGGTACCGGTCGAGCTTGGCGAGGGCCCGCTCGAAGGTGGCGGAGGTGACGTCGTCGGCCGCGGCGCTCGAACCGGTCCGCCGGGTGGCGAAGCGGTGGATCCGGTCGACGTACCGGCGGTAGAGCTCGGCGAACGCGTCGGGGTCCTGGCGCGCCCGCTCGACGAGCTGCTGCTCGTCGAGCGCTGCAGGGTCAGGAACGTCGCGCATCGCCCTCCGATCCTCCCGCACCGACCGGAGCCGTGGCAGGGCCGGAGGGCACGACGCCGGCAGCGTGTCCGCCGATGCCGGCCCCGAGGTCATCCCCGAGGTCACCCGACGTGGACGGCGGCTGCGTCGCTGGCGGCGACGACCCTGCCCTCGGCGTCGACGCCGACGACCCGGTAGGCGTAGCGGCCGGGCCGGACCTTCTCCCGGTGGCTCGTGAAGTCGCGACCGCCACGGGCCACGACCTCGCGGCCCTCCGCGTCCTTGCGGATCAGCTGGTAGCCGACGACCCGTTCGGTCGATGCCGCCGACCACTTGCACGCCACGACCGGCGCGTCGGCCGTCTCACGGGGCAGCTGCTCGCACGCGAGCCGCAGCGCCTCGACCTCGGGTCGGTCGCCGGGGATGCGGATCCGTACGGCCTCGCTGGTGACGATCACGCTGCCGTCGGCGGCGAGGTACTGCACGGCGTAGTGGAACGTGTGGCCGGGCTTCACGTCGAGATCGCGGTAGCCGTGCTCAGTGAGGTCCCGGGTCTCGAACACGACCCTCCGGGCCTGGTCGTCGACGGCCCGCCACAGCCGGTAGCCGGCGGCCCGGTCTTCGCCCACCTGGGCCCACTTGCATGCGATGGCCGGACCGGCGTCGGTCCGGTAGGCCTCGCACGCGAACCGGGGCGACGGTCGGTCGGGCGTCGGACGGGTGTCGGTCGGCTGCGTCTCGGTCGGCTTGGTGTCGGTCGGGCGCGTGTCCGTCGGGCGGGTGTCGGTCGGACGGAGATCGGTCGGGCGGGTGTCGGTCGGACGGAGATCGGACGGCGTCACCACGGGTCGAGCTCGCACGACCTCACCGACCCGGGCGCCCGCCGCGGCGACCGCGGCTCCACCGGGGCTCGAGGCGCTCGAGGCGAGTGCGGCCACCGGCGTGGCGACGAGCGCGGCGGCGAGCGTCACCCCGGCGGCGAGGAGTCGGGTCCTCGGGCGTGGGGCACGGCCGACGGCGGATGAGGTGCGGAGCATGGCGAGATCCTTCTCGTGGCGGCTGGTCGTCCGTGACAACGGCCACCGAGCGTGAGGGATTACGCACCTCGAGGTCGAATCATCACGAGGAGGACGATCGACGGGTTCCACCCATGGGGCCCTTGCCAGGATCGCTCTCGATAACTATCGTTATTATCGAAGTCGGCAACCGCCTGCTTCGCCGTGCCCGCAACCTTCCTGATGGGGGAACACATCATCATGGCCCGCACCGACGCCGACATCCTCGGACGCGAAGAGGTCAACGACCTCGACGCCATCCTCGCCCTGACCAACACCGAGGTCGACGAGGTCATCCACACCGTCCAGGACAACGCCGACGCGCTGTTCACCTGGGACTACGAGCGCTCGCGCGTGCCCCTCATCAAGCTGTACGAGAAGGCCAAGAACAGCCAGTGGAACGGCGAGACCGACCTCGACTGGAGCATCGAAGTCGACCAGGAGAAGCTGGCGGCCGAGAGCGTCATGACCCCGACCGTCGAGGGCTGGGCCGAGCTCGGCGCCGACTTCAAGGGCACGTCCTTCGAGAAGTGGGACAACGACATGTGGCGCAAGATGGCCATCGAGCAGCAGAACTGGAGCCTGTCCCAGTTCATGCACGGGGAGCAGGGCGCGCTGCTCTGCACCGCCAAGATCGTCGAGACCGTGCCGTGGATCGACGCCAAGTACTACGCCGCCACCCAGGTCATGGACGAGGCCCGCCACGTCGAGGTCTTCGCCAAGTACCTCGACACCAAGCTCAGCGGCCACTACCCCATCAACCACCACCTGAAGATGTTGCTCGACGACATCATCAACGACAGCCGGTGGGACATGACCTACCTCGGCATGCAGATCATGGTCGAGGGCCTCGCCCTCGCCGCCTTC
>JBFJNI010000067.1:0-20641 GCA_041618235.1 Acidimicrobiales bacterium
AGCGGTGGCGCCCCGGCCGGCGCCGAAGTCCTCGGCCATGGCATCGAAGAACGCGCCGAAGGTGTACGCCGTGCCGAAGCCGGTGCCCGACGCGATGGCCGCGCCGATGGCCACCAGCCACGCGCGCCGGGAATCGTGGTGAGACAGCGGTTCTTGCGCCGTCGGGGTCCTCCCGGGATCCGCCATGTTGGGGAGTCTGGCAACTTCGACGGCAATTCGGGTAAGGAGCCGCGCCCATGATCGACGTACCGATGTCCAGTCGCGATGAGCGCGGAGACGAATCGATCGACGCCGGCGTGTTCGGTGCGATCGACTCCCTCGCCGCGGCCGAGGACGTCGTCCGCGGACTCGGTGCGATGACCGGGCTGTCGTCCTGGCTGTTCCTCCGAGAACTCGACGGTGAGTGGGTCGTGTTGGCCGCCCACACGCCCGACTACGAGTTCTTGCCCGGCGATTCGCTGGGCCCACATCACCCGGTCGTGTCGCCTGCGCCGTCGTCGCGGCAGGCGGTCGAGGACGTGGTGATCGACCTGTCCGACGTCGTCGACGCATCGCTCGAGCTGGAGTCGCCGGACTCGATCTCCTCGATCGGTTCGGTCATCCGGATCGCGCTCCGCCAGCCCGACGGCCGGACCTTCGCCCGGCTCACCGGCCTCGACCCGTCACCTCACCCCGACCCTGCCGCTCTCCGACGCACCCGGCCGGCGCTCGAGATGATCAGCGGCCTGCTCGCCTCGCTGCTCACCGTCGACCTCGACCGGAGTCGCATGCAGCGGCGCGTCGACGCTGCCGAGAGCGCCGCGCTCAGCGACGAGCTCACCGGCCTCGGGAACCGCCGTGCCTTCGATCGCGCGATCGAGCGGGAGGACGCCCGGTGCGAGCGCTTCGGCCATCGGGCCGGCGTGCTCGTCCTCGACCTCGACGGGCTGAAGCAGGTGAACGACCGCGAGGGGCACGCCGCGGGTGACCACTTGATCCGCCGGACCGCTGACGCGCTGCGCTCCAGCGTCCGAACGGCCGACCAGGCGTTCCGCATCGGGGGAGACGAGTTCGCCGTCGTGCTCCCCGAGATCACGACCGCGGGCCTCGACCGGGTCGTCGAACGCGTGCGGGCCGAGTTGGTGGGCACCGGGGTGGCCGCATCGATCGGCGCGGCGATCCGCGGCCGCGGCGACCGCCTGACCGACGCGGTGTCACGTGCCGACGCCGCCATGTACGACGCCAAGCGGAGCTCCGGCTGCTAGTGGATCAGCGTGCGGCGGCCCGGGCCGGGTCGTCGCCGACCTCGGGCGTCGTCGCCAGGAAGTCGACGACCGCAGACGTGAGCGCAGTGGTCTCGTCTCGGGTGGGGATGAAGTGCCCCGCCAGGATCACCAGTCGAGCATCGGGAAGCAGCCTGGCCAGCGCTGCCGCGTTGGCCGGCAGGGTGACCGAGTGCTCGAGGCCGACGACGAGTGTCGGACACCGCACCTCCGGCAGGAGATCGCTGACGTCGAAGTCGAGTGCTCGGCGCTGGATCTCGACCGCTTCTTCGGGCGTCGCCGTGAGCCGTTCGAGACGGCTGTAGCGGGCGATGTGCTTCGGGTCGTCGGCCATCTCGGGCGCAAGGATGCCGACCTTCGGGAACGGTCGCCCCCACACCTCGCCCAGGAATCCGAGGAACGCGTCGATGACCGTAGGTGGATGCCCGTCGGGATGCTCGGGGGAGGCGGAGAGCCTCGCATAGCCGTTGATGATCGCGAGCCTCGAGACACGCTCGGGATGGGCCGCGGCGAACGCCAGGGCCACCTGGCCCCCGTGGCCCCACCCGACGAATGCGGCCCCGCGACACCCGACGGCGTCGAGCACGGCCTCGATGTCGGCCACGCACTCCCTCGGGTCGGAGAGACCAGCGGGCTCGCGATCCGAGACGCCTGTTCCTCGGCGCTGGATCACCGTGAGGCGCCTCGTGCGGCACAGCTCATCGATGAACGGTCGGATCTCGTCCAGCTCGAGGAGCAGATCGAGGTTGAAGGTCCACTCGGCGCACAGCACGACCTCGTCTGGACCGATTCCTCGGGTCCAGTAGCCGATCCGCAGGCCATCGGCGGTGGTGGCGTACTGCGTGGAGGGGGTGGTGACCCTCGCGGCGCCGCGCTCGACGTCACCATCGAGGACTGCGGCCTCCATGGCGCGCAGCTCCGGTCCGGGCTCGAGGCCCACTTCCTCGATCAGTACCTCGCGGGCCTGTTGGAACACCCGGAGCGCGTCCGCCTGACGCCCATCGAGGAATCGTGCACGCATCAACAGCGTCCACAAGCGCTCGCGCAGCGGCTCGGCGATGACGAGCGATTCCAGCTCCGCCGCTGCAGCGCGATGGTCGCCAGCGGTCAGTCGCGCGTCGATCTCGTCTTCGACCGCCGATGCCCGGAGTTCATGGAGTCGGATCGCCTCGACGGCGACGAGTCCGTGGTCGCTGACACCGTTGTACGCGTCGCCGCGCCACGCCGACAGCGCGTCGTGGAGCTGGGAAGCGGCAGCTTCGGCATCGCCACGAAGGAGCTGCAGTCGTGCGGAGCTGACCGCTTGCTCGAAGGTGCTGGCGTCGATCTCCTCCGGTGCGAGCCGCAACCGGTAGCCGTCCGGGTGGTGCTCGAGGCGGTCGCCGAGGTGGCGTCGGAGGTGCAGGACGTAGGTCTGCAGCGTCTTGCGTGCCGTGCGCGGTGGGTGCTCGGGCCAGAGCACGTCGACGAGCAGGTCGACGTCGACGATCCGGTTCGCCCGGCAGACCAGGGTCGCGAGGAGAACACGCTCCTTCCTCGCCGAGAGCGAGACCACCTGGCCGAGGTCATCGACGATGTCGATCGGTCCGAGGACCCGAACCCGCACGCCCGGAGGCTACGCCTCGGTCGTCGGCGCGAAGGGTGAATTTCGTCGCATCCGAGCGTCCCGACCCGCACCCGGCCTGGCGTCCGACCTCTCCGAGAGAACGGATCTCGGCGTTGGTCCAGAGCCCGCCGCCACCGACGATCCGCGGGTACATGAGCGAATCGGAATCCGAGCTGTGGTGCAGCCCGACGATGTGGCCGAGCTCGTGGAGGGTCACACCGAACCAGGTGCGGCGATCGGTGCGATCTCCTGCAGGAAGTGGCGTGTGCGGGTTGAACTCGATGACGCCGCCGAATCCCGATGGCGTCTTCCTCGCTCGGGCGAGCAGCGGCGGCTCGGTCGCCGATACAGGGATGGCGCCCCATGCGATCACCAGGTCGACTCGCTCGTCTGCAGGTGCGAGCACGAAGTCGATTCCCGTCCGACGTTCCATCTCGGCGAGGGCAGCGACGACGTCGTCGATCGCCCCGGCCGGAGCGCCGTCGAGCGCGGCGACGACGTGCACCGCGGGACATTCGGCCCGGGCGTCGACCGCAGAGATGCCGATGCCGATGACAGCCGCTGCGATCGCGAAGAGCGAGAAGATCGACTCGTGAGGTGAGGTGCTGCGCGTCGGGTGTGTCGTCACACCCGAACCGTCGCGAGCGCCGGTCGAGCGTCGGTCGAGCGGTCGGCCCGGTGGGGCTAGGTCGGGTCAGGAGGTCGGGCCGGCTGCGTCGAGCGCGACGCCGGCATGGCGCTAGCGCCGGCGCTTCGCGCCGAAGGCGATGACCCTCTGGTAGGCGGCGACCGGGAGGCGCGACGCGGCGTTGAACACCCGTGCGTCGGGGCCGACCAGGCTCTTGCGCTTGTTCTTCTCGACGGCGGCGAGGATCTGCAGTGCCGCCTTCTCGGGCGTGGTGCGGGCCAGCTTGTCGAAGTCGGCCCCGACGTCGTCGGTCTGGTCGCCCAGCTCGGCGACCGAGTCGTCCATCCGGGCGTTGGCTGCGATGTTGGTCTTGACGCCACCGGGATGGACGGTGGTGCAGGACACGACCGAGTCGGCGATGTCGAGTTCGAGGCGGAGGGCCTCGGTGAAGCCGCGCACGGCGAACTTGGCCGCGTTGTACGCCGACTGTGAGGGGATGCCCATGAGCCCGAACACGCTCGAGATGTTGATGATGTGGCCCTCGCCGGATGCCTCGAGGTGGGGGAGGAACTCCTTGGTGCCGTGGACGACGCCCCAGAAGTTGATGTTCATCAGCCAGTGGAAGTCGTCGTAGGACATCCCGGCCACGGTGGCGCCCAGGGCCACGCCGGCGTTGTTGAAGATGAGGTTGACCCGACCGTGGTCGGCCACGACCTGGTCGGCCCACGCGGCGACGGCGTCGCGGTCGGCGACGTCGACCCGATGCGAGCTGACCTTGACGCCGGCGCCCTCACAACGGGCGACGGTCTCGGCCAGTCCGGCCTCGTCGACGTCGGACAGTGCGAGGTGAGCGCCGCGGCGGGCGAGCTCCTCGGCGAGTGCGCGGCCGATGCCGGACCCGGCACCCGTGATGGCGGCGACCTTGTTGGTGAAGTCCTGCATGGTTCGTTCCTCTGGGAGATCGGGGGGTCGGTCGAGCGCGTGACGCTCAGGCGGCGCGGCTGGTGAGCTTGTCGCTCAGGCTGCCCTCGTCGCCGAAGAGCTTCTCGCGCCACTCGGCGACGAGCTCGGTGGTGTCGCGGTCGTCGGGATGGAAGTCGTCGCGGTTGTAGTCGCGGAGCTGATCCCACAGGTCCTTGCTCGCGAGGGGCGAGCTCTTGAACGTCTTCCAGCTGCGGTAGACGCGGCGAGGGTTGCGGGCGGCCTTGTCGCCCAGCATCGAGATGATGACCTGGATCGTCATGCCGATGATGAAGCCGTAGGTCACGATGTTCATGGTGAGCTTGCGGATGCGCTCGCGACCGCCGACCGCCTTGTAGACGTCGAAGGCGACGGCCTTGTGCTCGTTCTCCTCGAGGGCGTGCCACAGGAACATGCCCTGGAGCTGCTCGTCGCCGAACATCGAGCGGGCCTCTTCGTTGCTGAGGAGCAGCTCGGCCAGCGTGGCCGTGAAGTGCTCGAGCGCCGCAGTGGTGGCGAGGTTGGTCTCGTTCGACAGATGCCGCTCACGGAAGGCGAGGGCCTTCTTCGTGAAGGCGTCGAAGCGCTTGGTGGGGTAGCCGAGCTGGTCGAGGCGGTCGTTGAGCGCCCGGTGCTCGCGGCCGTGGACGGCCTCCTGGCCGATGAAGCCGGCGACGTCGCGCTTGAGCTGCGGGTCGGTGATCTGGTCGCGGTAGTTGCGCACCGAGCGGACGAAGAAGTCCTCACCCTCGGGGAACACCGCGGAGAGCGAAGCGGCGAGGTGGCTCATGATGAGGTCGCCGTCGGCGGCGAAGTGACGGGGGAGCTCGCGCAGCGACTCTTCGAAGGAGACGCGTCGGGTGGGGACGGAACGAACGGGAGCGGAGGTGGGGGTGGTCGTCGTCATGGTGTTACCGACCGTATCAGAACTTGAGTCTTTCAATCAATCCCTCAATTCTGTAGGATCCGTCACATGGCACTCGTCGCGAGCGAAGGACTGAGCAAGGGCGAACAGACCCGACACACCATCCTCGCCGCCGCGATCGACCGGTTCGGCCGCGACGGCTTCCGTTCGACGTCGGTCGCCGACATCGCCCGCGACGCGGGGGTGAGTGGCACCGCCGCGTACGCCTACTTCGAGAACAAGGAGGCGTTGTTCCTCGCGGCGGTCGACGAGGACGCCGCCGGGGTCATCGAAGAGGGGCTCGCCAGCATCGACGACGACACCAGCGTCAGCGAGTGGCCCCAGCGGCTGTTCTTCACCCTCGCCGTCGCGGTCGAGCGCCATCCGCTCGCCCGCCGGCTCCTCGCCGGCCTCGAGCCCGACGTCACCGATCGTGTCGCCGACCTCCCCGCGCTCGAAGAGGTGCGCAAGGTGATGGCCGAGCGGATCCGTCGCGAGCAGCTCGAGGGAACCGTCCGCGCCGACATCGACCCGGTCGCGGTCACCAATGGCCTCGTCGCCATCGTGTTGTCGCTGCTCATGTCCGTGGTGCAGGTCGGCGAGCGCGCCTCGGGCCGGTACGGCGCCGACGTGGCCACCGTGTTCGCCGCGGTCCTGCAGCCCCCTCCTCGCTGACCGGCGCGTCCGCCGGCGTGTTCCCCAGGCCGATCTGGGGGATCGGCGTCATTGCCGCCGCCCCGATGTTCAGCGACGGTGGACCCATGACCCGGCGCATCCTCCTCTCGTGCTCGGCGGTCCTCCTGGCCGGGTGCGGCGACCCGCAACCGGCCGTCCCGCTGGAGCGGTCGATCCCGCTGGCCGTGACGCTGGTCGCGGTGGCGGCAGCCCCGGCGGTGCTCGTGACCCGCTGGCTGTTCCGGCGGACCCTCCCGGTGCGCGACCTGTCCTCGGGATGGACACTGCCGACTGCACCCGTCTCGCGGACGCGAGTGGTGGCCGTGATCTGTGCGTCGTCGGTGGCGGCACCGCTGTCGCTCGCGGCCTTCCATCTGGTGGCGTTCTCCTTCGCGGAGGCGCACGTCGACATCTTCACCTACGGCGAGGTCGTCACGTTCGCCACCTGCGTGCTCGCTGCCGCGAGCGCGTCGTGGTGCGTGCTGCTCGGCGTGGCCGGAGGTCTGTGTTCGCCGTCGTCGATCGTGCGTGATCGGACGCGCCTGGGCGTCTGGGTCGCCGTCGTCCTGTCGACGGTTCTGCTGATCATCCCGTTGTCGGTGGTCCTCGGTCTGCTGCTGCTGGCGAGTCGGCGGCTCGAGCCCGAGCCCGACCTGGCGTCCCTGGGCGCGCTGCGCGTGCCGGCGGAGCCCGTCGGTCAGACGCGATAGGGGCGGAGCCCGTCCGCGGGGATCCGGCCGAGCCGCCCGGCGTTGAAGTCGTCGACCGCCTGCTGGAGCTCCGCCCGCGTGTTCATCACGAACGGTCCGTACTGGGCGACCGGCTCGCCGATCGGGCGTCCACCGAGGAGGTACACGTCGAGCGGTCCGCGGCCGGCGGTGAGGGTGAGCGCATCGCCCGGCCCGAACACGACCAACTGGCCGACCTCGACCGGCGCCTGTTCGATCCCGGCGGTCCCGCTGCCGGAGAGCACGTAGGCGAGCGCGTTGTGGGCAGGGTCCCACGGCAGGTGGAGCTGCGACTCGGGCGCGATGGTGGCGTGGGCGACCGTGATGGGGGTGTGCGTCGAGCCGGGACCGGTGTGGCCGCCGAGGTCGCCGGCGATGAGCCGGAGCAGGCTGGTGCCGTCGGTCGAAGCCAGCAACCGGACCTGGTCGGCATCGAGGTTCTGGTAGCGGGGCTCGGTCATCTTCTCGGCCGACGGGAGGTTCACCCACAGCTGCAGCCCGTGGAACAGGCCGCCGTTGACGACCAGCGCCTCGGGCGGCGTCTCGATGTGGAGGATCCCGGCGCCGGCGGTCATCCACTGGGTGGCGCCATTGGCGATGCTCCCGCCGCCGCCGTGCGAGTCCTGGTGCAGGAACTCGCCGTCCATGATGTAGGTGACGGTCTCGAAGCCCCGATGCGGGTGCCAGTTGGTGCCCCGTGGCTCGCCCGGCGCATAGTCGACCTCGCCCATCTGATCCATGAGGATGAACGGGTCGATCACGTCCTTGGGCACCCCGGCGAACGCACGGCGCACGGGGAAGCCTTCGCCCTCGTGGCCACGCGGCGCGGTGGTGATCGAGCGAACCGGTCGCTCGACGGCCTCGGTGGCCGGCGTGTCGACGGTTGGGACGGTGAGCGGATCGGCGGTCACGGCAGGCATGGTGCCCTCCAGCGCGAGTAGTTGTGGATGCAATTACCTACAACAACATCCCGGCGTGGTTGTTCCCGGCACGGTGGCACCGCCGGCTGTCGGTCGTATCGTCGTCCTCGTGTTGGACGTGACGACCTTCGAGCTCGACGACCGCTTCGCCTCCGAGGTCCCTGGTCTCGTGGTCGAGTGGACGGCGGCACCGGTGGCCGACCCGGCGCTGGTGGCGATGAACGACGACCTCGCCGCCGATCTGGGGCTCGACGCCGCATGGTTGCGAAGCGACGACGGCGTGGCGATGCTCGCCGGCAACGCCGTGCCGCCCGGCGCTCGCCCGGTCGCCATGGCCTACGCCGGCCACCAGTTCGGCAACTACAACCCACAGTTGGGCGATGGACGTGCACTGCTGTTGGGTGAGCGCACCACACCCGATGGTCGGCTCGTCGACATGCATCTGAAGGGATCGGGACGCACGCCCTTCGCCCGCGGCGGCGACGGACGAGCGGCACTGGGTCCGATGTTGCGTGAGTACGTCATCGCCGAGGCGATGCACGCCTTGGGCATCCCCACCACGCGCTCGCTCGCCGTGGTGGCCACCGGCGAGACCGTGCCGCGGCAGCGCAGCGAACCCGGCGCCATCCTCACCCGCTCTGCAGCCAGCCACATCCGCGTCGGCACGTTCCAGTACGCCCGATTCCTCGACGATCCCGCCGTGCTCGAGACGTTGCTCGCGCACGCCATCGCCCGTCACCATCCCGACGCCGCGGACGCGCGCCGGCCTGCGCTGGCGCTGCTCGAGCACGCGATCGATCGGCAGGCGGAGCTCGTCGCTCGATGGATGGCGGTCGGCTTCATCCACGGCGTCATGAACACCGACAACATGGCGATCTCGGGCGAGGGCATCGACTACGGCCCGTGTGCGTTCATGGACCACTTCGACCCGGCCACCGTCTACAGCTCCATCGACCACGCCGGCCGCTACGCCTACGGCAACCAGCCCGCCATCGCCCAGTGGAACCTGACCCGGCTGGCCGAGTCGCTGCTCGTCCACATCGACCCCGATCGCGACACGGCCGTCGCCCTCGCCACCGAGGCCCTCGAGCAGTTCGTGCTCCGCTACCAGGAGGCGTGGACGGGCGTCATGAGCCAGAAGCTCGGATTCCCGACCGATCGCTTCGCGAGCAACGACCTCCTCGATGGCCTGACCGCGCTGGAAACGGTCGCCGGCGCCGATCACACCCCGGTGTTCCGATCATTGGCGACATCGCTCCGCGGCGACGATGAGTCGTTGCACACGTTGTTCCCGGCGCACGTCGATGAGATCGGCGACTGGCGGGGCGAGTGGGTCGCCGCGCTGGGCGAGGTCGACCACGCCGGCATCGCCGACGCGATGGATCGGGTCAATCCCCTCTACATCCCGCGCAACCACCTGGTGGAGGCGGCGCTCGACGCCGCTGTCCTCGAGGGTGACCTCGCGCCGTTCCACGAACTGGTCGACGTGGTGACGCACCCCTATGAGGAACGAAGCGGCCTCGACCGGTTCACGGAGCCGGCGCCGGCGTCGTTCAGCGATCGCTATCAGACGTTCTGCGGGACCTGACCCGGAACCTCCTCGAAGGACGGCCGAGCCGGCCGGCGCCTACGGTGCCCACATGGCAGGGGTGCGACTCGTGGTGCAGGCCGACGACCTCGGGATGTGCCGGGCGGTGAACGAAGGCGTGGAGGTCGCCACCACCGACGGGATCCTCACGCAGGTGTCGGTGATGGCGCCCACGCCGTGGTTCGCGGAGGGTGCAGCCGTCGCTCGGCGGCTCGGGCTCGCCACCGGGCTGCACTGCACGTTCACCTGCGAGTGGGACTTCCTCCGCTGGGCGCCGCTGTCCGCCGGTCCGACGCTCCGGCTCGACGACGGCACCCAACCTCGCCGGGTCGAGGACGCGGCCGCCCAGATCGACCCGGCCGAAGGTCTCGCCGAGCTGCAGATGCAGGCCCGGCGGGCGCAGGCGTGCGGGCTGGAGCTGGCCTACGTCGACCCGCACATGGGGCTTTCGGTCACCTCGGCCTATCCGGCGATCTGCGACGAGCTCGGCCTGCGGTTCATCTACAAGGGTGTCGAGCCCTTCCACCGCTTCGACTCGATGCATGTGCTGTCGCTGTCGTCGGTCGACGACCTGTCGCAGCGGACCGGTCGGTTCGTCGACTGGCTCGACCAGCTCGACGATGGCCGTCACTTCGTCCTGTCGCACCCGGCGGTCGCGTCGCCTGAGCTACGAGCGATCTGCGAACCGGACGCGCCCAACGTCGACTGGGCCGAACGGTTTCGTGCTGCCGACCTCGAGGCCCTCACCTCGCCCGAGGTGCGGGCCGTGATCGAGCGTCGGGGCATCGAGTTGGTGCGCGTGAGCGCCGGATGATCGTGCCGCCCATCCGGCGTGCCGTCGCCGGCGACGAAGACCGGTTGTACGAGATCTGCCTGCGCACCGCCGACGCCGGCGGCGACGCCACCGCGTTGCACGACGATCCGCTTCTCGTGGGCCACGTGTGGGCGGCGCCGTACCTCCACCATGCGCCCGAGCACGCGTTCGTCGTCGTCGATGCAGCCGACCGTGCGGGTGGCTACGTCCTCGGTGCGCTCGACTCGCGCGCCTTCGAGGCGACGCTCGAGCAGGCGTGGTGGCCGCCGCTCCGCGAGCGGTACCCGCAGGACGTCGGCGCCGGCACGCCCGCAGACCGGCTGACCGCCGGCCTGATCCACGAACCACCGACCGCCGTCGACGAGATCGTCACTCGGTATCCGTCGCACCTGCACATCGACCTGCTGCCCGAGTTCCAGGGGTCTGGGAACGGCCGCCGGCTCATCGAGACCCTGCTCGGTTCCCTCGCCGGCGCCGGCTCGCCCGGCGTGCACCTCGGCGTGTCGGCTCGCAACGAACGGGCGATCGGTTTCTATCGCGCCGTCGGCTTCGCCGAGCTCGGCAAGAGCCGGCACGGGATCGCCTTCGGGCGGCGGTTGCGCTGACGGTGGCAGGCGGACCGCGTCGCCCCGTCCGGCCGGAACGCCTTCTGACTCGGTACGGTGGAGAATCCCCTGCGGCGCTGCTGTGGGTCTCGATCGAAGGCGCAGCATGACGAAATCCGACCACGTTGACGAGGAACCGACGCACGCTCGGTACGAGTTCCGCGTCTGGGGTCGGAACAAGAAGGCTCGCAAGCTGCTGGCCGAGATGGCCGATTCGTCCACCACCGAGACGATCGAGGACTGCTACTTCCTCACCGACGAGGCCGGGGTCAACGTCAAGGTCCGCAACCGGATCCTGAAGATCAAGGAGCTCGTCGAGCACGAGCAGGGTTTCGAGCGGTGGGCTTCCAGCCGGTATCGCTCGGTCGACGTCGCTCCGGCGCCGTTCGACGAGCTGTTCGAACAGCTCCGTGATGCACGCGAGCGCTACGGGAAGTCGTTCGACCTGGCCAAGGCGGTCGCCCAGCTGGACAAGGACGCCGACGGGCGGGTGGTGCTCGTCACGAAGGAACGCCGCCGCTATCGGATCGGGTCGATGCGAGCCGAGGCCACCGACGTCACCATCGAACACACCGGCAGGGTCCTGCACGCGCTGGCCATCGAGGGCGACGACCTCGGCGACCTGGTGCAGCTGCGCAAGAAGCTCGGCCTGAAGGGGTCGTCCAACGTGGCGCTCCACGTCGCCATCGAAGCCGACCTCTGACGATCTCAGTCGTCGGTGTCGTCGACCTCGTCGAGGTGATGGACCGGCTCGGCTGAGGTGCGGACGACGCCGGCGAGGTTGGCCACGATCCGGCGCACGAACCGGTGGTAGAACGCGAGGGGGATGACCTCGCGGCCGGGGCGGTCCGAGTTCATCAGCTCATCGATCCGGTTCTGCAGGTCCGTCGTCATGACATGGGCCCGCTCGGCGAAGTCGTCGACCGCCGCTTCGCTGGCGTCAGCGTCGCCCAGCAGCTCGCCGGCCTCGGCGAACATCGCCGAGACCGTCTGGCGCTCGGTGCGCAGATCGTCGTTGCGGACTGCGTCGCTGAGCCCTGGTCCGTTCTCTGCGATCTCGAGGATGTTCTTGGCCTGATCGCCGATGCGCTCGATCTTCTTGAGCAGCAACGTGAAGCCCATCACCGAGCCGATGTCGGCTGTGCCGTGTACCGCGACGTGGACGATGAGCTCGGCGCGCAGCTGCTGCTCGGCCTCGTTGATCCGGCGGTCGGTGGCCCAGATGTCCTCGGAGACCTCGGTGGGGTCGCTGTCGGTGAGGAGCGCCAGTGTGGCCAGATCGAACGAGTGGCGGGCGTCGCCGAGCATCGAGACGGCCTTGGCGACGATGTGGTCGAAGCCGCCGTCGTTCGAGCCTCGTCGCAGGAATTCCAGAACCATGGATCGCGCCTTTCAGCCGAGGACTACTACGCCGATGAGCGGCAGGACGATGAACACGAATGCGACGTACGCGACCGCGCTGCTCCGCCGCTCGACCGCCGTGTCGGCCAGCAGCTCCGCCGCCCGGATGGGGACGTCACGGAAGAACGGCAGTACGTACAGCAGCAAGATACCGGCGACGTTGAACGTGGTGTGCGCCAGCGCGACGGTGAGGGCTTCGGGACTCGAGGCGGCCAGCGAGGCGAGCAGCGCGGTGATGGTGGTGCCGACGTTCGCGCCGAGCGTCACGGGATAGGCGTTGCGCAGGCTGATCACCCCTGCGCCGGCGAGCGGGATGAGGATCGAGGTCGTGATGCTCGACGACTGCACTGCGATGGTGATGACGAGGCCGAGCAGCAGGGCGATGGCGCCGCCGCCGCGGCTCAGCAGGGCGTTGACCGAGCGCTCGACCTGATCGGCGACGAGCGTTCGCATGTTGCGGGTGATCAACGTGAGCGCGGAGAGGACGATCACGAGGCCGGTGACCACCATGAGGATGCCGTGCAGCGTGTTGGACGAGCCGAAGGACTCCCACAGGTCCTGGAGCACCGACACCGGCTCCTTGACCCATGCTTTCACCGGGCTCTTCCACTCGGTGCCCTCGGCGCCGACGAGTCGCTCGCTGATCCACTGGGCGATGCCGCTGATCGTGCCGAAGAGGAGCTCGATCGGTAGCAGGATCGCGACGGCGAGGACGTTGAAGAAGTCGTGGACGGTGGCGGCGGCGAAGGCCCGACGGAACTCGTTCGACTGACGGATGTGGCCGAGCGAGACCAGCGTGTTGGTGACGGTGGTGCCGATGTTTGCGCCCATGATCATGGGCACCGCCCCGTCGACGCCGATCGCTCCGGAGGCGACCAGACCCACGATGATCGATGTCGACGCCGACGACGACTGCACGAGCACGGTGCCGAGCACGCCGATGCAGAGCGCCGCCACCGGGTTGCTGGCCGCGGAGAACAGGCGCTCCTGCGTGTCCTCTCCCATGATCTTGATGCCCGTCTCGAGCGACGACACGCCGATGAGGAAGAGGTAGATCAGGCCGAGGACGACGATCGCTCGGACCGCGGTGGGCAGCTCGGTGGTCCTCAGCTGCCGGCTCGACACGGGTGGAACGTAGTCACGATTCCCGAGTGCGACAAACGATGCCGCTCGGCGTCGGCCGTCGCCGAGTCAGACGTTGCGGAGGAGACGTCCCGGGCGGGTGCCCGTGAAGGCGTCGTCGACGCGGGTGACCACGCCCCCGACGATGGTGTGCTCGTATCCCTCGGCGTCCTGCAGGTAGCGGGTCCCGCCGGCCGGCAGGTCGGCCACCAGGCGTGGTTCTCGCAGGGTCAGCGCGTCGAGGTCGATGATGTTGAGGTCGGCGCGGAGGCCCTCGGCGATGCGGCCCCGGTCGTCGAGGCGGAACAGGTCGGCGGTGTCGGCGGTCATCTTCTTGATGGCCAGTTCGAGCGGCAGCCGGGCGCCGTCGCGATCGCGTACCCAGTGCGTGAGGGTCCAGGTCGGCGTCGATGCGTCGCAGATCATGTTGCAGTGGGCGCCGCCGTCGGCGAGGCCGATGACGGTGCCGGGTTCGACGATCATCTCGTACAGGGCGTCGCCGTTGCCGCTGCTGTTGCCGAACAGGGTCATCATCGAGATGGCCTCGCCGTCGCGTTCGAGCAGGGCGTCGTAGTACACCTCGAGCGGGTCGCGTCCTTGGGCCTCGGCGATGCCGGAGAACGACTGCTCGTAGCTCTGCTCGTAGTCCACCGGGTCGCCCAGCGGGTATGTGCGGCCGAACGTGTCGAGGAGCTGGGCCGCGGTGGGCATGGCATCGCGCATGGCGGCGATCATCTGGCGGCTCTCCTCGATGAGGCGTGAGCGCAGGTCGGGGTCGCGCATGCGTTCGGCCTTCTCGGCCGTGGGGAGCTCCATGAGGGGAGCGAAGCTCGGCGCCAGGAGGAACCGGTGACGCGCTCCGAGACCGAGCAGCACGCCGAAGGGTCGGGCCGCGACCTGTGCGGTGATGTCGACGCCCTCGCCACGGGCCCGTGCCACCAGATCGAGGTGCTTGCGCCAGCTGTCGGGCGCCCAGTCGTACTGCAGCTGGAGATAGGTGACGGGAACGCCGGTCTCGGCGCCGAGGCGACACATCCACTCGATCTCGGACTCGGGCGACACGTGGTCGTCGCTGACGATGCCCGAGGGGGCGACCTCGAACACGCCGCGGCCGACCTCGGCCATGGCGCGGCCGATGGCGAAGAGCTCGTCCTCGGCGGCGTAGGTGCCGGGCACGGGCTCGCCGCTCACCGAGGTGTGCCCGATGGTGCGGGATGTCGAGAAGCCCATCGCTCCTGCCTCGATGGCCGACGCGACCATCTCGGCCATGCGAGTGACATCGGCCTCGGTGGCGGGTTCGTTCCGGGCGCCGCGATCTCCCATCACGTACGAGCGCAGCGCGCCGTGAGCGATCATCGCGCCGACGTCGGCGGTCCACCGGCGACCGGCGAGGACGTCGAGGTACTCCTCGAACGACTCCCAGCCCCAGGTCATGCCCTCGTCGAGTGCGGTGCCGGGGATGTCCTCGACGCCCTCCATGAGTTCGACCAGGAACTGCTCGCGACCCGGCTCGACGGGAGCGAACCCCACGCCGCAGTTGCCCATCACGACGGTGGTCACACCGTGGGGCGTCGACGGCGCCAGTTCTTCGTCCCACGTGGCCTGGCCGTCGTAGTGCGTGTGCACGTCGACGAACCCGGGTGTGACGATCTTGCCGGTGGCGTCGATCTCCTGGCCGCCCGCCGGCAGGGCGCGGCCGATGGCGGTGATGCGGTCGCCGGTGACGGCGACGTCGGCGACGACGGGCTCGGCGCCGGAGCCGTCGACCACCGACCCACCGCGGATGACGAGATCGAACATGGCGGAACCCCCCGGGTCGAGATGACAGGGAGGCGACCGTACTCTCGGAGGGCTCGGACGGTCGCCGACACTTGGTCGACCTCCCACGCCGTATGGTGCAGACGTGAACGAATCGCCGCTGGGGAGCGGAGTGCGTCGGCGTGACCTGCCCTTCATCCCGGGTGGGATGCCGCCCCTCTTCGGGGACACCGCGGCGGCCTTGCTGGTCGACGACGACCCCGTGATGGTCGATCTGCTCACCTCGATCCTCGGGGCCGAGGGGTACACGTGCTCGGGCGTGCGAAGCGCAGCGGAGGCCCGACAAGCGTTGGCTGCTCGCGAGTATGCGCTGGCCCTCGTGGACGTGATGATGCCGGGCGAGACGGGCCTCGAGTTCGTCGACGAGGTGCTGGGCGAGCACCCGTTCCTCGCCGTCGTGATGGTCACCGGCGTCGACGATCCGGCCATCGCGGACCTGGCCCTCCAGAGCGGTGCGTACGGCTACCTGGTCAAGCCGTTCGAGGCCAACGAGGTCCTGGTGGCGGTGACGAACGCCGGTCGTCGACGTTGCCTCGAGATCGAGAGCGCCGTCTACCGGCGACGGCTCGAGACCCGACTGGAAGAACAGAGCGCCGATCTCGACGACGCCCTGCGCCAGCTCAAGGAGCTCTACGACTGACGGGTCTGCCGGCCGTCGTCAGGTGAGGGTGGCGTTGGCGACCTCGACGGCGAACGACTGACACCAGATCAGCACGGTCCACTGGCCGGTCGTCGGATCGATGCCCGGAGGAACGGTGTAGTTCTGGTTCCCCCGTTCGGCGGTGAGGCCGGCGATCCGGATCGCGCCGCTGAGGCTGCGGGCGTCGGCACGCGGAACGAGGTACACGTCGAGGTCCGGGCCCGGCCCGGCGTCGAGCTCCTCGAAGCGGAGCAGGCGGGAGCCGTCCGGCAGGTCGTAGAGCGATGCGGTGCCACGCCCGCGGTGGCCGGTGAGGCCCTGGAAGCTGCCCGAGCGGAGCAACACCGGCTCGGGCGGCGCGGTGGTGGTCATCGTGGTGCTCGGCGGCGCGGTCGTCGACGTCGCTCCGGCGGCGTCGGTCGTCACGACCGGGAACGCTTCGTCGACCTCGCTGGGGGAGAAGTACGGCGACAGGGCCCACCAGCTCACCGCCACCACCGGCACCACACGGATCACGGTCGCCAGCGTCGGGTTGGGAACCACGCGGCTGACGAGGCGACCGAACAGTGCCAGCGCGACGATGACGGCGGCGACGCGCAGGAACGTGCCGGGCGACGAGAACGTCGCACGGATGGCCGCCGGCGCCACGATCCAGAGCACGAGCACACCGAGCCCGCCCACGACGGCCCAGGCCCGGCGCGGGATGCGGGGAGCGGTCGGGTCCATGCCGGCACGGTGTCACCTGTCCGGCTCGCGGGCAATGCCGGAGCGGACGCGTTTCGCAGACGTTCAGATGTCAGCGGCCGATGATGCGATGGATTCCTTCGAAGGTGAGGAAGAGGAGTTCGCCGTCGTCGAGCTCGGCGAACGAGATGGCGGGGCCGGCGGCGGCAACCAGCTCGACGGGCGGGGTGGTCGGGTCGTCCGCAGGTACCGCACGGATCCATCCGCCGCAGAAGTCGCCGAAGAGGTACCAGCCGTGCAGCGCAGGGACGGCGTCGCCCCGGTAGACGTAGCCGCCGGTGATCGAGCAGCCCTCGGCATGGGTGTACTCGAACGCCGGGTCGGTGAGGGAGGCGTCGGACGATCCTTCGAAGTCGCGGCTGCCCTCGAGCAGGTCCCAGCCGAAGTTCACGCGCTCGGCCTGCGGGTCGACGACGGTGACCTCCTCGATCGCGTTCTGGCCGACGTCGGCCACCCACAGCTTCCCGGTGCCCCGGTCGAAGCTGTAGCGCCACGGGTTGCGGAGCCCGATCGCCCAGATCTCGGGGCGACCGCCCCAGCCGGGGTTGCTCGCCGGCGCCACGACGCCACCTTCGCGATCGGGATGCACCCGGAGCATCGACCCGAGGATGACGTCGGGGTCCTGCGCGACGTTGCCGGGGTCGTTGGCGCTGCCGCCGTCGCCGACCCCGATCCAGAGGAGGCCGTCGGGTCCGAACGCGAGGTGACCGCCGTTGTGGTTCCGGAACGGTTGGCCGATCTCGAGGTGGAGGACGCCGTCGTCGGCCACCCCCGCCGGACGGCCATCGGCCATCGCCCACGACCGGATCTCGGTGTCACCGTCGGTGTTGGTGAAGTTCACGTAGAGGCGGTCGCCAGCCGGGTCGAGCGCCATGCCGAGCAGGCCACGCTCACCGCCGGTCGACACGCGGTCGGTCAGGTCGAGCACCACCTCGCTCTCGCCAGTGTCGAGGTCGAGCGTGAGGACCTCGCCGCCGAGCAGCGTGACGAGCACCGGGCCGGGGCCGGCCGGATCGACGACCGAAGACGGGCGGTCCAGCTCGGCGACCCGTTCGAGGGCGATGGCCGGATCAGCGCCGGTCGGACCCGGTTCGATCAGCTCGATCGGGGTGCGCTCGTCGAGGTCGATGTCGTCGACGGGGGCCGGCGGCGACGTGTCGCGCCCCGCTTCGTCGAGCGCCGAGCCCGGGAAGAAGTACGTGTACACGTCGGAGATGGTCTGGCGGTTCCAGAGGGCGATGGCGACGATGGCCACCACCGCTCCGGCGACGATGAGTCGGGCGGGGGCCGATCGGGGGAGGACGCGCACGGCGCGATCCTGGCAGGCCCGCCGACGAACCGGGCCCCGGACTTCCCTCAGCTCCTGCGGTGGAGGTGGAGGCTGACGCCGAGGTTGTCGGCGGCGTCGAGCCGCCAGTGGTCGTCGACCTGCACGGCGCCGGCCACCAGCGCCGGATCGTCGATCGTCATGTCGAGGTGGTGGAGGCGGCCGTCCCGACCGCCGAGATGTGCGTGGTCGTCGTCGGTCTCGGCGAGCACGAACCGGATCCGGCCGGGACCGGGCCACGCCAGTTCGACCATGGTGTCGTCCTCCGCCAGCACCGTGCCGCCGAGGATGTCGCGGAACAGGCCGACGGGCCCGGCGAGGTCGGCCACGAGGTGCACGGCGCGGTCGAAGCTGGCCGGCGCCTGCACCGGGACGGGGAGCGGACGGTCGGGCGCCTCGGGTTCCCAGGTGCCGGAGGATTGGGCGATCTGGACGACGATGCCGAAGGCCTGTTTCGGGTGGACGAACGCCTCCTTCCAACCCGGATCGCGCAGGTCGATGCCGACGAGGTCGAGACCGGCAGTGCGGATCTCCTCGATGGCAGCCTCGATGTCGGGCACCTTGAACGTGACGTGGTGCGGGCCGGGTCCGTTGCGGTCGAGGAAGCGGCGCAGGAAGTCGTTGTCCTCGACGTTGGCCGGTTCGAGGACCTCGAGCTTCATGCCGTTGGTGTATTCGACCTGATAGGAGGCGAACCCCGAGGTGACGCCACCGCCGATCCAGGCGCCGCCGAGGTCGCCGACGTAGCGAGGCCAGCAGTCGTACTGGGACTCGGCGGCGACGGCGAGGTGGTCGAGAACGGCGTCGATCATCACCGGATGCTGCCAACCGTCCGGCTCCTCGGCCAATCCTCCAGCGCTAGGTTGCGCGAACGATGGACGTCTACGAAGCGCTGTACACCACCAGGGCCATGCGTCGGGTCGAACCCGACCC
Organism: Acidimicrobiales bacterium; assembly: GCA_041618235.1. Taxonomy (GTDB): domain Bacteria; phylum Actinomycetota; class Acidimicrobiia; order Acidimicrobiales; family Salinilacustritrichaceae; genus Salinilacustrithrix. The sequence goes on from JBFJNI010000067.1 coordinate 18,676, forward strand.
GATTCCCGAGGAGGTGCAGCAGCGGATCCTCGACGCCGCGGTGCGTGCGCCCTCGGGCGGCAACACCCAGGCGTGGCGGTTCCTGCTCGTCGACGACCGCGACCTGATCGGCCAGATCGCGCCTCTGTACCGCGAGTCGATCGACTTCCTGTGGGAGCACATCTACAACGAGCGCATCGCCGCCGCCGAGGCCGCGCCCGAGCTCCCCGAGAGCAAGCAGATGTTGGCCATCCAGCGCTCGGTCGAGTGGGCCGCCGACAACTTCGCCCAGTACCCGCTGTTGTTCTTCGCCTTCTCGCAGGGCCAAGGCGACGGTGGCGGCTCGATCTACCCGGCTGTGTGGTCGGCGATGCTCGCCGCCCGAGCCGAGGGGGTCGGTTCGAGCCTCACCAGCATCTTGGTCGCCAAGGGCAACGCCGTGCCCGACCTGCTCGGCGTTCCGGCCGACTCGGGTTGGTCGATGGCCGCCTGCGTGCCGATGGGCTATCCGAAGGGCTCGTGGGGTGTCGCCAAGCGCCAGCCCGCTCACGAGGTGACCTACAAGAACCAGTGGGGCAACCCGACGGGCTGGGATCTCACCGAGCCGCTCTGGTCGCCGACGGCCTGACGTCGCTCGGCGGAGCGCCGAGAGCTGGCGCCGATGACCTGCGACTTCAGCGCGCCCGAAGGGACTCGAACCCCTAACCTTCTGATCCGTAGTCAGATGCTCTATCCAATTGAGCTACGGGCGCTTTGGGAGCGGCGGCGAGCCGCCGCACCGGATTGGACAGCATAGACGCAGCTGTCGGACGCCGATCCAATCGAGTGTGCTCCGAACGCTCCGGGGCAGGTGGCCTCGAACGAGCCGCTGGCGACGGTGCCGCTGAGTTCGTCGGTGCCGTCGCGGAACGCGTCGGAGCTGCCGCTGACGCTCTTTCCGTCGACGTCGATGGTGACCGAAGCGCTGCCGCCACCCTGCGGTGCCTGCGGGTCGGCAGGGTCGCCGCGAGCGCGCCTGGGAACACTCCTCGGGTCGACCTGTTCCCGCCCGCGGAATCGCGGACAGGACGGTGTTGCCGTTGTACCAGAGGTCCACCGATCCGTGCTGGGCGAATGCCGGCCGATACGGACTGAGCCCGGGGGACGCTCCGAGGTGTCGAACACCGTTGTGTTCGGATGGCACGATCACCCGGTGACCGACTGGCCGACGCTGCACGAGACCCTCGACCTCGACGGCGGCGACGACGATCGGTTCATCGGGCACAGCCCGCCCGAGAAGCGGGCCCGGGTGTTCGGTGGACAGGTGGTCGCGCAGGCGCTGGTGGCCGCGACCCGGACCGCTCCGAACGAGCAGCACGTGCATTCGCTCCACGCCTACTTCCTGCGCGGGGGCGACGTCGACGAACCGATCGAGTTCGAGGTCCGACGTCTGCGCGACGGCCGGTCCTTCTCGTCGCGGCAGGTCACGGCCTCGCAGGGCGACCGGGCGATCCTGGTGCTGTCGGCGTCGTTCCACACCGGCGGACCCGGTGGCGACTACGAACCACCCGGGCCCGCCGGGGTGCCCGGCCCCGAGCACCTCCCCGCCACACGGTTCGCCCGGCCGGGGGTGCTCGAGACCGCGGACGTCAGCTACGACCAGCCCGGTGGCACCCGCCGGCGGTTGTGGTTCCGCGCCGGTTGCGACCTGCCCGACGACCTCCACGTCGCCGCGGTCGCGTACGCCACCGATCACGGCCCCTTCGGGGCCGCCCGTCGGCTGGTCGACACCGCTCGACCCGGATGGTTCAACACGCTGTTCCGCGCCAGCCTCGACCACTCCATCTGGTTCCACCGCCCACCTCGCGTCGACGAGTGGCTGCTCTACGACGTCGAGGCCGTCGCCCACCGGGACGACCGCATCCTGATCGCCGGCAAGATCCACGACCGAGCGGGCCGGTGCGTCGCCACGGTGACGCAGGAGATCCTCGCTCGCGAGCGAGCGTGA
>JBFJNI010000068.1:0-19837 GCA_041618235.1 Acidimicrobiales bacterium
GACAAAGAAACGATCGCCGCGTGAACTCCACCGTCGAGCCTCTCGAGGACAACAAGGTCAAGGTCTCCGTCACCGTCGACGTCGACGAGTTCGAGACCGACATCAACGAAGCCTTCCGGCGCATCGCCCAGGAGGTCAACCTCCCCGGCTTCCGCCGCGGCAAGGCCCCCCGCAAGCTGCTCGAGGCCCGTATCGGTCTCGGTCCGGCCCGCGAGGAGGCGCTCCGCGAGGCGCTGCCCAAGTACTACGCCGAGGCGGTCGTCAGCAACGACGTCGACGTCATCGCCGCCCCGGAGATCGACATCACCGAGGGCCAGGAGTCCGGCCCCATCACCTTCGAAGCCGTGGTCGAGGTCCGCCCGGTCGTCACCGTCGCCGGCTACGACGGGCTCCGGGTCACCATGCCCTCGCCCGTGCCCGGCGACGACGAGATCGACGCGCAGCTCGACCGCATGCGCAGCCTCGACGCCACCGTCGAGACCGTCGACCGCCCCGCCGAGGAGGGCGACTCCGTCGTCATCGACATCGTCGGAACGCTCGACGGTGAGGAGCAGGACGGCCTCACCACCGACGACTACAACTACGAGATCGGCTCGCTGATCATCACGCCCGAGGTCGACGAGCACCTCACCGGCGCGAAGGCCGGCGACGAGCTCGACTTCGACGCCACCCACCCCGACGAGGACGAAGAGCGCCAGCTGCACTTCACCATCAAGGTGAAGGAGGTCAAGGCCAAGGTCCTGCCCGAGCTCACCGACGAGTGGGCCCAGGAGAACTCCGACTTCGAGACCGTCGACGAGATGAAGGCCGATCTGGTCGAGCGCATGACCACGGTCCGACGGGCGCAGGGCGAAGGGCAGCTCCAGGAGAAGGTCGGCCAGGCCCTCGCCGAGCTCGTCGACGACGAGCTCCCCGAGGCGCTGGTGAGCATGGAGCTCAACAGCCGCCTCCAGGACCTCGGCATGCGGCTCCAGGCCCAGGGCATGGGCCTCGAGCAGTACCTGATGATGACCGGCCGCTCCCAGGAGCAGCTCATCGACGAGCTGCGCGAGTCCGCGGAGGTCTCCGCTCGCGTCGATCTCGCCCTCCGGGCGGTCGTCGTGGCCGAGTCGATCGAGTGCACCGACGACGAACTCGACGACGAGATCGCCGCGGTCGCCGAGCGCGTCGGCGAGAAGCCGGCCAAGGTCCGCGAGCAGCTGGCCCAGAACGACCAGCTGCCTGCGGTACGCTCCGACATCACGAAGCGCAAGGCGCTGGAGTGGCTGCTCGACCACGTCGAGATCGTCGACGAGAACGGTGATCCGGTCGATCGCAGCCTCTACGAACCCGACGCCGACGAGTCCGAAGCCGCCCCAGACGACAGCGAATCAGTCGAGAACGAAGAGGACAGCGAATGACCCCGGAGCAGGTCGCTCAGCACAGCGGCATCGTCCGCAACTACCTGGTGCCCACGGTCGTCGAGTCCACGAACCGGGGCGAGCGGGCCTACGACCTGTACTCCCGGCTGCTCAAGGAGAACATCATCTTCCTGGGCACGCCCATCGACGACGGCATCGCGAACCTCGTCTGCGCCCAGCTGCTGCACCTCGAGTCGGAGAACGCCGACAAGGACATCAGCATCTACATCAACAGCCCCGGTGGCGACATCACGGCGCTGTTCGCCATCTACGACACGCTCTCGTTCATCAAGAACCAGATCAGCACCATCTGCTTCGGGCAGGCCGCGTCGGCGGCCGCCGTGCTGCTGGCCGCCGGCGAGAAGGGCAAGCGCCTGGCGCTGCCGCACTCCCGGATCCTGCTCCACCAGCCATGGGGCCAGGGCGGTGGACAGGCCACCGACATCGAGATCCAGGCCCGCGAGATCATGCGGATGAAGGACCTCCTCAACCACATCCTGTCCGAGCACACCGGCCAGCCGGTCGAGAAGATCGAAGCGGACACCGACAGAGATTTCGTGATGACAGCGCAAGAGGCGCTCGAATACGGCATCATCGATGAGGTGATCAGCCGTCGAGCTCTGACGGACACGACGGGTCCGATCCGGGCCAACTGATTCAGGGGGGACACCGCGGTGGCCAAGTTCGGAGACGGGGGCGAGCTCCTCAAGTGCAGCTTCTGCGGCAAGTCGCAGAAGCAGGTCAAGAAGCTGATCGCGGGTCCGGGTGTCTACATCTGCGACGAGTGCATCGACCTGTGCAACGAGATCATCGAGGAGGAGCTGGCCGAGACCAGCGAGTTCCACTTCGACGAGCTGCCCCGCCCCAAGGAGATCTTCGAGTTCCTCGAGGAGTACATCGTCGGCCAGAACGCGGCGAAGAAGATCCTCTCGGTCGCGGTCTACAACCACTACAAGCGGATCCAGTTCGGCCACAACACCGTCCACGACGACGTCGAGGTGGCCAAGTCCAACATCTTGCTGCTGGGCCCCACCGGGTCCGGCAAGACGTTCCTGGCCCAGACGCTCGCTCGCCTGCTCAAGGTCCCCTTCGCCATCGCCGACGCCACGGCGCTGACCGAGGCCGGCTACGTCGGCGAGGACGTCGAGAACATCCTCCTCAAGCTGATCCAGGCCGCCGACTACGACGTCAAGAAGGCCGAGACCGGCATCATCTACATCGACGAGATCGACAAGGTCGCCCGCAAGTCGGAGAACCCGTCGATCACCCGTGACGTCTCCGGCGAGGGCGTGCAGCAGGCGCTGCTCAAGATCCTCGAGGGCACCACGGCGTCGGTACCTCCCCAGGGCGGGCGCAAGCACCCGCACCAGGAGTTCATCCAGATCGACACGTCGAACATCCTGTTCGTCTGCGGTGGCGCCTTCGCCGGCATCGAGCGCATCATCGAGTCCCGCAAGGGCCACACCGGGGTCGGCTTCGCGGCCGAGATCCGCGCCACCCGCGACTCCGACGCCTCCGAGATGCTCCAGGAGGTCCTCCCCGAGGACCTGGTCAAGTTCGGCCTCATCCCCGAGTTCATCGGCCGTCTGCCGGTCATCGGCGCCGTCGGTCACCTCGACCACGAGGCGCTCGTCGAGATCCTCACCGAGCCCAAGAACGCCCTGCTCAAGCAGTACCAGAAGATCTTCAGCTACGAGGACGTCGAGCTCGAGTTCACCGAGGAAGCGCTCATCGCCGTCGCCGACCAGGCGTTGCTGCGCGGCACCGGTGCACGCGGGCTGCGGGCCATCCTCGAAGAGGTCCTGCTCGACATCATGTACGACATCCCCAGTCGCACCGACGTGGGCAAGGTCGTCATCGATCGCGATGTCGTGCTCGACAAGGTGAATCCCACCATCGTCCCCCGCGACGCCAAGCAGACCCGGCCCAAGCGCGCCGCCTCCTGAGCATCCGTCGATAGCGTCGCGAGGTGGAATTCCCCGACGCCATCGCGTACCTCGACGATCACATCAACCTCGAGGCGACGGTCGGCGGCCCCACCGCCGGGGTCGTGCACGGCCTGTCGCTCGACCGCATGCGCGGTGTGGTGAAGGTGCTGGGCGATCCCCAGCTGTCGGCACCGGTCATCCACATCACCGGCACCAACGGCAAGGGGTCCACGGCCCGCATGATCGCGGCGATCCTCGCGGCGCACGGCCTCTCCGTCGGCACCTACGCCAGCCCGCACCTCGAGTCGATCACCGAGCGCATCCGCCGCAACGGCGAACCGATCAGCGAGCTCGACTTCGCCGAGGTGGTCGAGGAGGTCGCCGCCGTCGAGTCGTTGTTCCCCGACCGACCGAGCTACTTCGACCTCCTCACCGCCGTCGCGTTCTCGTGGTTCGCCCGCGAGGCGGTCGACGTGATGGTCGTCGAGGTCGGCCTGCTCGGCCGCTTCGACTCCACCAACGTCGTCGAGGCCGACGTGGCCGTGGTCACCAACATCGGACGAGACCACACCGACGGGGCGGGGGAGTGGCGCCGATCCATCGCGTCCGAGAAGGCCGGCATCATCGAGGACCGCTCGGCCGTGGTCATCGGCGAGACCGACCCCGAGCTGGTCGAGATCTTCGTGGCCGAGGGCGGTTCACAGCACCTGCTCCGGGAGACGCACTTCGGCGTACGTGGCTCGAGCGTGGCCGTCGGTGGCCGCCAGCTCGACCTCCAGACCCCGTATGGGCGCATCGACGAGCTGTACCTCCCGTTGCACGGCGGCCACCAAGCCGACAACGCCGCCCTGGCGGTCGCAGCCGTCGAGGCGTTCTTCGGGCGGGCCGTCGATCACGACACGGTCCGCGAGGCGTTCCTCGGGCTCGAGATCCCCGGTCGGTTCGAGGTGGTGGCCCGCAAGCCGCTGCTCGTGCTCGACGGTGCCCACAACACCGACGGCGCCCGGGCGTTCGCCCAGACCGTGCGCGACGAGTTCACCATCGGCGGTGCCATCACCCTCGTCGTCGGGATGCTCGGTCGCCCCGACCTCGCCGACGTGCTCGAACCGATGCTCGACCTGGAACCGGTACGCGTGATCTGCACCCGTCCCGACTCGCCGCGGGCGGTCGACCCGGCCGAGCTGCGGGCGCTGGTACAGGCCCGCCTCCCCGAAGCCGACGTGCGGATCGTCGACGACGTCGGCCTCGCGGTCGAGCAGGCCCACGCCGCCGCCCTCGACGACGACGCCGTGCTGGTCGCCGGCTCGCTCTACACCGTCGGCGCCGCCCGCGCCGCCTGCCGACGCCTCGGCCTCCTCGCCCGCTGACCCCCCCCTCCCGGAAAATCGCTGTGGATCACTCACGGAAACCGGGGGTTTTTCGGTAGGAGAATCGTGGCGGCGTACGCTCCGGACCGTGAATCGCACCTTCGTCATGTGTAAGCCCGACGCCGTCGAACGCGGCCTGGTCGGCGAGATCGTCTCCCGGTTCGAGCGCAAGGGGCTGACCCTGGTCGCCGCCGAGCTCCGCACCGCCGATCGTGCCCTCGCCGAGGCGCACTACGACGAGCACAAGGAGCGTCCGTTCTTCGGCGAGCTCGTCGACTTCCTCAGCCGTGGCCCGGTGATGGCCATGGTCGTCGAGGGCCCGGCCGACAACACCTTCTCGATCTGCCGCACCCTCATCGGCAAGACCAGCGTCGACGATGCCCAGCCCGGCTCGATCCGTGGCGACCTCGCCACCACGACCAACGAGAACCTGGTGCACGGCAGCGACTCCCACGAGTCCGCCGCTCGGGAGATCGGCCTCTGGTTCCCGAATCTCTGAGGTCGTTCTTCCGCTCCCGATATTGCAGTTTGGTGACAGTTCGTTAGCATGGGTCCTTCGTCGGTGACCCTGGTCGGGTCGTCGGCGTGACCGGGCGGGTCCCGGACGTAGCCGGTACCATCCGGGTGCGCCGCCCCGCCGCTCTCTCTCACCCGAACGGTGACCCCATGTCCGAGAACGTCTTCACCTCCCTCATGGGCCGCGACATGGCGGTCGACCTGGGCACCGCCAACACGGTCGTCTACGTGCGCGGCCGGGGCATCGTCCTGAACGAGCCGTCGGTCGTCGCCGTCAACGTGCGCGACGGTCGCCCGCTCGCCGTCGGGACCGAGGCCAAGCGGATGATCGGTCGTACGCCGAGCCACATCCAGGCCATCCGCCCGCTGAAGGACGGCGTGATCTCGGACTTCGAGATCTGCGAGAAGATGCTGCGCTACTTCATCCAGAAGGTGCACCAGCGCCGCTGGGCCAAGCCGCGCATGGTCATCTGCGTGCCGTCGGGCATCACCGGCGTCGAGCAGCGTGCCGTCCTCGAGGCGGCCGAGTTCGCCGGCGCCCGCAAGCCGGCCCACATCATCGAAGAGCCCATGGCCGCCGCCATCGGTGCCGGCCTCCCGGTGCAGGAACCCACCGGCAACATGATCGTCGACATCGGCGGCGGCACCACCGAGGTCGCGGTCATCTCCCTCGGCGGCATCGTGGCCAGTCAATCGGTGCGAGTCGCCGGCGACGAGCTCGACGACGCCATCATCCAGCACATCAAGAAGGAGTACTCGCTCGCGTTGGGCGAGCGCACCGCGGAAGAGATCAAGATGGCGCTCGGGTCGGCCTGGCCGCTCGAGGAGGAGCTGTACGCCGAGGTGCGCGGCCGCGACCTCATCACCGGCCTGCCCAAGACCATCGTCACCTCCACCGAGGAGATCCGCGAGGCCATCGAAGAGCCCGTCTCGGCCATCGTCGACGCCGTCAAGGTCACCCTCGACAAGACGCCGCCCGAGCTGGCGGCCGACATCATGGAGAAGGGCATCGTCCTCGCCGGCGGTGGTGCGTACCTGCACGGCCTCGACGCCCGGCTCGAACACGAGACCGGCATGCCCATCGTCATCGCCAACGACCCGCTGCACTCGGTGGCGCTCGGTTCCGGCATGGCGCTCGAGGAGTTCGACGCCCTCAAGGACGTCCTCTTCAACCACCCGCCCGAGCACTGACGCCGCCGTCGTGACCCACGTCCCGACGTCCGCCCGACCCGTCAGCCCGATCACCCCGTGACCCACGCCGCCCTCTCATGGCCATGAGCTCTCCCCGCCGTTCCGGTCGGTCGCGCTTCACCATCATCGTGCTGGTGCTGCTGTCGGTCACCGTGCTGACCCTCGACTTCCGGGGTGTCGGCTTCATCGACGACGCCCGCAACGGCGTCGGCACGGTGCTCTCGCCGCTCCAGGGTGCAGCCGATTTCGTCGCCACGCCGTTCCAGAACACGTGGCACGGCATCACCGACTACGGCGATGTCGCCGCCGAGAACGAAGCGCTTCGGGCGCGCGTCGACGAGCTCGAGGGCTCCATCGCCCGGAACGAGGACGCCGCCGTCCAGCTCGAGGAGCTGCTCGACCAGGTCGACATCCCCTGGGTGGGCTCGATCAGCACCGCCACCGCCCGGGTCATCCAGCAGCCCGCCAGCGCGTTCTCCCATGTGGTCGTCATCGACAAGGGATCGTCCGTCGGCATCCGCGAGGGCATGCCGGTGGTCACGGGTGCGGGACTCGTGGGGCAGGTCATCGACGTGTCCGGCGACCGGGCGTGGGTGCAGCTGCTCACCGATCCGGAGTTCCGGGTCGGCGTCCGTCTGGTCACCAGCCAGCGATTCGGCACCGCCAAGGGACAGGGGTCGTCACGCGACCTGCGCATCGACACGGGCATCGAGCCGGGCGAGGACGACGCCGACATCCCCAAGTCCGAGCTCATCACCACCTCGGGCATCGACGACCGCTCGTCCTTCCCCGCGTCGATCCCGGTGGCCAAGTTGACCCGCAAGACCGAGGCCAACGGCGGACTCACGGTCGAGGTGTTCGCCGAGCCGCTGGCCGATCTCGGTGAGCTGAGCTTCGTCAACGTGCTGCTCACGACGCCGGTTCGCTGATGTTGCGCAACGTCCGCCTCGCTCTGGTGATCGTCGTCACCCTCACCCTGCAGACGACGTGGATGGCCGATTGGCGACCCTTCGGCGTGACCGGCGACCTCCTGCTCCTCCTCGCCATCGCCGCCGGGCTCGCCGGAGGCCCCACCCGCGGCGCCATCGTCGGGTTCTGCGCCGGCATCGCCATCGATCTCGTGCAGCAGACGCCGTTCGGTCTCTCGTCGCTCACCTACCTGGCCGTCGGCTACGTCGTCGGTTCGGCGCACGCCGGTGTCCTCCGGTCCGCACCGTGGATCCCGGTGGTCGCCGGCTTCGTCGCCACCGTCCTCGGCCTGGCCTTCTACGTGGTCCTCGGCCAGCTCGTCGGCCAGCAGTTCCGCCTCCCGGGGCTGGTGCGCGTCCTCACCGTCACCGCGGTCATGAATGCGGCGCTCGTCCTGCCCGTCATGTACATCGCCCAGTGGGTCGAGCGCGCCGCGCCCGACCGGATGATGGGGGCCATGCGATGAGCACGAGGATCGACCGGTGACTGCCGCCGAGTCGCCACGGGTCCGCCTCGGCGTGCTGGCCATCGTCATGGTGGGCCTCTTCGCTGCGCTCTTCGCGCGCCTGTGGTACCTCCAGGTGCTCTCGTCCGAGTCATTCGAACAGGCGGCCGACGCCAACCGCATCCGTGTCGTCCAGGTCGAGGCGCCACGTGGCCGCATCCTCGACGCCAGCGGCCGCCTGATCGTCGACAACCGCGTGTCCATCGTGGTCACCGTCGACCGCGTGCTCTTCGCCCAGCTCGACGACACCGAGGCCACCGACATGCTCCGCCGGCTCGCCGAGGAGGCGAGCCGCTACGGCTCGCCCACCACGGTCGAGCAGCTCCTCGACCGGGTCAACGACCAGCGCTATTCCCGCTACGCGCCGGTGCCGGTCGCCGAGGACGTCACCGAAGAGCTGAAGATCTACCTCGAGGAGCACGCCGACCTGTTCCCGTCGGTGGCCGTCGAACGCGTCGCGGTCCGCCGGTATCCCTACGGCAACCGTGCTGCGCACGTCATCGGCTACGTGGGCGAGATCAACGACACCGAGCTCGACGACCGCCAGGACAAGCCCAAGAACTACATCCGCGGCGATCAGATCGGCAAGACGGGCGTCGAGCGCATCTTCGAGGACGATCTCCGCGGGACCCCCGGTCAGACCGTGTTCGAGGTCGACGCGTCGGGACGGCCGGTGCGGATCCTCGAGGACCTGTCCAAGCCTCCGATCCCGGGCGACGACGTCTGGCTCACCATCGACCTCTCCATCCAGGCGCTCGCCGAGGACCTGCTGGCCCAAGGCCTCGACATCGCGCGCGCACGGCGTCCGTCGGGGAACAACCCGCAGAACGAGGCCACGGGCGGAGCGGTCGTGGTGCTCGATCCCCGCAACGGCAACGTCATCGCCATGGCGAGCTATCCCACCTACGACCCGGCCGACTTCGTCAACGGCATCTCGTCGTCGCGCTGGGCGTACCTCACCGATGACGCCAACCACTTCCCGATCAACAACCGGGCGATCCAGGGCCAGTACGCGCCCGGTTCCACGTTCAAGCTCATCACCGGGTACGCCGCGCTGGCCAGCGGCCTGCGCGAAGCGAACACGCCGTTCGTCGACAAGGGCACCTACACCATCGACGACTGCTCCGGGCAGTGCACGTTCAAGAACGCCGGCTCCAAGGCGTACGGCACCGTCGACATGTCCCGCTCCATGACCGTGTCGTCCGACGCCTACTTCTATTCGATCGGCGCGGACTTCTGGAACAACCGCGGCCGGCTCGGCGAGGAGGCGCTCCAGGAGTCCGCCCGCCTCTTCGGATTGAACCAGGAGACCGGGGTACCGCTGCCGTCCGAGCAGTCGGGCCGCATCCCGACGCCCGAGCAACGCCGCCGACAGTACGACGCCAATCCCGGCTTGTTCGCCGAGCGCAACTGGTTCACCGGCGACAACGTGAACATGGCCATCGGGCAGGGCGACGTCGCGCTCACGCCGCTGCAGCTCGCGAACGCATACGCCACGTTCGGCAACGGCGGCACCCGGTACGCCCCGAACATCGCCACCAAGGTCACCCGTGGTCGAACGGAGACCTCGGTCAAGCGCACCGTCGACGCACGGATCAACGGCACCATCGACATGGCTCCCGAGATCCGATCGCCGCTGCTCGACGGGCTCATCGGCGTGACGTCGAGGGCCGGCGGCACCGCCTACGGCACGTTCCTCGGTTTCCCGCTCGACTCCTACCCCGTGGCCGGCAAGACGGGCACCGCCCAGGTCAACGGCAAGGCCGACACGGCGGTGTTCGCCGCGTTCGGCCCGGCCTCGGCACCCGAGTACGCCGTCTCGGTGATCATGGAGGAGTCCGGCTTCGGTGGCACCGCCGCCGCGCCGTTGGCTCGCAAGCTCTTCGACGTGTTCGCCGGCGTGGTTCCTCCGCCCGAGCTGCAGCCCGGGGGTGCTCTCGTCTACCCCGAGGCCGCGACGGGATCTCCCACGCAGGAGCAGCTCGCTTCCGCAGGATCCGAGGACTGATGGACGCGTTCGCCACACGCTGGCCGGGTACGAGCCGTGCTGCGTCGATGCGTCGCAATCCCGCTGCGCCATGGCGCCACGTCGACCTGGCCATGCTCGCTTCGGTCGTGGCGATCACGCTCATCGGCACCGTGATGGTGTTCTCGTCGACCCGTGGCAACGACCCCGATTCCGTCAACACCACGACGCTCCAGCGCCACGTCGTCTTCGTGGCCACCGGGCTCACGGTCATGTCGCTCGTCGCCATGTTCGACTACCGCCGATTCCGCGACTTCGCCCTCATCGCCTACGGAGGCGTGTGCCTGCTCCTGATGGCCGTCATCTCCCCGCTGGGCACCGAGGTCAACGGTTCCCAGGCGTGGTTCCAACTCGGCCCCTTCCAACTCCAGCCCTCCGAGTTCACCAAGATCACCGTCATCCTCGTCCTGGCGTCGCTGGGCGCGCAGTTCGCCGGTGACATCGATCTGCGCCGACTCGGCGTGATGCTCGGCGTCGCCGCGCTCCCGTTGACGTTCATCATGCTCCAGCCCGATCCCGGCACGGCCATGGTCATCGTGGCCATCGTCATGGGCATCCTGCTGGTGTCGGGCGTCCGGGCCAAGCACATCGCCGCGCTGACCCTGTTCGGTCTGACGGCCCTGGTGGGCGTCCTCAACTCCGGCCTGCTCGAGGACTACCAGAAGGACCGCCTCACGGTCTTCCTCAACCCGAGCGCCGGGCTCCAGGCCGAGGCCTACAACCTCAACCAGTCGAAGATCGCCATCGGTTCCGGTGGCGTGCTGGGCAAGGGGCTGTTCGAGGGCACTCAGACCCAGCTCGACATCGTCCCCGAGCAGCACACGGACTTCATCTTCACTGCGGTGGGCGAGGAGCTCGGATTCGTCGGCGCGGCCACGCTGCTCCTGCTCTTCGGCATCCTGTGCTGGCGGATCTGGCGCATCGCCCAGCTCTCGCGCGACCAGTTGGGCATGCTGCTGTCCGTCGGCGTGCTGTCGATGATCGTGTTCCAGCTGTTCCAGAACGCCGGGATGACGATGGGGATCATGCCCATCACCGGCATCCCGCTCCCGCTGGTGAGCCATGGCGGATCGTCGACCATTGCGCTCTTCGCCGGCCTCGGCCTCGTGCAGAACGTCCACATGAGAAGGTTCGCGTGATCCATCTCAGCTGGTGAGGTGGAGGAGGAGGGCGCTCTCGGGGAAGAGGACCGGGAGCTCGAGGCCCACCGTCGTCAGGAACCGACCAGTCGCCTCGGTGGGTGAGGTGAGCCACGCGGGCTGGTGCAGGCCGAGGCCGAGGACCTCGCCGGGCATGGCCAGGTGCTCGACCCGGTAGGCACGGTCGGGGTCGAGGTCGCGCAGGACCAGCGGGGGAGCGAGCCCGGGGAGGCCGGCGGTGAGCTGGCTGTAGGCGAACACGGCTTCGGACCGGTCGGCGGACACGACGCCGTGGGCGACGCCGTCCGGGTCGGAGCGGTCGAGTCGAACGACGTCGCCGCCGTGCAGGAGTGGACGCAGGCGCTTGTGGAGGTCGATCCACGCGGCCAACGCGTCGAGGTGGCGGTCGGAAGCGTCGAGCAGGTTCCACTCGATGCCGAGGTGGCCGAAGAGCGCGGTGGCGGCGCGGAACGCCAGGCGGCTGGTCCGGCCGGTCGTGTGGGCCCGGGGCGGACCGATGTGCGCGCCCATCACCACGGGGGGCAGGAAGTGGGAGAAGCCCCGCTGGATGGTCTGGCGCTCGACGGGATCGTTGCAGTCGGAGGTCCAGATCCGACAGGTCCGTCGGAGGATCTCCAGGTCGGCGCGACCGCCGCCCGAGGCACAGGATTCGATCTCCACGGACGGATGGGCCGCTCGGAGGTCGTCGAGCAGCCGGTAGAGGGCACGGGTCTGGCGGTGCGATCCCGCGCCGGCCAGATCACGATTCATGTCCCACTTCACGAAGGCGATGTCGTGGTCGGCCAGGAGGCGGTCGAGCCGGCCGAACAGGTGGGCCCGGCATTCCTCGATGCCCAGGTCGAGCACCAACTGGTTGCGGCCCAGCACTGCGGCGTCGCCCAGCACCCAGTCGGGGTGGGCGCGGTGGAGATCCGAGTCGGGGTTGACCATCTCGGGTTCGACCCAGATGCCGAACTCCATCCCGAGGCCGGTCACGTGGGAGATCAGCGGTTCGAGTCCGTCGGGGTGCGCGGCGGGCGACACCCACCAGTCGCCGAGCCCGGCGGTGTCGTCGCGGCGACCGCCGAACCAGCCGTCGTCCAGCACGAACCGTTCGACGCCGACCTGGGCGGCGCGGTCGGCCAGGGCTCGCAGCCGGTCGAGGTCGTGGTCGAAGTAGACGGCCTCCCAGGTGTTGAGCAGCACGGGCCGCGGCCGGTCGGGCAGCAGCGCCCGGACGTGGGTGTGGAACCGCTGACTGCACTGCGTCAGACCGATGCCCACGGCGCCCACGACCCGAGGTGCGTGGTAGGTCTCGCCGGGCCCGAGCACGACCTCGCCGGGCACCAGGAGCTCACCGGCGCGCACGACCCGTCGTCCGTCGGCGAGCCGGTCGAGGACCACGTCGTGGTTGCCGCTCCACGCCACGTGGATGCCGTGGACCACGCCCGTCGACTCGTCGAAGCCGGCCGGACCGGTGAAGACGACCGGCACGGTGTCGTGCGACGTGCGCCCCCGGCGGTTCTCGAGCAGATGGGTGCCGGCGGGCCACGGCATCCGGCGGGGGTGGAACTCGTGGCACCAGCGTCCGTCGAACCTCAGTACCTCGGTGGCCGTGGACGGCAGCGCGATCACGGGGGCCAGGCCGTGGACCACGAGATCGTCGGCGCTCTCGTTGGTGAGCTCGAGGGAGATCTCGAGCGCCTCGCCCAGGTCGAGCGTGCCGACGAGCCCGAGCCCTGCGGGATCGTGGGATTCGAACCGAACGTCGGTCGCGGTCGCCGTGCAGGTGGCCTCGGCGAACCGCGGGAAGACCGGGACGCCGCCACGCGAGACCTCGATGCCCGGCCGGCCGGGCCAGCCACTGCCCGCGGTGGGCACCAGCGTCGCCGCAGGCTCCATGTCGAGCGTCCCGGGCGGATGTCCGCGGTCGAGCAGGGGCTCGATGCCGTCGAGCGGTCCCGGATCGGGCCCCCAGTGGACGATCGCGGGGATGCCGTGCGAGGTGTCGACCACGACGGCGACGCCGTCGCGATGGAGGCGGAGGAGGTGCACGGGAGCATGCTCGCACGTGCCGGCAGGGCTGAGCCGACCCACGGGGCCGGGCAGCGCGGCTCCGTCCCGCGTTCAGGGATCTCGTGGGGACTCCGGTAGCCTTGCCCCACCGTGCCCACGATCGATCCGTCCACCGCGACCGGGCCCAGCAGCGTCTGGCCCGCCCTCGAGCGCCAACTCGCCAGTGTGGCCAAGCCGGCGCGCTACATCGGCCTCGAAGACGGCGCGCCGTCGTCGCCCCGGGCACCCGGCAAGGTCGGATGGCTGCTCTGCTACCCCGACACCTACGAGATCGGGCTCCCCAACCAGGGCCTGCAGATCCTGCGCGAGATCCTCAACGAGCGCGACGACGCCTTCGCCGAGCGGGGCTACGCCGTGTGGACCGACCTCGAGGCCGTCATGCGCCGCGAGCAGATCCCGTTCTTCTCGATCGAGACCCACGCCCCGGCCGCCAGCTTCGACGTGATCGCCTTCAACCTGTCGGCCGAGCTCGTCTACACCAACGTCCTCAACTGCGTCGATCTCGCCGGCGTGCCGGTCCGCGCCGCCGACCGCTCGGACGAAGACCCGCTCGTGATGATCGGCGGTCACTGCACCTACAACCCCGAACCACTCGCCGACTTCGTCGATGTCGTGGTGCTGGGCGACGGCGAGGAGGTCGTCAGCGACATCACCGAGGTCCTGGCCGGCTGGAAGGCCGAGGGCAAGACCCCCGGATCCCGTCAGAACGTGCTCCGAGCGCTGGCCAAGGTCGAGGGCGTGTACATCCCGTCGCTCTACGACGTGAGCTACGACGGCGAGTTCCTGGCCGAGGTCACGCCTCGGTTCCCCGACGTGCCCGAACGGGTCGAGAAGCGCACCGTCGCCGACCTCGCCGAATGGCCGTACCCCAAACAGCAGCTCGTGCCGCTCACCGAGGTCGTCCACGACCGTCTCAATGTCGAGGTCTTCCGTGGCTGCACCCGTGGTTGCCGCTTCTGCCAGGCGGGGATGATCACCCGGCCCGTGCGCGAGCGCCCGGCCGAGCAGGTGCGCACCATGATCGACGAGGGCCTGAAGCGCACCGGCTACGACGAGGTCACGCTCACCAGCCTGTCGACCGCCGACTACTCGGGCATCGAGCAGACGGTCTCCGACGTCATGGAGCTCGACACCGGTTGCGGCACGGGCCAGCCCATCACGCTCGGCCTGCCGTCGCTGCGGGTCGACGCCTTCACCGTGGGGCTCGCCAACAAGATCCAGAACGCTCGCCGCACCGGCCTCACCTTCGCCCCCGAGGCCGGCACGTGGCGGATGCGTCAGGTCATCAACAAGCTGATCCGCGAAGAAGACCTGTACGGAGCGGTGCACTCGGCGTACTCGCAGGGGTGGCGGCGGATGAAGCTGTACTTCCTCACCGGCCTGCCCAGCGAGACCGACGAGGACACCCTCGGCATCGCCGAGCTGGCCAAGAACTGCGTCGAGCTCGGCAAGGAGTTCCACAAGAACCCCAGCGTCACGGTGAGTGTCGGAGGCTTCGTGCCCAAGCCGTTCACCCCGTTCCAGTGGTTCGGGCAGAACACCGAGGTCGAGCTGCGCCGCAAGATCAACCTGCTGCGCGACGCCACCCGCAAGATGCACGGCGTCAACCTCAAGTGGCACGACTCCCGGGCCTCGGTCATCGAGGGTCTGCTCTCTCGTGGTGACCGCCGGCTCGGCCGGGTCGTCGAGCTGGTCTGGCAGCGGGGCGGCACCTTCCAGGAGTGGTCCGAGCACTTCGATGCCCAGCTGTGGCTCGATGCCATGGCCGAGTGCGGCCTCGATCCCGACTGGTACATCCACCGGCACCGCACCGAGCACGAGGTGCTCCCGTGGGACCACCTCTCGGCCGGCTTGCACAAGGACTTCCTCTGGATGGACTGGCAGGACGCCCTGGCCGAGGTCGGCCTGCCCGACTGTCGTTGGACACCCTGCTACGACTGCGGCGCCTGCACGGGTTACAGCATCGAGCATGTCGTCGCGTCGGCGGTCCCGCCGGCGGGTGGCAGCCAGGGAACCGGGGTCGACCTCGCGACCGGCCATCAGGTGCCCGTCGAACTGACGCCACGACGGACCCCGCAGGGCGTGCAATGACTCCGCCCCGCCCCGAACGCATCCGGATCCGGTTCTCGAAGTTCGGGCCCGTCCGGTTCACCTCGCATCGGGATCTCGCCAGGGTGTGGGAGCGCAGTCTCCGTCGCACCCGGCTCCCGATCTCCTACAGCGAGGGCTTCTCGCCGCGACCGCGCCTGCGGTTCGGCCTGGCCCTCGCGACCGCACACGAATCGTGCGGCGAGTACCTCGACGTCGACCTGGTGCCTGGCACCGTCATCGACGTCGACACGTTGGGTGGCCTCGTCGATCCGACGTTGCCGCCCGGCATGCGTGTCCAGGGCGTCGGTCACGTCGCCCCCGGCACCGACAGTTTGCAAGAAGCGGTCGAGTCGTGCTCCTGGCTCGTCGAGGTTCCCGACCTCGACGAGGAACGAGCCCGCGAGCTCGTCGAGTACGTCCTGGCCGCCACAGAACTCCCGGTCACCCGAACACGGAAGGGCAAGGAAGTCACCGATGACATCCGCCCTGCCGTGTCCGCCCTCCGAGTCGCCGAACCTGACGAGCGCCCGCCTGCTGCCGATTGGCAGCCGGCCGGCCCACTGCTCCGAGCCGAGCTGGCCACGCACCCGCGTACCTGCCGGCCCTCGGAGCTGCTCGCCGCGTTCGATCCGACACTCGAGGAGGGGCGGGTCATCCGGCTCCACCAATGGACGACGGTCGACGGCGTCCGGCGCGAACCCCTCGAACCGGCGGCAACCGCCGCCGAGGGGACCATCGCCCGGCCGACGACCGCGCACGCCACGGCGCGTGCGTCATGAGAAGGGACTCCCACCATGTCCGACACCCGAAGCGGGTCGGCCACTCCCGACGAGGAGCGCACGCCGCGCGCCGCGTCGACTGACGGCGAGGGCAACAGCCCCGCCACCACGCCATCCAAGCCCAAGATCGGCGACACGCGCGCCGCGCCGCCGTCCTCGGACGCGTCCGGCGACGACTCCGGCGACGATCGCGCTCGCGGTCGGAACCGGAACCGCCGGTCCGGCGGCAAGGACGACGGCGACGCCAAGAGCGACGCCAGGAACGCCGGCGCCGGCGCCGGTAAAGGCAACGGCAACGGCGGCGAACGGTCCGAGGGCGACGGCGCGCCTGCGAAGCGCCGCCGCCGGCGTGGCGGCCGTCGACGCAGTGGTGGCGGTGGCGGATCGGCCCCCAAGCCGGTCGAGCTCGGTGCCAACGACATCGCCGCCGTCGAGCTCGACGAGGAGCAGATGGAAGCCCGACGCGGGAAGCACCGCGACGGGAAGCCGGTGGGCCGCTACCTGATGGCGGTCCACAAGACGCCCACCGCGACCCAGATCGCCATCCTCGAGGGCCGCCAGCTCATCGAGCACTACGTGTCCCGTCCGGCCGACGACGTCGGCCAGATCCACGGCAACATCTACCTCGCCCGTGTCGCCAACGTGCTGCCGGGCATGGAGGCCGCGTTCGTCGACATCGGGACGCCGAAGAACGCCGTGCTCTACCGAGGCGACGTCTCCTACGACCCCGACGACGTCGAGGGCAACGGTCGACCTCGTATCGAGGACGTGCTCAAGTCGAAGCAGACCATCGTCTGCCAGGTCACGAAGAACCCCATCGGGGTGAAGGGCGCACGGCTCACCCAGGAGGTCAGCCTCCCGGGTCGCTTCGTGGTCCTGGTGCCGAACTCGAGCACCTATGGCATCTCCAAGCGACTCCCCGACAACGAGCGCAAGCGGCTGCGCAAGATCCTCGACGGGGTCAAGCCCGAGCAGCACGGCGTCATCGTGCGCACCGCAGCAGAGAACGTCACCTCCGAGGAGATCGAGAACGACGTCAAGCGACTGGTGAGCCTCTGGGACCGCATCGATGCCCTGGCCAAGAACTCGAAGGCGCCTGCGCTGCTCTACCGCGAACCGGACATGGCGGTCCGGGTGATCCGCGAGGAGTTCTCGAAGGACTACCGCGCGGTGATCATCGACGACCGCGAGCTGTACGACGAGGTGCACGACTACGTCGCGGGCATCACACCGGCGCTCGCCGACCGGGTCCAGCACTACGACCCGGCTGCCGAGAAGCTGCCCATGTTCGAGCGCCACCACATCCACGAGCAGCTCCACCGGGCGCTCGACCGCAAGGTGTGGCTGCCCTCCGGCGGCTCGCTCATCATCGAGCACACCGAGGCGCTCACGGTGATCGACGTGAACACGGGCAAGAACGTCGGGAAGAGCTCGCTCGAGGAGACCGTCTACAACAACAACCTGGAAGCGGCCGAGGAGATCGCCCGCCAACTGCGGCTGCGCGACATCGGCGGCATCATCGTCATCGACTTCATCGACATGGAGATCCGCAAGAATCGCGACGACGTCAGTCGCGTGCTCCGAGAGGCGCTGGCCAGGGACAAGACCCGGACGCAGGTCTTCGACATCTCCGAGCTGGGCCTGGTCGAGATGACCCGCAAGCGCATCGGCGAGGGGCTGTTGGTCGGCTTCACCGAGACCTGCGAGATCTGCGAGGGACGCGGCGTGGTCCTCGACCGCGAGCTCCTCGATGGGTGAGCTGTCCGTCGGGTTGGTCCGTTCCCCTGCCGGCACCTAGGATGGCCCACCTTATGTACGCAGTCATCGCCACCGGTGGGAAGCAGCATCGAGTCGCCCAGGGCGACGTCATCGAGGTCGAGCGCCTCGGCGCCGCCGAAGGCGACGCCGTCGAGCTCCGCCCCGTCCTCCTCGTCGACGGCGAGACCGTCCTCGCCACCCCGGCCGACCTCGGCTCGGCGTCGGTGACGGCTCGGGTCGTGGGCGAGGCCAAGGGCCCCAAGATCGACGGCTTCACCTACAAGAACAAGACCAACAACCGCAAGCGTTGGGGTCATCGCCAGAAGTACACCCAGATCGAGATCACCGGCATCAGCCGCTGATCACCCGACGCACCACCTCGAGGTCCCCTCATGTCCAAGACCAAGGGCGGCGGTTCCACCCGGAACGGCCGAGATTCTGAATCCAAGCGACTCGGCGTCAAGGCGTTCGACGGCACCGCCGTCTCCGCCGGCTCGATCCTCGTCCGCCAGCGCGGCACGAAGTTCCATCCCGGCCGCAACGTCGGCAAGGGTGGCGACGACACGCTGTTCGCGACGTCCGACGGCACCGTGAAGTTCGGCGCCCGCAACGGACGCAAGCTGGTCGACATCCTGCCGTTCGACTGAGTTCTCGCCCGGATCCACGGGCAGCCAGCGCAGTCAGCCCCGACCCGGGTCCTCGACCCGGGTCGTTGCGCGTCTTGGCAGTGACGTGGGGTTCAGAAGGCGGTGCGGGCGGCGATGATGCCCCGGCCGGTCGCCTCGGCGACGGCCTCGAGCCGGCTGTGCACGTCGAGCTTGAGCATGATTGCCGCGATGTGGTTGCGGATCGTGTTGGGGCTCAGGATCAGTGCCTCGGCGATGGCGACCGTGCTGGAACCCTCTGCGAGCAGCTCGAGGACCTCGAGCTCTCGACGGGTGAGTGCGGCGCGATCGGGCGATGACGTGCTGTCGAGCCGGGACATCAGCGCCGGCGCGAGTTCGGGAGCCACGACGAGCTCACCACGGCCCACGCGACGAACCGCTTCGACGAACTCCGCCATGGGCTGGGACTTCACGATGAACCCGAGCGCACCGGCCTCGAGCGCGTCGAGCAGCGCCTTCTCGTGCGGCGCTCCCGTGACGATCAGGATGCGGCTGAGTGGGCTCTTGCGCTTCAGCTCGGCGAGGTGACCGACGATCTCGCCTGACGGCAGCCGGAGGTCGGACACGATCACGTCGGGCTGCTGCTGCTGCACGACGACGAGCGCCTCGGCGATGGACGCAGCGATGGCGACGACCTCGAGATCGGCCTGCGAGTCGAGCACGCCGCCGAGGGCGGCGGCCACCATGTCGTGGTCCTCGATCATGACCACCCGCATCGGAGCGGGATCGCCGCCGGGCGCGGGGCGCAGGGCGGTGTCAGCGAAAACGGTGGACATACGTCGTCTTCGGCAGACTCCGCAGAGAACTGAAGCGCGGTCACTACTGTTCCTCTGTCGCCGCCCCCCAGCTCGGAGCACGTCGTGGAAGACCCAGCAGCGCCAGCACCCGCCGAGTTCGAGGTGCCCGTGCACGACATCCGCAACCAGCTGACCATCGTGCTCGGCTTCGTCCAGATCTGCCTCGATGCCGATGCCGAGGGGCGGCCGCCGGAGCGGCGGTTCCTCGAGGGGATCTTGAACGCCACCTCCAAGGCCTCGGCGATGCTCCGGCCCGGCTCCGAGCCGGTTGCCGGGTCATGCGGCTGATCGCCGGCGGCCCCCCGACCACCGGCGATCGCGCCGCCTGACTCAGGCGGACGGAACGTTCTGGAGCCAGTTGCGGGCCCAGCTGAGCTGTTCGCCGCCGCACGGCGCGAGGCCGTGGGACGGGTTCGCCCGACCCGTGAACGAGCTCTGGACGCAGTCGGCCCATGCCTCGGCCGGGTTGTTGGCCGGTTCGGGCCAGCCCTCGGGGGCCGCGCCGGCGTAGGCACCGGTCCCGTACTTGAAGGCGACCTGATGGCCGAACTCGTGGGCGACCACGTCCACGAGGTGATCGAACTTGCTCTCCGCATGGGATCGGCTGATCATGATGCGTCCGCCGCCCTC
>JBFJNI010000069.1:0-19387 GCA_041618235.1 Acidimicrobiales bacterium
GCCCTCGCCCGAGCCGCCCGCCGACGACGTGCACGTCGACCAACCGCAGCCTGCCCTCGTCGACTGACCAGCGCCCGCCCGTCCCATCGGCCACGCTTGGTCGGTGGACACGGTGTGGGTGCTCGGCGACCAGCTCAACCGTCGCATCGGCGCGCTCGCCGACGCCGACCCCGGCACGACCAGGATCCTCCTCGTCGAGAGCCGTGCCCTCGTCGAGGGGCGAGCCTGGCATCGGCAACGACTCCACCTCGTCCTGGCCTCGATGCGGCGGTTCGCCGAGGAGCTCCGCGACGCCGGCTTCGAGGTCGATCTGCGCCGGGCCGACTCCCTCGCCGCGGGCGTCCAGGGCCACCTCGACGAGTTCGATCCCGACGAGCTGATCGGGACCGAGGCCAACTCGTGGGACGGGCGGATCCTCCAGCGCCGACTCGAGGTGCAGACCGTGCCGTCCGATCAGTTCCTGTGCCACCCGGATCGCTTCGCCGAGTGGGCCGCAGACCGAACGACCGTGCGCATGGAGGACTTCTACCGCTGGCACCGGGCCGACCTCGGGTACCTGATGGACGGCGACGACCCCGTAGGTGGCACGTGGAACCTCGACCACGAGAACCGCGAACCACCGCCCACCGACGGCCGCTCCTGGCCCACCCCTGTCCGGTCACGACTCGACGACCTCGATCGTTCGGTTCTCGACGACCTGCCCGACGCCACGTGGGGCGCCGACCCGGTCGGCTGGTGGCCGACGTCGCGCCGAGCGGCACTGGCCCGACTCCGGCACGCGATCGACGAGGTCCTGCCCCGGTTCGGCCCGCACGAGGACGCGATGCTCGCCGGCAACTGGCACCTCGCCCACACCCTGCTCTCGCCGGCCCTCAACCTGGGCCTGCTCCTCCCGGGTGAGGTCGCCGACGCCGTCGAGGAGGCCTACCGAGCCGGCGGCGTGCCACTGAACTCGGCCGAGGGCCTGATGCGCCAGATCATCGGCTGGCGGGAGTTCGTCTGGGGCATGTACTGGCGGTCGATGCCCGACCTCCGCGACGCCAACGCCCTCGACGCCACCCGTGACCTGCCACCGGTGCTCCGAGGCGACGCCGACGGGTCGGCCGCGACGGACATGCGGTGCGTGTCGGTCACCATGGACGCCCTCCACGAGCACGGCTGGGCCCACCACATCCAACGCCTGATGATCCTCGGCAACCTCTGCCTGTTGGCCGGAGTCGAGCCCCGACAGGTGTCCGACTGGATGCAGGAGCGCTTCGTCGACGGCGCGGACTGGGTCATGTTGCCCAACGTCCAGGGCATGGCCCTCCACGCCGACGGCGGCCGACTGGCGACCAAGCCCTACGCCTCCGGAGGGGCCTACATCGACCGCATGAGCGACTACTGCGGCGACTGTGCCTTCGACCGTCGCAAGCGGGTCGGCGACGACGCCTGTCCGTTCACGACCCTCTACTGGGACTTCGTGGCTCGGCATCGCCCCCGCTGGGAACAGAACCACCGCATGGCACGGGTGGTCGCCAACCTCGATCGGCTGCGCGATGCCGACGAGCTGAGGGACCGGGCCGGCGAGGTCCTGGACCGGCTCGACCGGGGCGAACTCTGACATCAGTGCCGAATCGGGCTGTGACGTCCGTCTCAGGGGTTGTCTCGAATCTGTTACGGATGTAATGTAATCGCAATGTCGACATCGAGTTCGGCACGCACCTTCAGAACGCCAAGAACTGGTCGTCGGCCCTCCCCCCGGCCGATGACCACCCTCCTCCCCGGGTGTCGGCGAGGTCGATCGGTTTGCCCGCCCGCCCCCGATCAGCCGAACTGGCACCCGGGTTGGATCCTCCCCCAGAGGCGGCCCTTCCCCAGCGGGCCGCCTCTGGCGCGTCCACGCAACGATTCGCCGGCGATTCGCCGGCGAGTCGTTGCTCAGGCCTCGACGTCGCGCCGGCCCTCGAGCGCCCGGCCCAGCGTCAGCTCGTCGGCATACTCCAGGTCGCCGCCCACCGGCAGACCGCTGGCGATGCGGGTCACCCGCACCCCCATCGGTTTCAGGAGGCGGGCCAGATACATCGCCGTGGTGTCGCCCTCGAGGTTCGGGTTCGTGCACAGGATCACCTCGACGACGGCGTCGGAGTCGATGCGCTCGAGCAGCTCGCGGACCTTGAGCTGGTCGGGGCCGATGCCCTCCATCGGATTGATGGCCCCGCCGAGCACGTGATAGCGGCCGCTGAAGCCACCGGTGCGCTCGACGGCGACGATGTCGCGGGGCTCCTCGACGACACAGACCAGCGTCCGGTCGCGGCGGTCGTCGGCACAGATCGTGCACCGCTCGGCCTCGGACAGGTTGTGGCAGACCTCGCAGAACCGGACCCGGGCCTTGGCCTCACCGATGGCGCCGGCGAGGGCGAGGGCGTCCTCCTTCGGCACCTTCAGCAGGTGGTAGGCGATGCGCTGTGCCGACTTCGGTCCGACGCCGGGCAGCCGACCGAGCTGGTCGATCAGGTTCTGGACTGCGTCCGCGTGCAACGCCGGCTACTCCGACTCGTCGTCGTCGTCATCGTCGTCGTCGCCACCGAACATGCCGCCGAGGCCGCCGAGCATCGACGACGGGTCGAGGCCGCCCATCGCCTGCTGGTGGAGCTGGGTGACCTGCGCATTGACGTCGCGCATCGCCGCGAGGACGAGGTCCTCGAGCGTCTCGACGTCGGACGGGTCGACGACCACCGGCGAGATGGTGACGTCGAGGACCTCGCCGCCACCGGTGGCGCGGATCTTGATCATGCCGCCGCCGGCGCTGCCCTCGACCACGGTGTCGGCGGCCGCCTGGCTGGCCGCCATCGCGGACTGCGCCTGGGCGAAGAGGTCACCGAGGCCGCCGCCACCCAGGCCGCCGAGGAGCCCACCGAGGTCGGGCATGCCGCCGCCGGCCGGTTCGATGTCCATCGGGCCGTTGTCGGGTTGGTCGGTCATGAGTCCTCCAGGAGCTCGGCGCCGGGGAAGGCGTCCTGCAGTTGGGCGATGCCGCCGGTGCTGGCGTCGGGAGCGTCGGTGAGCTCGTCGAGATCGACGGCGTCATCCATGGGGTCGGTCTCGGCGCCGGCGGAGGTCGGGGTGCTGTCACCCGACCTGGCTGCGGCGGGGGGCGTGGCGACGCCGGGTCCACCGGAGTCGGCGACCACGAGCTCGAGCACGACCGGACGACCGAAGTGCTGGCTCAGCACCTCGGACACCTCGGCGACCTTGTCGGCGCAGTGCTCGAGGTGGGCCTGGTTGGGAACGGCGAAGCGCACGACTCGGCCGTCGCCTTCGACGAACCGACCCGGCTTGTACAGCGCCTTGGCCCGCGGCTTCAGCGAGTCGAGGACGCTCGACTCCCAAGCCACCGTCAGCTCGTCCACCGCCGGCGGACCCGATGGCTGGTCGGCCGAGGTGTCGACCGGCGCGGGGCTGGCAGCCTCCGGTGCCGGTGCCGGTGCCGGTGCCGGTGCCGGTGCCGGCGCCTCCGCCGGGACATCGGGGGTGGGCTCGGGGGCCGGCGCAGCCGTCGGCTCCGCGGCCGCCTGGCGGGACCGCTGCAAGCCGCCCAGCGACGGACGGGAGCCCGACGGCGCCTCGGCCGCCGGGGCCGGGGCCTCGGGTGCCGTGGCACCGTGCTGGGTCAGCTTCGCTCGGGCCGCTTCGGCGCCGCGGGGCTTGGTGCCCGGCGACGCCGGGGCCACCGTGGACGGCGCAGGCGCGGCTTGCTGCGGTACGGCGGCACCGGGCGGAGCGGTGTCGGTGGGAGCGGTGTCGGCGGGAGCGGCGGCGGGAGCCGCCGTGGCGCCACCCGCGAGGGCGCGCTCGAGTGCCTCGATGCGGCTCACCAGGGCGGACACGTCGGCCTCGCCCTGCGGGCGGGTGAGCCGGACCAGTGCGACCTCGAGGGGGATCCGCGGATCGGGCGCCTGGCGCATGTCGACCAACGCCGTTCCCAACGCTTCGAGGCCGCGGGTCAGCGTCGCGGGACCCAGCGCCTCGGCGACGGCAGCCGCGCGGACCTGCGCCCGGTCGGACAGGCCGCCACCCGGGGCGCCCATGGCGACCAGGAACGCGCTGCGGAGGGCGTCGACCAGCGTCTCGGCGATGACCCGCGGGTCGCGTCCGGAGCGCACGGCGGCATCGACGGCCAAGAGGGCGGCACCGATGTCGCGGGCGCCGAGCGCATCGACGATCTCGTCGACCGGGATCCCGGTGTGGCTGACGCCGCCGGCGGCGGCGACCTGATCGAGGGCCGACAGCGTGTCGCGTGCCGAACCGCCCCCGACCGACACCACGTGCTCGATGGCGTCTTCGCCGAGCCCGAGGTCGGCATCGGCGATGACATGGCGGACGTGATCGGCGAGGACCTCGGCCGGCAGCAGGTTGAAGTCGTAGTGCTGGGTCCGAGAGCGGATGGTGGGCAGCACCTTCTCGGGCTCGGTGGTCGCCAGCACGAAGACCACGTGCGCCGGCGGCTCCTCGAGGGTCTTCAGCAGGGCGTTCGACGCCGGCTTCGACAGCATGTGGACCTCGTCGAGGATGTACACCTTGCGGTTGCCGCTGGTGCCCATCGAGACGCGCCCGAGCAGGTCGCGGATGGCGTCGACGCCGTTGTTCGATGCCGCGTCGAGCTCCTGGAGCCAGTCGACCGGGCGGTTCTCCTGGACGGCGACGCAGTTGTCGCACACGGTGCAGGGTTCGCCGTCGGTGGGGTTCTCGCAGTTGAGGACCTTGGCGAGGATGCGTGCCGACGAGGTCTTGCCCGTGCCCCGGGGGCCGGAGAACAGATAGCCCTGCGTGACCCGACCCTCGCGGACGGCGTTGCGCAGCGCCCGCGTGACGTGGTCCTGGCCGAGCACTTCGGCGAAGGTCTGCGAGCGGTAGCGGCGGTAGAGCGACTGGTACGCCATGAGCGGCCGACACTACCGGGACTGGAGCCGCCCGCTCCCAAGGTGACGGCCAGGCGATCTGCGGCACTTCACATGCACCGCTGAGAGCTGCTGCCTTCCGGCCCTGACTCGGTTCACGGGATGTGATCGCACAGGACCCGGCCGCCACCTTCGGAGCGGGCGGAACGAATCTGTATTGTGTCAGATCCCTGAGGAGGGGTGCGAGAGCGGCCGAATCGGCACGCTTGGAAAGCGTGTGAGGGGCAACCCTCCGTGGGTTCGAATCCCACTCCCTCCGCTCGGTGCGATCGGCTGCTCGCCGGGACTCGGTCCCGGCGGGCAGTCCGGTCGAGTGCCCGTGTTCGAACAGCGGGTGATGGAACGGCCGGACGGCCCCAGCTCCGCCCGGCAACGCTCCTCCAGGCTTCAGGTGCCCGTTCGTGTGAACTTCGGCACGCCGGCTGCCAATTCCTCCCCGCTACGGTTCCCCGCCGTGCCCGAATCCCCACTGACCGACGAGTCCGCCATGCTCCTCGCCCTCGACGAGGCCCGGCTCGCCGTCGGTGCTGACGAGGTCCCGGTGGGGGCCGTCGTGATCATCGACGGCCAGGTCGTGGCCCGCGCCCACAACCGCCGCGAGGCCACCAACGACCCCTCCGCCCACGCCGAGCTCCTGGCCCTGCGCGAGGCATGCGCCGCGGCGGGCTCGTGGCGACTTCCCGGCGCCACGGTCGTGGTCACCCTCGAACCCTGCCCCATGTGCGCCGGCGCGCTGTCGGCCGCGCGAGTGGGGCGCGTGGTCTTCGGGGCGGCCGATCCCAAGGCGGGGGCGCTCGGGTCGCTCTACAACCTGGCGGTCGATCCGCGTCTCCCCCACGAGTTCGACGTCACCGCCGGCGTGTGTGGCGACGAGTGTGGCGAGCTCCTCGCCGGCTTCTTCGCCGATCGACGCTGACGCTTCCGGCCCCCTGCTCCCTTCCACCTGGGAGCCGGGCCGACCCCTTCGCTAGTGTCGAGCGCCCCAGGAGGGATGCCAGAGCGGACGAATGGGACGGTCTCGAAAACCGTTGAGGGTTTAGGCTCTCCGTGGGTTCAAATCCCACTCCCTCCGCCACGCGACGTCACCGGACGTCGACCGAGGACCGGGCCTTTCGGGGTCCGGTCCCCGCGCGTCCGGGACGTGCCGCAGCCCCGTCTGGTCGTCGGCTCAGACGGCGGCGGGAAGCGTGAAGGTGAAGGTCGAGCCCTCGCCGGGCACACTCTCGAGCGTCAGGTGCCCCGACTGGAGCTGTGCGTAGCGGCGGGCGATGTTGAGGCCGACACCCACGCCACGACGGCCGGTTGCGCCGGGCGCGGCCTGGAAGAAGCTGCGGAAGATCCGGCCATGGTCCTCGGCGGGGATGCCGATGCCGTGATCGGTGACGTGGATGTCGATGTCCGTGCCGCGAGGCGCACTCCGGATCTCGATCCGTGTGCCCGGCTCGGAGTACCGGGCCGCGTTGGTGAGCAGGTTACGGACGACGTGGTCGAAGGCTCGGGGGTCGGCCCGGACCTTCGCCTCGCCGACCTCGACGACCACCACGTGGTGCTCGAGGTGGTGCTCGAGGCGCCCGAGCAGATCGCTGATCTGGTCGTCGACCGACAGCGTCTGCATCTCGACGCGGGCCCGGCCGGCCTGGAGACGGGAGAAGTCGAGGAGCTGTTCGACCATGTCCTCCATCTCCTGGGCGTTGACCGAGATCCGCTCGATCAGCGTTTCACGGGTGGCATCGTCCATCGTGTCCCGCTGCGACCGGAGCAGCGCGCTGAAGCCACGCACCGAGGTCAGCGGGGTACGCAGCTCGTGCGACACCGTGGTCAGGAAGTCGTCCTTGAGCTGATCGGCCTCGCGCAGGCGACTCATCTCCTCGCGGTCCTGGTCGCGGAGGCGGCGCAGCTCGGCGTCGGCGTCGCGCTGCGCGGTGATGTCGCGCAGCGTGCAGACCAGTCCGCCGACGGCGGGATCGTCGAGTCGGTTGACCACCGAGGCCTCGACCCACCGCCACCCGAACCGCTGATGACGGAGTCGGAGCTCGGCGCGGGCACGGCGTCCCGGGGCTCGGGTCACGTCCTCGATGGCTTCGATCACGTTCGCGACGTCGTCGGGATGCATGTCGTTGAAGGCGTTCTCGCCCACGTTGGTGTAGGCCGGCGCGTCGATGAGGCGCTCGATGCTCGGGCTGGCGTAGATCACCGACAGGTCGGGGCCGAGCAGGACGATGACGTCGTCGATGTTCTCGACCAGCGACTCGAGTCGGCGGTGGCTCTCTGCCGCCTCGCGCTGGCGGCGCATCCGTTCGGTGACGTCGCGGATCGTCACGACATGGCACTCGCCGCCGTCGATGGTGATCGGCGAGGTGATCTCGGCCTCGACGTCGTGCCACTGGTCGTCGGCGAATCGCAGCCGGACCTCGACCGGTTCGATCTGCTCGCCGCCGAGCACCCCACGCGCGAACGCATCGGCAGCCACTCCGGCGTCCTCGGGGTGGATGAACTCGAGCATCGACAGCCCGTTGACGTCGGTACCGTCGAAGCCGGTGACCCGGCCGGCGGCGCCGTTCGAGTACCGGACCCGTCCCTCCTTGTCGATCACCGTGATGATGTCGACGGTCGCCTCGAGCATGGCGTTGAGCCGAGCGATGTGGGCCTCGGCCTCCGAGCCCGAGTCACGGGCCGGGAACGAGATGAGCGCCACCGGGCCATCGGCGTCGTCGAACACGTCGACGGCCGCACGGCGCGAGATGAGCGCATGATTCGCCGCGAACTCCAACCCGACGTCGGTGCGCTCCCCCGACGTGAGGTCACCGACCTCATCGGTGAAGCGCATCGCCGCTTCGACCCGGGCCACCCCGTCGGCCGCGTCCTCGATGTCGGCGGCACCCGCGCCCACCAACGGATGGACGAGCGACCGGGCGGTCTCGTTGGCCCAGACGACCGCTCCCTCGCGCCAGGCGACGACCGCGACGCCGTGGCGGTCGAGCAGCGACGCCGCGGCGCGTGCAGGGACCGAGTGCCCGTCGGCGGTGTTCGGATCGAGACGCATTCCGCCACCCATCGTGTCAGGAACTCGACCCCGATCCACCGTCGGAGCGAGCGTCTCGCCCGGATCCGCTGCTCGTACGACCACCGCCCTGCCCCCGATGGGATCGACCGGAACACCCGTAGGCTCGTCGCATGCGGATGGGCCCCCACGCGATGATGCCGAGCGACGCTTCCGCGGTGGACGGCGCTTCGTTGAACCGACAGATCGTCCGGCGCGTCTGGGGATTCGCCCGCCCGTACCGCCGCTCCATCGCTGGCTTCCTCGGCGCCATCATCACCATGGCGTTGCTCGGCCTCGCACCGCCGCTGCTGTTCCGCAGCATCCTCGACGACGCCATCCCGCAGGGAAACCGGGGCCTGCTCACGTTGCTGGCGCTGCTCGCCGTCGGCGCAGCGGTCGCCGACTCGGTGCTGTCGCTGGTCGAGCGGTGGCTGTCGTCCCGCATCGGCGAGGGTCTCATCTACGACCTGCGGGTCCGTCTGTTCGACCACGTGCAGCGCCTGCCGGTGGCCTTCTTCACCCGCGCCCAGACCGGCGCGCTCGTGTCCCGCCTCAACAACGACGTCATCGGCGCCCAGCGCGCCCTCACCGGCACGCTCGGATCTGTGGTGTCCAACGTCATCGTGCTCGTCACCACCGTGGCCGCCATGGCGGCGCTCGAGTGGAAGCTCACCCTGTTCGCCATCGCGCTGCTGCCGGCCTTCTTGATCCCGGCGCGGCGGGTGGGGTCGCGACTCCAGGACATCAGTCGTCAGCAGATGGAACGCAACGCCCGCATGAACTCGACGATGACCGAGCGCTTCGGCGTCGCCGGCGCCATGCTCGTCAAGCTCTTCGGTCGCCACGACGACGAGACGAGGGTCTTCTCCGACGACGCCGCCGGCGTGCGCGACGCCGGCGTGAAGTCCGCCGTGCTCAGCCGGGTCTTCTTCTCGGCACTCGGCCTGGTGGCCGCCCTCGGCATCGCCGTCGTGTACTGGTGGGGTGGCTACCTCGCCATCGACGGCAACCTCAGCACGGGCACGCTCGTCGCGCTCGCCGCCCTCGTCACCCGCATCTACCAGCCGATGACCGCGCTCACGAACGCCCGCATCGACGTCATGACCGCGTTCGTCTCCTTCGAGCGGGTCTTCGAGGTGCTCGACATCCGGAACCCGATCCAGGACCGCCCCGGCGCCATCGACCTGCTCGACGTGCGGGGCGACATCGACTTCGACGACGTCTGGTTCACGTACCCGACGGCCGACGATGTCTCACTGCCATCCCTCGACGGCGCGGTCCCCGACCACGACCGGTCATCCGGCCCCGTCCTCCGGGGCATCACCGCTCACGTCGACGCCGGTCTGCTGGTCGCCGTGGTCGGCCCGTCGGGTGCCGGCAAGACCACCCTGACGTCGTTGCTCCCCCGTCTCTACGACGTCGACTCGGGCGCCGTCCGGGTCGACGGCCACGACGTCCGGGACCTCACCCAGGAGACGCTGCGCCGAGCCATCGGCGTGGTGTCCCAGGACCCACACCTGTTCCACGACACCATCGGCGCCAACCTCCGGTACGCCCAGCCCGACGCCACCGCCGCCGATCTCGAGCGCGTGTGCCGTGCGGCTCGCATCCACCACGTGATCGAGGCGCTCCCCGATGGCTACGACACCGTGGTCGGCGACCGCGGCTACCGCCTCTCGGGTGGCGAGAAGCAGCGCATGTCGATCGCCCGCATGCTGCTCAAGGACCCGTGCATGGTCGTCCTCGACGAGGCCACGTCGAGCCTCGACAGCGAGAACGAGGCCGCGGTGCAGGCGGCCCTCGCCGAAGCGCTCCACGGCCGGACGTCGCTCGTCATCGCCCACCGTCTCTCCACCATCACCTCGGCCGATCTCATCCTGGTGATCGACGAGGGCCGAGTCGTCGAGTCGGGCCGGCACGGCGACCTCGTCGCGGCCGGCGGCCTCTACGCCGACCTCTATCGGACCCTCGTGCGGGGCGAGCCGGCGCAGAACATCACCTGACCTGCTGCCCCGCACGTCGCGGGTCAGGGAAGGGTCGGCGGGGCAGGGAGCACCTCACACGCGGCTTCGTCCACGACCGCCTCACCGTTCACCACGACGTCGACGTCGTAGCAGAACTGCCCTTCGGCCTGAGCCGAGGGGGCGAAGGCGAAGCCCCCCACGAGCGCGGCGGCGGCCGCAGCCGCGATGGATGCACGTCGGATCGACAAGTGTCCGTCCTTTCGTCACGCACCCGGCGGTTCCGGGCACTCGACGAGGGAACGTCCGACGGACGACTTCCTTGCGGTGCGTCAGAGGTTCGATCGGAGGAAGGCGAGATCGTCCTTGCGACCCTCTTCGGCCGTCTCGCAGATGACGGGCGCGTTGGCCGCCCGGACCACGGCGAGGATCGCGTCCGGATCGATCTGGCCGTGGGTGAGGTTCTCGTGGCGGTCACGGCCCGAGCCCTGCTCGTCCTTCGAGTCGTTGCAGTGCACGAGGTCGACCCGGCCGGTGATGCCGATGATGCGCTCGACCGAGTCGACGAGGTCTTCTCCGGCGGCCCACGCGTGGCACGTGTCGAGGCAGAAGCCGATGCCGGTGTCGCCGATGTGGTCCCACAGCCGGCCGATGGTGTCGAAGTGACGGGCCATCGCGTGGTCGCCGCCGGCCGTGTTCTCGAGCAGCACGAGCATGTCGGTCTCGAGGCTGTCGATGGCCTTGCGCCACCGCACGAAGCCCTCCGACTCGTCGTCGTCCTCGGTGACGTGGCCGCCGTGCACCACCACGCCGGCCGCGCCGATCTCGGTGGCTGCGTCGCACGTCTGCTGGAGGATCTTGCGGCTCGGGATCCGGACCTTGTTGTTCGGTGACGCCACGTTGATCAGGTACGGGGCGTGGACGTAGATCGGGATCTCCGACTTCTTCAGCTCGTCCGCATCGTCTCGGGGCTGGGGCTTCTTCCACGACTGCGGGTTGCCGAGGAAGATCTGCACGACCTCGGCGCCCTCGGTGGCGGCGACCCCGAGCGGGTCGTCGGGGCTGACGTGGCTGCCGATGAGGGGGAGTTCGCTCATGGGTCCGACCGTAGCCCGAGGACCGACCGTTCTCCGGGCGCTGATCTGGCCGCAACACCGGCGAAACAGACGTTCCGTACCTTCCCTCCCACGGACGGTCCAGCCGCCACCCGGGTCGTGCTCCCCGGGCGGCGAATCGGGTGGAGTCAACGGCGCCTCCCCCGATCGGACCCCGTCCGGACGACCATGGCCACCCGTTGTGACGACGACAGTCCGACCTGGGCGCGTCATCTGTCAGGTCTGCCAAGTGGCAGAGCTGCCAACTGTCAGATCTGCCACTATGGTGGCCTCATGGTCGCCATCGACGAGCACATCGACGAACGGTCGCTGCGGGAGCGCAAGAAGTCCCAGACCCGCGACGATCTCGCCACCGCCGCGCTCGAGCTGTTCGTCGCCCACGGCTTCGATGCCGTCACCGTCGACCAGATCGCCGCCGCCGCCGGCGTGTCCCCCCGCACCTTCTTCCGGTACTTCGGATCGAAGGAGGCCGTGCTCTTCGCCGACCAGGACGAGATCATCGACGTCCTCGTCACGGCGCTCGCTTCACGACCCGCACACGAGTCGCCGCTGCAGGCGCTGCGGGGCGGGTTGCGCGACCTCTCCGACCACTTCGTCGCCCACCGCGAGCAACACCTGTGGCGGGCGCAGCTCGTCGAGGACGGCGCCTCCATCGGCGCCTACCAGTGGACCGTGCTCCGCCCGCGATGGGAGGACACGCTCACCCTGGAGGTCGCCCGCCGCTCCGGGCTCGACCCCGTCACCGACCTCCTCCCCCGCACCCTCGCCGGCGTGGCCATGGGAGCGCTGACCGCGGCGTCAGCTGCCTGGCTGTCCAGCGGCGGGAGCACCGACGTCAGCGACCTCATCGATCGGGCCTTCGACCAACTCGAGCACGCGGTCACCGAGGCCAGGACCACGACATGAGCACTCGACCCATCGACTCGACCGTCCGCCCGGGCCGCCACGAGGAGCGCCCCTCCGACATGGAACGGACCGCCGACGGGAACCTCCGCTTCCGGCCCCGATGCTCCTGCGGTTGGATCGGCGACGCCGTCGACCAGTCCAGAGTGATCGCCCTCTGGGACGCGCACGCCGCCGGCAGCAACGGCCGCGTCTGAAACGGCGTGCGGGGCACCCGTTGCCTCGCCGATGCTGTTCGGTGTGACCGCTGCTCCCACCGAAACCTTCCCCGCCACCGAGCGCACCGCCGTCGGCCGTCTACCCGAACGCAGCACCCGCGAACGGGCCACCGCAGAGGCGATCCTGGACGAGGGCGTCCTGTGCCACGTCGGCATCGTCACCGACCACGGCCCGCTGGTCATTCCGACGACCTACGCCCGACGGGGCGACGAGCTGCTGGTCCACGGTTCGCCGGCTGCGACCTGGCTCCGAGCCACCGGCAAGGGGACACCGGTGTGCGTCACCGTCACCCACGTCGACGGCCTCGTCCTGGCGCGCAGCGGCTTCCATCACTCGATGAACTACCGGTCGGTGGTCGTGTTCGGCACCGCCTCGGCCATCACCGACCCCGACGAGAAGGCCGACGCACTCGACGCCATCGTCGAGCACCTCGTTCCGGGCCGCACCGCGGAGATCCGCCCGATGCACGACCAGGAGATCGCCACGACCCTGGTCGTCCGGGTGCCGCTGGCCGAGGCGTCGGTGAAGGTCCGCACCGGCGGGCCCAGCGACGACGAGGCCGACTACACCCTCCCCCACGTGTGGGCCGGCGTCATCCCCACGCAGCTGACCTTCGGGACGCCGATCCCCGACGAACGCCTGGCTCCCGACATCCCGGTTCCCGCGACCGCGTCGTCGTACCGCCGGCGCGGCTGAACCGAGCGCGGCCGCCCCTCAGAGGCGGGCGACGTCGAGGACGGCCGACGCCAGCGCGACGTCGCCGGTCAGCTCGAGCGCCTCGTCGCGCCACGCCGACCGTCCGGACGTGAAGCGGAGGAGTGACACGGGGTCGACCACCACCCCGGCGGCGGCCGCACCCGGACCATCGATCGCATCGCCGACGCCGACCCCGGCGCCGACCCGCCACAGCGTGATGGGCGCGCTGACCGGCGCACCGATGTGGATCGCGACCGGTGCGTCGAGCGCTTGGCGCAATCCGACGAGCGCGACCTGCGGCAGCGCGGAGACGACCCACGCGACCGCCGGCGAGACCGACGCATGGTCGACCCCGCCCACGCCCAGATCGAACGCTCGGTGCACCACGAGCTCGTGGACGAGACCGTCGGCCCACAGGTGGGTGGGATGCTGGCCGGCCGATCCGAAGTGCAACAGCAGGTCCCCGGCCACGGGCACCTGCAGCGCATCGAGCGCGTCGGCGGCCGCATGGCCGCGACGAGCGAGATGGGCGATGAGGGTCTCCACGGACATCGGGTGCGCTCGCCTGGCGGCCACACCGGCCTCGCCCCGCTGCGCGACCTCGTCGTCGCGACCAGGACGGTGCGCGGGATCGACGACGCGGTCGAACAGGTCGTCGACATGGGCCAACACGTCCCACCGGCTCCAACCCGGCAGCGCCGACGGGACCGAGAAGTCGTGGCCCGTGGCCTGTGCCCGGCCGGCCCAGGCGACCAGCAGGTCGATCTCGGCTCGCAGCGCGGAGACTCCGGCAGCGGTCATCGCGCCATCATCGCCGATCGAGCGACCGGGGAGACGATGGACGCGGCGATCAGCGGGAGTCGGGGACGACCGCCCGGCGAGCGCCTCGGGCCGCGTGCTTGGCCGATTCGATCGAACCGGCCAACGCGGCCTCGACGTCCTCGATGCCGCCCGCCAGACCGTCGGCGAGATCGCCGGCCATGCGCCGCGAGCGGGTGGCGACGCCACTGGCCTTGAGCACGTGCGACCGCAGGATGCCCACGTCGAGCGCGCCCTCGCGGACCCTCGGACCGGCCTTGACGGTGGCGTTCGGCTGGCGCAGATCACGAACGATGCGCAACCACGACAGGACCCGGAGCACGTAGTACGTCGGGTCGAACTCCCACCAGAAGAAGCCCTGGCGCGCCGCCGGCGGGTAGTGGTGGTGGTTGTTGTGCCAGCCCTCGCCGCCGGTGATGAGGGCGACGAAGACCGAGTTGCGGCTGGTGTCGGCGGTGGCGTAGCGGCGACGGCCGAGCACGTGGGCGAGGGAGTTCACGGCGAAGGTCGCGTGCCACAGCAGCACGGTGGAGACGAGGAAGCCCACCACCACGCCTCGCCACCCGTCGATCAGGAAGGCGGCGATCCCGAAGGTCCACGGCGGGATCCAGTCGTATTTGTTGATGAACCGCAGCTCGGGGAAGCGGGCGAAGTCGTCGATGGCGTCCCAGTCGGTCTCGCGGGACCGATCGGTGAAGATCCACCCGACGTGGGCGTGCCAGAAGCCCTTGAGCGGCGTGTGCAGGTCGCGCTCGGTCTCGGTGTACTTGTGGTGGCCACGGTGGTGACCCGCCCACCACAACACGCCCTTCTGCGCCGCGGCGCCGCCACCGAAGGCGAGCACGAACTGGAACACCCGGTTGGTGCGGAACGCCCGGTGCGAGAAGTAGCGGTGGTAGCCGGCGGTGATGAACCACATCCGGCTCATGTACATCGCCACGCAGATGCCGACCGAGGTCCAGCTGACCCCGGTGAAGAAGGCGAGCAGCGGCGAGAACTGGAGGAGGATGAAGGGCAGCGATCCGCGCCACATCGGACGCTCGTCGGCCTGGAGTTCGATGGCGGTCGTCATGCGGTGACTCAGCCTACCGATCGGTCGGTAGGGAGCGAAGTCAGGGCGTGCAGCGGCACCTGCCGGGCTCGGAACCGCGCGGCGACGTGCGCCGGATGCACGCGTTCGAGCGGGAGGAACGCCGTGATGCAGATCGTGTGGGGCAGGAAGTGGATGCCGATCGTGGCGTAGGTGAACAGATGGAGGACCACGATGCCGACGAGCACCGTGGCGCGCACCGCCCGCCGGCGGGAGAGGCCCGCGACCGCCGCGATCTCGAAGCTGATGAAGAGCCACTGGCCGGCCTGGAGGAGCGCCGGCCGGGTCACGAACCAGTCGCCGAGCGAAGAACCCCGGCGCACGATGGCTCGGGCGAAGACCGCGCTGGACATCCATGCCATCCCCGAGGCACGCAGCTTCGCCAGCGCCGACAGCGGATACGCGAGCAGGAAGACGACCTGCACCGTGCGCAGCGCCCAACCGACGAGGGGGTCGCGTCCCCGACCCGAGCCCGGCACGACGACCAGCACGGCGAGCGCCACCACGATGGTCAGCCGGTCGTGGTCGACCTTGGAGAACGAGAAGGCCCACACCAACCACCAGAGGTAGCCACACCCCACGACCGCATTGACGAGGCGGCGCGGACCAACACCGGCGATGGCCGCGACGGCCGACACGGCGATGACGACCTGGAGCGCCTCCATGGTCGAGGGCACCGGCGCGGGGATGCCGAGGACCCGCGCGATCCCGACCGGTTGCCAGAACTCCCGTGGCGCCCAGGCGTGATCGGCCACCCACCGATCGGTGACGAAGACGGTGAAGAGCACGGTGAGGTGCACGATGCGCGAGAAGACCGCGAGCCGTTCACGGGGAAGCGGGGCGAACCACTGCGCCTGCCACCAGTCGCGCACGTCAGCCATGACCCCGCCACGGGCCGGCTTCCGGCAGGTCGACCTCGACCCGCTCGCCCGACCATCCCGGCGCCGCCCAGTCGCCGATCACCGTCGTGGTCTCCCCCGGCTGGGGCACGCCGCCGATCAGGTCGACGCGGCGCACGATGACCTGCAGGTGGACGATGCCGTCGTCGTGGCGGCGGTTGTAGACGTCGGCGATGGCGGCGAGGCGCTCGTCGGGGACGCGCCGGTTCGACGGGGTCTGCTCCTCGAGCTCGGCCCGGCGCAGGCCGACCGCTGACGCCTCGAGCCGGATCCGCTCGCCGGACGCGAGCTCGGCCTCGAACCGCATGCTGCGCACCACGCCGTTCGGATCGTTGGCGTGGCTGAACATCCGGAAGGGGGCGAACGGGAAGGCGTCGTCGGTCCACCACACGCTGCCGGCGACCGTCGCACCGGCGACCAGCAGCGTCAGGATCGACAACAGCACCCGCCAACGCACCCCGCCAGCCTCCCACGCCCGGACGGGGCATCATCTCCGGGTGCCCGTCACCCCCACCGGACATCCCACGCACGTGGTGCCGCTGTGCGTGACCGCGGCCAGCGCCGCGACCATCACCACGTTCCTCCCGTGGGGCGGGTCGGGTGAGCGGCGCCGATCCAGCTACGAGATCATCGACATCGCCGGCCGGGCCGGCGTCGTCCCCGACGCCGTCGACGGCCTGACCTGGATCTGGTACCTCGTCCCGGCGCTGTGCGGCGTGGTGCTCATCGCCGCCAGCCTCCACCGACCACGCACGGTGGGTGCGGTCTCCACTACGCTCGGAGCGCTGATCGTCGGTGGCGCGGTCCTCGTCTCGAGGTCGCCGCTGGCGACCGAAGCAGGTGCCTTGGCGGGTGGGCTCGCCGGGGCCGTGACCATGACGAGCGGGGCGGTGGCATTCGCCGTCCCCTGGAGAGCAGCAGGCGGGACACGATGAGCGACCAGTGGGGCCCCGGGTCCGGAGCCGGCGACAACGAGATGCCGACGTCACCGCCGCCTCCGCCGCCGCCTCCGCCTCCGCCGCCCGCCCCGCCGGGTCTCGACCCGATCCTGACGCTCGACGACGAGACCGAGATCCGCCGCTCCGTCGGCTCCGGCGGCATCGGCGGCATCGGCGGCCGAGCCGTCGCCGCCATCGTCGGCGCCGTCCTCCTGCTCGGCGGCACACTCTTCGCCGTCACCCAGTCCGGTGGCTCTGGACCTGGCTCGGCCGAGGCGGCCGTCGCCGAGCTGCTCGACGCGGCGTCCAACGAGGACGTGCTCGGGCTCATGGCCGCCATCGACCCGGGCGAGCGCGACGCCATGCGCGGCCCCATCGAGGACATGTTCGCCGAGCTCGAGCGGCTCGAGGTCCTCGACGAGTCGTTCGAGCTCACCGGCATCGCCGGCATCGACCTCGAGTTCGACGATGTCACCTACCGCACCGAGACGATCCGTGACGGGCTGGCCCGCGTCTACCTGACGGGTGGCACCGTCACCGGGTCCTTCAACAGCGACGAGCTGCCCATCGGCGCCTTCGTCGAGGACACGCTCGACCGCTTCGGCGGCGACATCTCCGGCGTCCAGGAGTCCGAGACCTCGCCGGTGGTCGAGGGCGACGAGGTGTTCCTGGTCGCCCGTGAGGGCAGCGACGGCTGGCGGGTGTCCATCGGCTACTCGATCGCCGAAGCCGCCCGCCTCGACGCCGGCCTGCCGTTCCCGACGGCTGGGGGCGTCGAGCCCATCGGCGCCGACACGCCCGAGGCTGCGCTCGAGGGCATGGTCGACGCCGCCACCAGGCTCGATCTGCGCGGCGTCATCGCCCGCATGTCGCCCGGCGAGTTCGGCGCGCTCCAGGAGTACGCCGGGCTGTTCCTCGACGACGCCGAGTCCGCGCTCGACTCGGTCGAGGGTGACTTCGACCTCTCGGTCGACGACCTCGACCTCCGCTCCGACGTCTCCGGCGACCGGGCCTCGGTCTTCGTCGACGGGTTCACCGTCACGCTCACGGTCGAGGGCGAGGGCACGGTCTCGGTCACCTTCGCCGATCAATGCGTGACCATCGAGGGCGACTTCCCCGAGCTCGACGAGCTGCCCTTCGACGGCCCGCTCTGCCCCGACGACGTCACCGAGATGTACGAGGACGCCATGGAAGAGGTCCAGGGCACCACCGGGCTCGACCTCGACCTGCCGCCCTTCCCCACCCTCGACACCGTCGACGTCGGCATCACCGCCACCAAGCACGGCGGCAAGTGGTACGTCGCCCCCATCGCCACCGGACTCGACGGCATGGTCGACACGTTCGGCGCACTCGAGCGCAGCGACCTCGACGCCATCGTCGACTTCGTCGAAGCCGCCATCGACTCGTTCACCGAGGCCTTCACCGGATCGTTCTCCGGTGGATTCGACGGCGATGACTTCAGCAGCGACTTCGGTTCGAACGGCGGCGTCATCGGCGGCGATCCGTTCGACGACTTCGAGGACGGGGACTTCCGTCCGCCCTCCGACGACTTCGGCAGCACCGGCACGGTCGACTACGAGGGCCTCGACGCGTTGCTCGGCGGCCTCTTCCCGCAGGACTTCGACACGCAGGACTGCATGTTCTTCCAGCTGGTCGATGCCGACCCGGCGCTGGTGAACGAGCTCATCACCGCGTACCGCACCGACACCGAGCCCGGCCCCGAGGCCAAGCAGGTGTTCTTCGACGCCGCCGCGTCCTGCGACGCCGGCTGACCGCCGAACCACGTCGCCGCCCCGAGACCGGGGGTGCGACAATGCCCGCCGTGCTCCCCTTCCCCGCCGGCTTCCGCGCCCACACCGCCTCCATCGGCATCAAGGACGACTCGCGCGACTTCGCCGTCGTCGCCGCCGATCGCCCGTGCGCGGCGTCGGCGGTGTTCACCAAGAGCCGCTTCGCCGGGCCGAGCGTGACCCTGTCGCGCGGCCATGCGGCCGACGGCCGCCTGCAGGCCGTGGTCGTCGTCTCCAAGAACGCCAATGTCGCCACCGGCCCCGAAGGTGACGCCGACGCACTCGAGCTGGTCGAGGGCGTGGCCCGCGCCGTGGGGTGCGAGCCCACCGACGTACTTCTGGCGTCCACCGGGGTCATCGGCCGGCGCTACCCGATGGACCGGATCCGCACGCACCTCGCCTCACTGCCGGCGCCCGCCGGCACCGACGTCGACGAGGTGGCCGA
This sequence comes from Acidimicrobiales bacterium, assembly GCA_041618235.1. Classification (GTDB taxonomy): domain Bacteria; phylum Actinomycetota; class Acidimicrobiia; order Acidimicrobiales; family Salinilacustritrichaceae; genus Salinilacustrithrix. Next base: position 18,859 of record JBFJNI010000069.1, read on the forward strand.
GGCGATCATGACCACCGACACCCACCCCAAGACGGCCTCGGCGTCGGCCGAACCCGCCACGGTCGTCGGCGTCGCCAAGGGCGTGGGCATGATCGAGCCCGACATGGCCACGATGCTGACCTTCGTCTTCACCGACGCCGAGATCGACGCACCGGAGCTCGACCAGATCTTCCGCCGGGTCGTCGACCGCACCTTCAACTGCCTCTCGGTCGACACCGACACCTCCACCTCCGACACCGCCGCGGTGCTCGCCTCAGGTGCCGCCGGCCCCGTCGACCACGACGTCCTCGAGGCCGCCCTCGAGTCGGTGTGCCTCGACCTCACCCGCCAGCTCGCGGCCGACGGCGAGGGCGCCGAGACGCTCATCGTCGTCACCGTCGACGAGGCCCGCGACGACGCCCAGGCCAAGCGGGTCGCCAAGACCATCGTCAACTCGCCGCTGGTGAAGACCGCTGTCCACGGCGCCGACCCCAACTGGGGCCGCATCGCCATGGCCGTCGGAAAGTGCAGCGACGACACCGACATCGAC
>JBFJNI010000070.1:0-19371 GCA_041618235.1 Acidimicrobiales bacterium
GGAGGAAGTCGACCACTCGGGGACCCCAGCGCGAAGCGATGTCGTCGTCGAGCTCGATGACCCGCCCGTCCTGCACCGCCGTGAGCTGATCGAAGCCGGGGCGCTTGGACAGCGACTCGGCATCCTGGGCGCAGCACTTGGTGTCGGCCAGGAAGATCAGGTCGGGGTCGGCGTCGATCAGGTATTCGGCCGACAGCTGCGGGTAGCCACCGTTGGCCCCGTCGGGGTCGGCCGCGTCGGCGACGTTCTCGAGACCGGCGAGCGAGTAGATCTCGCCGATGAAGGTCTTCGAGGTCACCGAGAAGAGCGTGTCGTCGAGCTCGTGGTAGTAGGTCAGGGGCTCGTCGGACGGCTCGACGCGACCGAGGATCTCCTCGATGTCGGTCTGCATCTGGAGGACGACCTCGGCGGCGCCGCCGACGTGACCCGTGGCCGCGCCGAGGATCTCGATCTGGGCGTAGGTGTCGTCGAGCACGGCGGCGGCCGGCAGGACGATGGTCGGCACGCCGACGGCGTCGAGACCGGCGACGAGGTCGTTGGCATCGCCCTGGAGCAGGACGAGATCAGGGTCGAGGGCGATGACCGCTTCGAGGTTGGGGTCGAAGCCCGACAGGTCGGTGGTCGGGGCCTCGGCGGGGTAGTCCGAGAACGAGTCGGCGGCGATCACCTGGTCGCCGGCGCCGATGGCGAAGAGCATCTCGGTGGCGGCCGGCGACAGCGAGACGATGGCTTCGGGCCGGGCCTCGATGGTGGTCTCGACGCCGGCCGAGGTGACGCTGGCGGGGAACACGCCGTCGGCGTCGTGGTCCGCGCCGTGGTCGTCGGTCTCGGTCTTCGGCTCGGCGGGATCGCCGCTCGCGGCGACGTCGCCGTCGCTGCTGCCGCACGCTCCGGCGACGAGGGCGAACGCGACCAGCGCGAGGAGCAACATTCGGATTCTGGATGGCATCAGGGGGGCCTCCTGTCGGTCGAGACGGCTGCTCGATCGGCAGTGGCTGCCGGCCGAACCAACCCTTGCCTCGAGGGTCATGTGTGGTTCGTCGGTGACGACATCGACCGGACTCGCCCACGGGCCGGAGCCCACGAGCATCACCGTTGCGGGACAGTGCCGGGATCACACCGGACTTCGTCTCGCCACCGGCTCGAGACCGTAGCCGCACCGACGGCGCGTGGACACGATCGCATGCTCCGAAACCGACCATTCCGAGTGGCCGACTACCATGGCGAACCGATGTCTCCGCCCCACGGTGCCGCCGTCATGGGCGTCCTCAACGTCACCCCCGACTCGTTCTCCGACGGCGGATCCTGGCTCGAGATCGACGCCGCTGTCGCGCGGGCCCGCGTCATGCTCGACGAGGGCGCCGCGGTCATCGACGTCGGCGGTGAGTCCACCCGACCCGGCGCCGATCCCGTGTCGCTCGAAGACGAGCTCGCTCGCGTCGTCCCGGTCATCGAGGCCATCCGCCCGGTGGCGGCGGGGGCGGGTGCCCGGATCTCGGTCGACACCCGCCACGCCGAGGTCGCACTCGCCGCCATCGACGCCGGCGCCACCATCCTCAACGACATCTCGGCATCGCTCCACGAGCTCGCCGCCCACCGGGGCGTGGGCTGGGTCGCGATGCACATGCAGGGCCAGCCCGCCTCGATGCAGCAGGCCCCGCAGTACGACGACGTGGTCGGCGAGGTGCTCGACGCCCTGGTCGCCGCGGCCGAGCGGGGCCGGGACGCAGGCGTCACCGAGTGCTGGATCGACCCCGGCATCGGGTTCGGCAAGACCCCCGACCACAACTGGGCACTGCTCGGGGCGCTCGACCGCTTCGTCGCCACCGGGTGGCCCGTACTCGTCGGCACGAGTCGCAAGGCGTTCCTCGGCGCCGCCCTCGGCGCCGCCGACGGGGTTGAAACGCCCACCCCGCCGTCCGATCGGCTCGAAGGGTCGATGACGACCGCCGTCTGGGCTGCCACCATGGGTGCTGCGATGATCCGGGTCCACGACGTCCGAGCAACGGTCCGAGCCGTGTCGGTGGCCGGTCCGGCGCGCCCCGACGCCGTCGTGTCGCTGGGCGGTGCCCGCTGATGGTGCTGCGCGGGAAGTGGGCCCAGGGGATCGAACCACGGCACTTCACGTGGATCCTCCAGGACCGCATGGCCGTGTGCGAGCGTCCGGGCGGCTACGGCCAGAACCACCGCAAGGTCCGCCGCCAGGAGGAGATCATCTGGCTGCGCGAGCAGGGCTTCACCCTGGTCATCTCGTTGGTGCAATCACCCCACAACCTGCACAACTACGACGAGATGGGCATGCCATGGCGGCATCGCCCCTTCAGCAGCTCCGACGAGCAGGAGGCGTTCCTGCGCCGGCTGTTCCCCGAGCTGCGCCAGCTCCTCCTCGACGGCGAGAAGCTCATCGTCCACCAGGACGAGGTCAGCGACCGCGTCGCCGGGCTGATGGCCGCCTACATCCTGTGGAACCGCCTCGTCCCGGCCGGTCCGCAGGCCATCTCCATCGTCGAGCAGCTCCTGCACCGCCAGCTGGGTCACGGTGCGCGCAGCCTCGTCGCCCTGGTGCCCAAGCTCCCGCCGCCCCACGAGGCGGCACCGAAGACCCCAGACGCCGGCTGATGGCCGGCGCCGCCATGGGCTCCATCGAGATCCGGGGCCTGCGGGTCCTGTGCCACGTCGGGGTCCCCGAGGCCGAGCGCGCCCAGGCCCAGCCCATCGAGATCGACCTCGACCTCGTCCTCGATCTCGACGAGGCCGCCGTCACCGACGATGTCGCCGACACCGTCGACTACGGCGAGGTCAGCACGGCGGTCGCCGCCGCGGTCACGGCGGGGCCCCATGCGCTGCTCGAACGCCTGGCCGGGATCGCCGCCGACGCCGCCCTCGCCGTCGACGACCGCACCACCGCCGTGTCGGTCACGGTGCGCAAGATCCGCCCGCCGGTGCCGGTCGACGTGGCGACCACCGCCGTTCGTCTCCACCGCTCACGAGCCTGAGCACCCGATGACCCGGGCCTTCCTGGCGCTCGGCTCCAACCTCGGCGACCGAGCCGGGTACCTGCGCGCCGCGGTCGATGTCATGCCCGATCTCGTCGCCAGCTCCGACGTGTTCGAGACCGGCGCCGTGGGCGGTCCCGAGCAGGGCGCGTTCCTGAACATGGTCGTCGAGCTCGACACCGACCTCGGCCCGCACGAGCTGCTGGCCTTGTGTCGTGCGCTCGAGGCCGCCGCCGAGCGGGTGCGGACCGAGCGGTGGGGGCCCCGCACCCTCGACGTCGACGTGCTCTGGATCGACGGCATCACGGTCGACGACCCCGAGCTCGAGATCCCGCATCCCCGGATGGGCGAGCGGAGCTTCGTGCTCGACCCGTTGGCCCAGCTGGCGCCCGAGGTGGTCGCGGCGGTCGACGTCCGGGCGAGCGATCACGACGAGCGCGTCGAGCGCCTCGGCCCGCTATCCTGAACCCCGGACCGGCACCCCTTCGGGGCCGGATCTCGAAAGGAACAAGGCAACTCGTGACCTCATTCGACGCGCGCATCATCGGCGCCGGCCGGGCCGGCAGCGCCCTGGCTCTGGCGTTGACGCGAGCCGGATGGTCCGTGGACGGGCCGCACGAACGGGCGTACCCCCCGGTGGGGGCAGCTGCAGGCGTCCGGGTCCTGGTGCTGGCGGTGCCCGACGCTGCCATTCGCGCACTGGCCGATGCCGTCACCCCGGCCGACGCGGTCGTCGTGCACCTGGCCGGATCGCTCGGCCTCGAGCCGCTCGCGGCCCATCCCCGTGCCGGGTCGCTGCACCCGCTCGTCGCCCTCCCCGACGCCGAGCGCGGCGCCGACCGCCTCCACGGTGCGTGGTTCGCCACCGCCGGCGACCCGATCGTGGGCGAGATGGTCGAGCTCCTCGGGGGACGCGCCGTCGAGGTCGCCGACGACGACCGTGTCCGCTACCACGCCGCGGCCGCCATCGCCGCCAACCACCTCGTCGCCCTGATGGGCCAGGTCGAGCGGGTGGCCGCCTCCATCGGGGTCCCGCTCGAGGCCTATCTCGCCCTCGCACGCGGCGCCCTCGACGATGTCGAGGCCGTCGGCCCCCGCGCGGCCCTCACCGGCCCCGTCAGCCGAGGCGACTGGTCGACCGTGAGCTCCCACCTGGCCGCCCTGCCGGCCGAGGAGCGCCCGGCCTACTCGCTGCTCGCCGACGCGGCTCGCCGCCTCGCCGACTCCACCCCGGCGGGTGTGGCGTGAAGCACGTCGCCACCATCGCCGAGCTGCGCTCGATGCTCGACGCCGAACGGGCCGCCGGCCGCACCATCGGCTTCGTGCCCACCATGGGCTACCTGCACGACGGTCATGCGTCGCTCATGCGGGCGGCGCGCGCCGAGACCGATGTCGTGGTCACGTCGATCTTCGTCAACCCGCTCCAGTTCGCGGCCAACGAGGACCTGGGCAGCTATCCCCGCGACCTCGAGCGCGACTCGCAGCTCGCCGCCGACGCCGGCGTCGACCTGGTCTTCGTGCCCGCCACCGACGAGATGTACCCCGACGGCCACCCCATCGCCACCACGGTCAGCGTCGCCGGCGCGTCCGAGGGCTTCGAGGGCGCCAGCCGGCCGACGCACTTCGCCGGCGTCGCCACCGTCGTCGCCAAGCTGTTCTCCATCGTCGGCCCGTGCCGGTCCTACTTCGGTGAGAAGGACTTCCAGCAGCTCGCCGTCGTGCGTCGCATGGTCGCCGATCTCTCGATGCCGGTCGAGGTCGTCGGCTGCGAGACGGTGCGCGAAGCCGACGGGCTCGCGATGTCGAGCCGCAACGCCTACCTGACCGACGACGAGCGGGCATCCGCCCCCGTGGTCCACCGGGCGCTGCGGGCCGGCGTCGCCGCCATCCTCGCAGGCGAGACCGACCCCGCCGAGGTCCGGTCCCTCATGGCCCGCATCGTGGCCGCCGAACCCCTGGGCGAACTCGATTACGCCGATGTCGTCGACGCCGCCAGCCTCGCCGTTCCATCCACCCTGGGCCCCGGAGCACCGCACGGCGATTTGCGTCTGCTCGCCGCCGTGCGCTTCGGTTCTGCCCGTCTCATCGACAACGTGGGGGTGACCGTGAACTCGGCGCCCACCCAAGGGAGTTGATCCACATGCGCCGTCGCATGATGAAGTCCAAGATCCACCGCGCCACCGTCACCGACGCGAACCTCCACTACGTGGGGTCGGTCACCGTCGACGAGGATCTCCTCGACGCCGCCGACATCATGGAGTTCGAGCAGGTCGCCATCGTCGACGTCGACAACGGCGCCCGACTCGAGACCTACACCATCGCGGGCCCTCGCGGCTCAGGCGTGATCTGCCTCAACGGCGCCGCCGCACGACTCGTGAGCCCCGGCGACAAGGTCATCCTCATCAGCTACGCCGACTACGAGCAGGCCGAGCTGGCCAGCTACGAGCCGCGTGTCGTCCACGTCGACGCCTCCAACCGCGAGATCGACGAGGTCACCGCCGAGCTCCTCGCCGAGCAGCTGCGTGGCCCCGCCCCGCACCGCTACCTCGAGGTCGACAGCGACGGCGGCGTGCACGGCGTCACCACCCCCTGACCTCACCCGACCTCAGGTCGGGCGATCGACCGAGACCGCGTAGTTCGACGCGGGCGTCCATGGCTGGCGATCCCAGGTCGAGAACCGCTCCGCCAGAGTGAGGCCGGCATCGGCGCAGTGCCGGTCGTATGACGCCACGTCGTACGGGCGGTCGGCCCAATCGGTCGAGAACCCGGCGATGAGCACGCCGCCGGCGGCGACGTGGCGGGCGACGGCGGCCACGAGCTCGGCCTGCGTGCCCGCCGGCGTGAACAACGGGACGTTGCCGGCCATCACCACCACGTCGAACGTGCGACCGAGGTCGAACGAGCGCAGATCGCCTTCGACCCACTCGACGTCGGGCCCCCGCTCCCGAGCGGTCGCCAGCATGGACGCGTCGACGTCGACGCCGGTGACCTCGATGCCGTGGCGCGCGAGTTCGGTCGCCACCCGTCCGGTGCCACAGCCGGCGTCCAGCACCGTCGCCGGTTCGTAGGCTCGCACGAACGTCGCCTCACCGTGCATGTCCTTGCCGCTCGCCGCCAGCCGGTCGAAGCGCGCCTGATACTCGTCGCCGTCCCACGTCATCGGAGCCTCCTCCCTCGCTGCGCTCGGTCCGGGGAGCTCCCACGTTGGCACGGAGCCGGCGGCCCCGTCCCAGTCGCTCGCTGGCGCTTCGCTCCCCCCACCCGCGGTTGGGACGTCCGGGCGGGGATCCGCCAGGCAGACTGGCGACGTGGACACCCTCGACCTGCTCGTCCTCGGCTCCGGCGTGGCCGGCCTGTCCGCCGCGGTGCGGGCGGCCGACGTCCATCGCATGCGGGTCGGTGTGCTCACCAAGGGCGAGCTGCAGCAGTCGACCACCCGCTGGGCCCAGGGTGGCGTGGCCGCCGTGCTCGGTGGCGACCCCGACTCGACCGATCTCCACCTGGCCGACACCCTCCAGGCCGGCGCCGGCCTGTGCGACGTCGAGGCCGTGCGGGTACTCGTCGACGAGGGCCCCGCCCGGGTCAACGAGCTCATCGCCATGGGCGCGATGTTCGACCAGGACGAGGGCGGCGAGTACCTCCTCGCCCGCGAGGGCGGGCACAGCCATCCGCGCATCCTCCACGCCGGCGGCGCCGCCACCGGCGTCGAGGTCGAGCGAGCGCTGGTCGAAGCCGTCCGCAAGACCGCCGCGGTGCTGCTCGAGCGGACCTTCGCCCTCGACCTGCTCGTCGACGCCGGTCGCTGCGTCGGCGTCGTCGCCTTCGACGAGGTGGGAGAGCGCATCGAGGTCCGTGCCCGCAACGTGCTCGTCGCCACCGGAGGTGGTGGCCAGCTGTACTCGGTCACGACCAACCCGCTCGAGGCAACGGGCGACGGCATGGCCATGGCACTGCGCGCGGGAGCGGCCGTCGCCGACGTCGAGTTCGTGCAGTTCCATCCCACCGCCCTGCACCACCCGTCGATGCCGAGGCCGCTGCTGTCCGAGGCACTCCGCGGTCACGGGGCGTTCCTTCGCGACGACCGAGGCGAGCGCTTCGTCGACGAGCTCCAACCGCGCGACATCGTCTCGCGCGCCATCACCGCCCAGCTGACCCAGGACGGCACCGAGCACGTGTGGCTCGACGCCACCGTGCTCGACAACTTCGACGAGCGGTTCCCCACCATCCTCACCGCGCTCGGCAAGGTCGGCCTCGATCCCGCCACCGACTGGCTGCCCGTCGCTCCCGCCGCGCACTACTGCTGCGGCGGCGTCGTCGCCGACCTCGACGGCGCGACGTCACTTCCTGGTCTCTGGGTGGCCGGTGAGGTCGCCTGCAACGGGGTCCACGGCGCCAACCGGCTGGCGTCCAACTCGCTGCTCGACGGCATGGTCTTCGGTCCCCGGGTCGTCGAGTCGATCGACGCCGGCAAGGACACGGCTGAAGCCACGGGAGCGATGCGCTGTGTGCTCGGTGGAGGCGACGGCGTCGGTGGGCGGTCGCTGGGTCCGGTCGAACTCGACGCCGACGTGGACGACGACGCGACCTCGGTGCACGACCGTCGCGACGAGTTCCAGCGGATGATGACCGCCAAGGCCGGCGTGCTCCGCAGCGATGCCTCGCTGGCCGACGCCATCGATGCGGCGCGGGTCGCGGCCGCTCATCCGGTCACCGACGTCGCCTCGGCCGAGCTGCACAACCTGGCCACACTCGGCGTCGGCGTGGCGATGGCGGCCCGGGCCCGCACCGAGACCCGCGGCGCCCACACCCGCACCGACCACCCCGAGACCGACTCCGCCCTCGAGGTCCGCCTGGTCCTCGGCGAGTAGCCGCGAGCACGGAGTGCGCACCTCCAGCGTCGACGACCGTCGCCGGCGATGACGAGATCCGATACCTCCCCGGTCTCGACGGCACCGCCATGGGATGGAAGGACCGGCGCTGGTTCGTCGCCGACGAACTATGCCCCGAGCTGTTCGACCGCTGGGGCAACGTCGGCCCCACCATCTGGCGAGGCGGCGAGGTCGTGGGCGGCCGAGGCCGCGGCGGCCGAGCTCACCGCGTGGCTCGACGGCACGGTCGTCAAGCCTCGGTTCTCCACACCGCTGCAGAAGGCGCTGGCCCGCTGACCCCCGTGGCAGGCTGCGAGTCATGTCGCGCGATGCCGCACCCGACGTCCCCAACTCGCCGCCCATCCATGCGGTGCGCGCCGCCGTCGCCGCGGCGTTGGCCGAGGACCTGACGCCGCTCGGCGACCTGTCGGCCGCGCTGGTCCCGCAGGATCACGGCTTCTCGGCGTCGTTCGTGCCCCGCTCGCCAGGCGTGATCGCCGGCACCGCGTGCGCCACCGAGGCGTTCGCCCAGCTCGACGACCGCGTGATGGTCGCGTGGTCGGTGGCCGACGGCACGAGGGTCGCGGCCGGCCAACCCATCGGCACCGTCCGCGGCCCGCTGGCCAGCATCCTCACGGGGGAGCGAACCGCCCTCAACTTCCTCTGTCATCTCAGCGGCGTCGCCACTCTCACCCGGCGCTTCGCCGACGCCGCGGCCGAGGGCGGCCCTGCCCGCATCTGGGACACCCGCAAGACCACGCCGGGCCTCCGCAGCCTCGAGAAGGCGGCGGTGCGGGCCGGCGGTGGCGCCAGCCACCGGGGAAACCTCTCCGACTGGGTCATGTTCAAGGACAACCACCTCGCGGCCATCGGGATCACCGAAGCCGTCCGCCGGGCGCGCCACGCGTGGCCGGCTCGCACGATCCACGTCGAGGTCGACGACATCGAGGGCCTGCGCGTGGCGCTCGCGGCCGGATGCGACGCCATCCTCCTCGACAACTTCACGCCCGCCGAGGCCACCGAAGCGGTCGCCGAGGCCGACCGTTGGGCCGCCGCCAACAACACCCGCCGCCCGTGGCTCGAATGCTCCGGTGGCATCACGGTCGAGACGGCCGCGGCCTACGCCGCCACCGGCGTCGACCTGCTCTCGACCAGCCAGATCACCCAATCGGCGCCGGCGCTCGACATCGGCCTCGACGCCGCACCGTAGGCGGGGCGCCGACGGCTCGCGAGGTCAACGGATGACGACCCGCTGAGGCGGCTGTCCTAACGTTCCCGCCGTGCATCTCCTGGTCGTCGACGTCGGCAACACCCAGACCGTCATCGGGCTCTACGCCCTGGACAGCGGCGCCGATCCGGCCACGCGCGCGGCCGACACCGACCTGCTCGACCACTGGCGCATCGCCACCAACGTCGAGCGCACGGCCGACGAGTACGCCCTGCTGTTCCAGGAGTTCCTGGCCTTCCACGGCTTCGGCTGGCCGGCCGACATCGACGGGTTCTCGATGTGCTCGTCGGTCCCGCGCGTCACCGGCGCACTCCGGCGCTTCAGCGAGCGCTATCTCGGCCAGGACGCCCTGGTCATCGAGCCCGGCGTCAAGACGGGCATGCCCATCCTCTACGACAATCCCCGCGAGGTCGGCTCCGACCGCATCGCCGACGCCGTCGCTGCGTGGGACCTCTTCGGCGGGCCGACCATCGTCGTCGACTTCGGCACGGCCACCACGTTCGAGGCCATCTCCGAGAAGGGCGAGTACCTCGGCGGCGCCATCTTCCCCGGCATCGACATCAGTCTCGATGCACTGTTCGGCAGGGCAGCGGCGCTGCGGCGCATCGAGCTGGTCGAACCCGAACACGTCATCGGGCGATCGACGGTCGAGTCCATGCAGTCCGGTGCCGTGTGGGGCTACACGTCAGTGGTCGACGGCATGGTCAACCGGTTCGAGGAGGAGCTGGGAGCATCGGCCACGGTGGTGGCGACCGGTGGTCTCTCCGGTCTGATCGCCCCGCTGTCGGAGACGATCGAGCACCACGAGCCATGGCTCACGCTCCACGGCCTGCGCCTCATCCACGAGAAGAACTCCGCCCGCGATCGATGACGGACCCGATGTCGACCAACACGCCCACGCCCGACGAGACACCTGCGGACACCGAAGCCCTGGAGGATGCGGTGCCCTTCGAGCCGCCGTATCGCCTCGATGTCACCGGCAAGGCCGGCGACATCGCCGAGCGGTACGCACACCTCGAGGACGGCGAGGAGACCGACGACGAGGTCACGCTCGCCGGCCGCGTGATGCTGCTGCGCGACCAGGGTCGGTTGGCCTTCGCCACGCTCCGCGAGGGCGGCGGCGACGAGATCCAGCTCTTCGCGCTGTCGAAGGTGCTCGACGGTTTCGCCGAGTTCGTGAAGCTCAACCTGGGCGACTGGGTCAGCGCCACGGGCACCGTCGTGCGCACCAAGCGGGGCGAGCTGTCGATCAAGACCACGTCGTTCCAGCTGCTGGCCAAGGCGCGCCGCGGTTTCGGCGACAAGTTCCACGGCATCACCGACACCGACCTGCGCTACCGGCAGCGCTATGCCGACCTGTGGGCCAACCCCGAGGCCGCCGTTGCGTTGCGCAACCGCTCGCGCATCATGAGTCTCACCCGACGGTGGCTCGAGGACCGCGACTTCGTCGAGGTGGAGACACCCATCCTCCAGCACGTCGCCAGCGGCGCGGCGGCCACGCCGTTCACCACGCACCACAACGCGCTCGACGTCGATCTCAAGCTGCGCATCGCCCCCGAGCTGTTCCTCAAGCGTCTCGTGGTCGGTGGCTTCGAGCGCGTCTTCGAGATGGGCCGGGTCTTCCGCAACGAGGGCATCTCGACCCGCCACAACCCCGAGTTCACGATGCTCGAGCTGTACCAGGCCTACGCCGACTACGCCGACATCATGACCCTCACCGAGGACCTCGTCGCCCACCTCGCCACCGAGCTGCACGGCACCACGAAGCTCACCTATCTCGATCGTGATGGCGTCGACCGTGACCTCGACCTCACCACCCCGTGGCGACGCGCATCGATGACCGAGCTCATCGAGGACGCCGTCGGCGTGCAGCTCGACGTGCGCCAGCCCATCGACGAGGTCCGCGCCGTCGCCACCGAGCACGGCGTCGAGATCGAGGACTCGTGGGGCCAGGGCAAGCTCATCCTCGAGATCTTCGAGAAGACCACCGAGGCCGGCCTGTGGGGCCCGATCTTCGTCATCGACTATCCCGAGGAGGTTTCGCCGCTGTCGCGCTCGCACCGAGAGGTCCCGGGAGTCACCGAGCGCTTCGAGGCCATCGTGGCGGGCCGCGAGCTCTGCAACGCGTTCTCCGAGCTCACCGACCCCGACGTCCAGCGGGCCCGCTTCGAGGACCAGATCCGCCAGAAGGCGGCCGGCGACGACGAGGCGATGCCGCTCGACGAGGACTACCTCCGCGCCATGGAGTACGGCTTGCCACCCACCGGTGGCCTCGGCATCGGCATGGACCGCCTCGTGATGCTGCTGACCAACACGACCTCGATCCGCGACGTCGTGCTGTTCCCGACGCTCAAGCCCGAGGCCTGAGCTCCGAGCCACCGATGAGTGGCGCCCGACGACGAGCGCACGGTGGTCGAGACGCGTCGGCCCACGCGTACTGTGGCGAGCATGGACGCGGGACCAGGAGCATGTGCCGCCGCGATCGTCTGGGTGGTGGACGATGATCCGGACGTCGCCGCACACCTCGAGATCCTGCTGCGCCGCGCCGACGTCGCGGCCACGGTCCGAGCGTTCGCCGACGGCGCGGCGCTGCGGGCCGCGTTGGCCGAGCGAGCGGGCCACCCGGACCTCGTGCTCATCGATCAGATCCTGCCCGAGGACCGTGGCTCTGCGCTCGCGGAAGAGGTGGCCGCGGTGTACCCCGGGGCCGTGCTCCGGTTGATCACCGCCGCCCCCGACGAGGTCGCACCGCAGGAGCGCGAGCTCGGAGTGATCGCCAAGCCGGTCCGCGTCGCGGACATCGCGGATCTCCTGCCGCGCAGCCACCGTTAGGGTGCCGGCGATGACGTCCGACTCCGGCGAGACCGGACCTGAGCGGACCGGCCAGTTGCACCTCGCATCGCTGTGGCTCGGGATCGTCGTGGTCGACGAGCACGACATCGTCACCGCGCGCAACGCTGCCCTCGTCGAAGCGCTCGGCGACGACGCTCCGGAGGTGGGGAGGCCAGCGCCCACCTCGGCGCCGTGGTGGGTCGAGGCCGTCGCCAACCAGGATCGCGACCCCCGGATCGTGCGGGCGAACGCCGTCCGTCACGTCCTGGCCGACGGCACGCTGCGGTGGCTGCGGGTCCAGGCGCTTCGCCCCGCGACCGGCGATGGGCGAGTCGTGGTGGTCGAGGACGTCACGGCCGAGGAGGACGGACGGCGCGAGCTCGAGGGCGCCGCCGCCGTGCGCAGCCATCTGGTTGCCGAGCTCGACGACGCAAACGCCCAGCTGGCGCGGACCAACGCCGAGCTCCAACGCTTCGCGGGTGCGATCGCCCATGACCTCAAGGGTCCGCTGGCCAACATGTTGGGGTTCATCCGGCTGCTGCCCGAGGTCGTCGACGACGTGGGAGACGAAGGCGCCGAGGTGATCCGGCGGTTGGAGCGAAATGCGGAACGGTCGAGCGAGATGGTCAGCGACCTGCTCGCCTACGCACGGACGGCAGGGTCACCGAGCGATCATGAGACGGTCGACCTCCAGGCCGCCGTCGAGTGGGCCGTGGACGTGAAGCGGGTCGACCTCGACCGCGCCAGTGGTGTGGTCATCGTCGGCGAGCTGCCCTCCGTGCTGGGGAACGAAGCCGCCCTGCGGCAGGTGTTCCTCAACCTGGTCGACAACGCGGTGAAGTACCGCCGGCCCGACGTGCCGCTGACGCTCGAGTTCCGGCAGGTGCCGTCCTCCGACCCCGACCTGGCCGAGATCCTGGTGGTCGACAACGGCCGCGGCATCCCGCGGGAGCTGCGTTCGCAGATCTTCGACCTCGGTGTCCGGGGAGACCCGGACGCCGTGGCGGGATCGGGCATCGGGCTGGCGTCCTGCGCCGCCGTGCTCCGCAGCTTCGGTGGCTACATCACCGTCGGTCCGATCGACGACGGCGCCGGCGCCGGCGCGACGTTCGTCGTCGGCATCCCACGTGCCGAGGTGCTCGACGACACGTTGATGCCCCTCGACGGCAGCGTCATGGTGATCGACGACGACGCCGACGTGGTCCAGATCGTGCGTCTGCTGGCCACCTCCGTCGGGCTCGGTGTGGTCGCCGATGCCGGCAGCGCGGCCGAGGCGATCGCCGTCTACGACGCGCTCCGACCGCCGCCGGACATCGTGGTGCTCGACCTGGCCCTGCCCGACGGGAGCGGGCTCGACGTCGCCCGTGAGTTGCTCCGGCGCGATCGGGACCTCCGCATCCTCGTGCACTCGGGTCTCGTCGACGAGGCCATGGTCGAGGCCGCGCTCGACATCGGCGTGACCGAGGTCGTGGGGAAGGCCGGTGGTGACGACGACGACTTCGTTGCCGCGCTGCGCCGGCTCGCGATGCAGGGCTGATCGTCGAGGTTCAGTCGATTCCGTGGTCGACGGCGAAGCGGATGAGCTCCTGGCGGCGGTTCAGGTGCAGCTTCGACAGGATGTTGCGGACGTGGTTCTCGACCGTCTTCGGCGAGATGAAGAGCTGCTCACCGATCTCTTTGTAGGTGTGCCCCCGGGCGACGTACTGCAGGACCTCACGCTCGCGGTCGCTGAGCGCCTGGACGGGCGCCGTGGCCTTGGCGAGTCGCCGGAACTCGCCGAGCACCAACGACGCGAGGTGCGGCGAGAAGACCGGCTCGCCCCGCGCCGCCTCCCGCAGGGCCTCGCGCAGCTCGTCGGGCGGGGTCGTCTTCACCAGGTAGCCGAGGGCGCCGGCCGCGACGGCGTCGAGCAGGTCGCGCTCGGCTTCGGAGACGGTGAGGATCACGACCTTGACGGTGGCGCCGCACTCCTTCGCGACCTTGAGTCCGCCACCGCCGGGCATGTTGAGGTCGCACACGACCAGATCGGGCGACGACGAGCGGATCGCGGCGATCGCAGCGTCGGCGTCGGCGGCCTCGTCGACGACCTGGAAGTCGTGTCCCAGCTCTGCTCGGAGCCCTGAGCGCCAGATCTCGTGGTCGTCGGCCAGGACGATGCGCACCGGACCCGGCTCGCCGCTCGTGGACCCGCCGGCGTCATCGTGATCGGCCATGTGGTCAGGCTACGGCAGCCGAGGTGCGGTCACGGCCGGCCGGTCCGCCCGTCCAACGGGACCCTCAGCACGACCTCGGTGCCCCGCCCGGGGTTCGCGGCGATGGCGACCGTGCCACCGAGTTCGTCCATCCGTCCTCGGATCGAGCGGGTGATGCCGACACCCTCGGTGATCTCCGCCGGGTCGAAGCCGCGACCGTCGTCCTTGATGCTGCAGACGAGCGCGCCGTCGTCGTCGGGTTCGACGTAGACCGTGACGATCCTGGCCTCGCCGTGCTTGGCAGCGTTCGTGCTGGCCTCGCCCACCGCGCCGACGATGGCGTGCACGACGCGGGCGTCGAGATCCGGCACGTCCGGAGCCACGATCACGCGGATGTCCGTGCCGTCGCGCTGCTCGGTGCGGTGTGCCGTCTCGCGGAGCGCGGCGCCGAGGTCGCCGCCACCGTCGGCCACGCCCGTGCCGAACAGGTACTCGCGCAGCTCGCGCTCCTGGTCGCGGGCCAGGCGGGAGAGATCGTCGTCACCGCTGCGTCGCTGGACCACGGCGAGGGTCTGGAGGACGCCGTCGTGGAGCGTCCTGGCCACCTCCTCACGCGCCCTGGTGAGCGCGATCTGCTCCTCGGCATCGAGGAGCCGCCGCGCCGCGAAGCCGGCCATCGCGCCGGCGAGGCAGTAGAGGAACAGCGTCGACGACCGCGACAGGATCTCGTCGAACGACCATCCGCCTCCGGGCTCGAGGAGGTCGCCGATCGCCCGGCCGACGCCCACGCACGCACCGGCGATCGCCCCGCCTCGGGCGCCGAGCGCGATGCCGGCGCTGAGGACGCTGGCGAGCGGCCAGGCCGAGCCGAGCGACAGCGGATGGGGACCGCCGTAGACGATGCCGTCGCCGAGGGCCAGCGCGGTGGCCACGCCGACGTCGGCGCCCAGCATCCCCGGGCGGAGGAGCGGGGCCGCTCCGTCGCGGCGCAGTCGGACGGCCCAGACCGCGGTCAGCGTGGAGGCCGCACCGACCAGGAGCCATGCGGCCCAGGGCCGCTCGATCTGGTCGCGGGTGGCGATGACCACCGCGACGAGCCAGCCGAGGCAGGCGGCGCGGAAGATCGTCAGCCCGGTGACGAGGCTGCGCACGAGGGCGCCGCCGGATTCGGGAACGCCGGTCACCGTCGCATGCTGGCACGCCCCGTGATCGGGGCGGCGGTTGTTCAGCCGGCGGACGCCGCCACCATCTCGAGGAGGTGATCGGCACCGTCGGCCAACGCGTCGGTGGCCGGGCCGGGCTCGACGGCCTCGAGTGCGGCGCGGGCGCCGGCGACGAAGCACTGCGCCTCGGCGATGGTGGCCTCGATGCCGCCCGAACCCAGGACGAGGTCGCGGACCCGGTCGCGCTCTTCGCCCTCGACCGGCGAACCCAGGAGCGAGCGGAGCTCGTCGCCGGCGTCGGTCTGCAGGGCACGGAGCACCGGGAGGTTGTAGATGCCCTCGGTGAGGTCGTGGGCGGCCGGCTTGCCGAGTTCCTCCTCGGTTGCGACGAGGTCGAGGACGTCGTCGACGAGTTGGAACGCGACGCCGTAGGAGCGGCCGTACTCGGTGAGGGCGTCGATCTGGTCGCGGGGCAGCTCGGCCACGATGCCGCCGATGCGGCACGCGGTGGCGTAGAGCGACGCGGTCTTGCCCTCGATCGCCGCGAAGTAGGCATCTTCGGGTCGGTCGGTGGAGTAGGCGTGACGCAGCTCGAGGATCTCGCCCTCGCACAGTCGTCCGATGGTCTTCGCCAACAGCTCGGCGACCTCGACCCCCAGGCGGGCCGCGATCTCCGACGCCTTGGCCAAGAGGAAGTCGCCGGCGAGGATCGCCGTCAGGTTGTTCCAACGCACGTTGACCGACGGCACCCCTCGGCGCGAGTCGGCCTCGTCGATGACGTCGTCGTGGTAGAGCGAACCCACCTGCACCAACTCGACCGCCACGCCACCGTCGATGACGTCGAGCGTCACGCCGGTGCCGACCGTGCCGTTGCCGGTGGCCGCGGACATGACCGCCATCAGGGGTCGGAGGCGCTTGCCACCGGCCTTGATGAGGTGCGTGGTCATCTCGGTCAGGTGCGCATCGTCGGTGGTGACGCTGGCGAGCAGCCGCTCGTCGACCGTGGCCAGGTGGCCGTCGACGCCGGGGTACTCGAGCAGCGGGTGCGGACGCATCCCGGAAGGCTACCGGCGGATGCGCACGCGCCTTCAGTCACAGCCGGAGTCATCTGCCGCGTAGACGTCGCAATGAATGCGTGAGCAGTCGGCCCGGAGGGAGGCGCCAGCCGACCGGCAGAACGGAGGGTGACCAACAGCTCCGTGCAACGTGGGGGCTCACCGGACCGAGCGCCAGCGACGGAGGAAGCCCCTAAGAGGACGGCCGGTCGCTCCCGTCGGGGCGGTCGACGATGTCGTTGGTGATCGCCTCGGGCGTGTAGCGGACGGTGGCGTTCCAGAGCAGCCAGTTGTCCACGCCGAGGTCGCGGGCCGAGTCGATCTGGGCGCGGACCTCCTCGGGGCCGTAGGGGATGCCGATGGAGAAGTCCTGGACCCACAGGTTGAAGGCGACGCCGGAGCCGGCTGCCTTGCGCTGGAAGTCGGAGAGCGACTTGGCGACGATGTCGTAGGGCTGTGCGTTGGGATGGGCGACGCGGTACTCGCCGCGCACCCAGTGCGACGGGTAGAGCATCGGGGCGATGTAATCGACGTGGCGGGCGATGGCCGGCACGGGCTGGCCGATGGCGTCGGGGTTGCGGGCGGCGATGCCGAACAGGGACGCACCCTGGTAGACGCAGGCCTCGCGGATCGGGTCGCCGGCCTCGGCCAGGAACCCGACGACCTGGTCGTTGACGGCCAGCTTCTTCGCGAGCGAGTCGGCGGCGGGGGGCAGTGGGAGTCCGGGGAACACCATGCCGTCGATGTCGCCCTCGGGGCGGCGCACGTAGTCCCAGAGGATCTCGTCGACGCCGCGGTCGATGGCCTCCTCGGCCAGGTCGATGTTGTACCTGCGGACATCGGCGTTGGCCACGTTGGTGAACCCGCCGTACTTCGACAGCAGCGCGCCGTCCGGGTCCTGGATCACGTAGTCCATGCGGTCGTTCTCGACGGCCCAGCGAGCGAGGGGGCCGTCGCGGAACGCGACGATGCGGCCGATGACGCGCACGCCCTTCGAGTGCAGCAGGTCGACGGCCTTCTTGAGCTCGTACTCCTGGCGGACGGCACCGATCTCGTGGGCGAGGTCGACGTCGCTGTCGTAGCCCACGATGCCGCCCTCGTCCTTGATGTCCATCTGGACCGCCGAGACCTTGCCGGCGTCGACGATGGACAGCACGTGCTCGCGCAGCGGGGCGTAGCCCCACGCCGCGGCGGTGACGTGGATGCCCTGGGTCGAGGGGTACTCGACCGGGATGACGATCTCGGCGGCGGAGCGGTTGCCGGCGACGTCCTCGGCGGTCAGCAGGATCGGCCCCGTGGGCGGCTGGTCGAACGACAGCGAGAACGTGCCGTCGTCCGCCACGTCGAAGTCCTCGCCGTCGACCTGGAACGAGGCCAACCCGGTCTCGATGCGCCCCTCGACCGTCACCGGGGCACAGATGGATGCCGCCGGCTGCGGGGAGACGACGTCGATGACGGGCGGGGTGCCGTCGACCGCGAAGGTCCAGGTGAACTTGGCGTCGTCCAGCAGCGGTCGCCCGATGGACATCGCGAGGACGTGCACGCCCTCGTCGAGGGGTTCGGGTCGCCACCGGAACCCGGTCGGTGAGAGCTCGTAGGAGTCCTCGCTGGCCTCGAGCCCGTCGAAGAACAGCGTGGGCGTGACACCGGCTTCGAGGTCGAGGTCGGCGATGCCGATGCGCACGTCGAGCGACGCGGCTTCCTCCATCGTCAGTTGCGCCTGGTCCTCGAGGCCCCGGATCTGCACCTCGACCCGGGTGGCGTCCCAGAACTTCTGCCAGATGAAGAAGCCCAGCGCCGCGAAGCCGAGGGCGATGAACATGCTCGACCACGGCATGCTGCGGGGTTGGCGGCGCGGGCTCCAGGCCTTGGGGCGCCGGTTGCGTCGTCGGAAGGGGCCACGACCGCCGCCGGTGGGACCCGACCGCCGCCGGGGGTCGCTCAGGAGCGCCGGGCTGAACTGCCGGCCGGACGACGACCGTGGCCGGCGGCGACTGCCGCCGGCGCCGGCGCCAGGGATTCCTCGGAGATCGGTACCCATGCTCGGTCGAACGAGGCTACCGGCGGGGTCCGCACGGCCGCCATGCAGGCCCGGGGCCGATCGACCCCCGGATCCCTCATCCTCGGCGATGAAGTGCCGATGGGCAGGGTTACACTGCGTCCACGAAATCTCCCGATCCCAACGCCTCTCCGGGGAGGGCAGAGCCTTGTTCGAACGTTTCACCGACCGTGCCCGCCGAGTCGTGGTGCTCGCGCAGGAAGAAGCGCGGCTTCTCAACCACAACTACATCGGCACCGAGCACATCCTGCTCGGGCTCATCCACGAGGGTGAGGGCGTGGCCGCGAAGGCGCTCGAATCCCTCGGCATCTCCCTCGAGGCGGTGCGCAGCCAGGTCGAGGAGATCATCGGCCAGGGCGGTTCCTCGCCCTCCGGCCACATCCCCTTCACGCCCCGCGCGAAGAAGGTCCTCGAGCTGAGCCTCCGCGAGGCGCTCCAGCTCGGCCACAACTACATCGGCACCGAGCACATCCTCCTCGGACTGATCCGCGAGGGCGAGGGCGTCGCCGCCCAGGTCCTCGTCAAGCTCGGCGCCGACCTCTCCCGGGTCCGCCAGCAGGTCATCCAGCTGCTCTCCGGCTACCAGGGTTCCGGCGCAGCCGGTGGCGGTGGTGGCGGGGGTGCCCGTGGCGAGAAGGCCGGCTCCGCAGCCGGCAGCCAGGCCGGCGACACGCCGTCTGGTTCGCTCGTACTCGACCAGTTCGGTCGCAACCTCACCCAGCTCGCCCGCGAGAAGAAGGTCGATCCCGTCATCGGCCGCACCCGCGAGATCGAGCGGGTCATGCAGGTGCTGAGCCGGCGCACCAAGAACAACCCGGTGCTCGTCGGCGAGCCCGGCGTCGGAAAGACGGCGATCGTCGAGGGCCTCGCCCAGAAGATCGTCGCCGACGATGTGCCGGAGACACTGCAAAACAAGCAGCTCTACACGCTCGACCTCGGCGCACTGGTCGCCGGTTCCCGGTACCGCGGCGACTTCGA
>JBFJNI010000071.1:0-19333 GCA_041618235.1 Acidimicrobiales bacterium
ACCGCGCGACGCGTGACTACCGTCGATTCCGTCAGTCGATGCGTCAGGTCTCACTCGACGAACCGGGGAGGTAGTGGGTGGCCGGGGCCAAGCGAAACGGTCATCGGGGAGCACGGGGGCCAGATGATCTGGTCGGCCGGTACCTCTCCGACATCGGCCAGTACCCGCTGCTCACCGCAGCGGAAGAGGTCGAGCTCGCGCAGAAGATCGAGGCCGGCCACCTCGCCGAGGAGCGCCTCGAGGACGACGACGTCACCACCGCCCAGCGAGCCGCGTTGCGGCGCGAGGTCCGCCAGGCCGCTGCGGCCAAGCAGCGGTTCATCCAGTCGAACCTCCGCCTGGTCGTCTCCATCGCCAAGCGCTACCAGTCCACCGGGCTCCCGCTCCTCGACCTGATCCAGGAGGGCAACCTCGGCCTCATCCGGGCCGTCGAGAAGTTCGACCACCGCAAGGGGTTCAAGTTCTCGACCTACGCCACGTGGTGGATCCGCCAGGCCATCGGCCGCGGCGTCGCCGACAAGGGACGCACCATCCGCCTGCCGTCGCACGTGGTCGACACGCTCACCACGCTCACCAAGGCGTCGGGCACGCTGCTCAAGGAACTCGGCCGCGAACCGACCTCGGCCGAGCTGTCCGAGCTCACGGGTATGCCCGTCGATCGGGTCGAGACCGCACTCTCCGCCACCGCCGACGTCATCTCGCTCTCGGTCGGCATCGGGGAGGACGCCACCGAGTTCGGCGACCTCCTCCCCGACGAGACCGCCGAGGTCCCGTTCGACGTCGCCGCCCGCAACCTCGAGAAGATCGCGCTCCGCGACCTCCTCTACACGCTGTCCGATCGCGAGCGCGAAGTCCTCGAGCTCCGCTTCGGCCTGGTCGGCGAACGCCCGCTCACCCTCGACGAGGTGGGACGGCACTTCGAACTCACCCGCGAGCGCATCCGCCAGATCGAGGCCAAGGCGCTCACCAAGCTGCGCCACCCCTGCTCCCCCGGTAGCGCCCGCGGTCGAGCCCTCGCCGTCTGAGGCTTCGATGACCGCCGATCACGTCGGGCCCCTGGCCGGTGTGCGTGTGGTCGAGGTCGCCAACTGGGTCGCCGCGCCGACCGCCACGATGCTCATGGCCGAGTTCGGCGCCGACGTGGTCAAGGTCGAGCCCCTCGCTGGCGACGGCATGCGCGGTCTCATGCGCCAGGCGATCCAGCCCCACCGCGACAAGATCGATCACCCGTACCAACTCGAGAACCGCGGCAAGCGAGGCATCGCGGTCGCGATCGACACCGACCTCGGGCGCGACATCGTGCGACGCCTCGTGGCCGACGCCGACGTGTTCGTCACCAACCTGACGCCCGAGCGGCAACGTCGCTTCCACCTCGACCCCGAGCGGCTCCGCGCCGATCACCCGGCACTCATCTACGCGCTGATGACCGGTTTCGGCGCCACGGGACCCGAAGCCGACACGCCCGGATTCGACGTCACGGCCTTCTTCGCCCGGACATCGATCTCGAGCCTGCTCCAGTCGCCCGAGTCACCTCCGGTCAGCCCTCGGCCCGGCCAGGGAGATCACGTCGCCGGCCTCGCACTGCTCAACGGCATCCTGCTCGCCCTGCGCATGCGCGATGCCACCGGGGTGGGCGACGTCGTCGAGTCGTCGCTCATCGCCTCGGGAGCCTGGACCATCGCCAGTGACCTGTCGGCGGCCCTCGTCGACCACAAGACGCCGACGCCGAAGCACCGCCACGACACCGTGAGCCCGCTCATCGAGAAGTACCAGGGCAGCGACGGCCACTGGATCCAGCTCACGATGCCCAACGTGGCCTACTGGCCGGCGCTGTGCAGGGCGCTCGGCCGCCCCGACCTGATCGAGGACGAGCGCTGCGTCGACCCCATGGCCCGATACACGCACCGTTTCGAGCTCATGCCCGAGCTCGACGCAGCGTTCGCCACCGAACCGGTGGCGACGTGGGTCGAGCGTCTCGGTGAAGCGGGCTGCATCTTCCAGCTGCACCAGACACTGGGCGAGTTCGTCGACGATCCACAAGCGCAGGCCGCTGGTGTGTTCGGCGACATCGACCACCCGGCCGGCTCGTTCCGCACGGTCCGCCCTCCGATGAAGCTGCACTCGCAGCCCACCGGGTCCCGACCGCCGGCGCCCGAGATCGGCGAGCACAGCCGAGCCATCCTCACCGAAGCCGGGCTCATGCCCGAGGAGATCGACGCACTGGTCGGGGGCGGCGTGGTCGGCGACCATCCCGGCGCCTGACCCCGACCCACGGGCTTGCCGCACTCGGACCGGTCGGCTAGCAATCGGCCATGAAGCTCTCGACGACCATCGGATTCAACGGCGACCCGGCCGCACTCGTACGGCGGGCCAAAGACCTCGAGGCGGCCGGCATCGACCGGGTGTGGGGAGGCGAGATCTACGGCTACGACCTCGTCTCGACGCTTGCGTTCGTGGCGGCCCACACCGAGCACCTCGAGCTGATGACCGGCATCCTGCCCGTGTACTCGCGCAGCCCCGCGCTCATCGCCCAGACCGCCATGACGCTCGATGCACTGTCCAACGGTCGCTTCATCCTCGGGCTGGGGACGTCCGGCCCGCAGGTCATCGAGGGCTGGCACGGCTATCCGTTCGAGAAGCCGCTGGGCCGCACCCGCGACACCATCGAGATCTGCCGGAAGGTGTGGAGCGGCGAGCGCGTCACGCACGAGGGCAAGGCGTTCAGCCTCCCGCTCCCCGAGGGACAGGGCACCGGCCTCGGCAAGCCGTTGAAGCTCACCAACAAGCCGCTGCGAACCGACATCCCGGTGGTCATCGCGTCGATCGGCCCGAAGAACGTCGAGCTCACCGCCGAGCTGGCCACGGGCTGGCAGCCGATCCACTTCGTGCCCGACCGCTTCGAGAAGGTCTGGGGCGACGCGCTCGCAGCCGGCAAGGCCAAGCGCTCGGCCGATCTCCCGCCGCTCGAGATCATCGCCGGCGGTCCCGTCGCGCTCGGCGACGGACCGCACGTCCAGCAGGCTCGCGAGGAGCAGCGTCACCTCATCGCGTTCTACGTCGGTGGCATGGGCGCCAAGTCGAAGAACTTCTACAACGACCTCTTCCGGCGCTACGGCTGGGAGAAGGAGGCCGAGGAGATCCAGGACCACTTCCTGGCCGGCCGTCGCGCCGAGGCCGTGGCTGCCGTGCCCGAGGAATACCTCGACCTGTCGACCTTGTGCGGCGACGAGGGGCGGGTGCGCGAGCGCCTGCAGGTCTACAAGGACGTCGGCATCAGCCACCTCAACATCCAGCCCTACGGCGACGACACGCTCGAGGTCATCTCGAAGGTGAAGTCCTGGATCGAGTGAGTCGGTGACCGTCTAGTCCAGGCGAGGTCGCGTGGGCTCGGGCAGGCGGGGCGCGTCGGTGGCCTTGGTGGCGCGCGCCAGGGTGATCAGCGCGCCCGCGGTCTCGAACTGCAGCTCTGGCAGTGCATCGGGGGCGAACCACCGGGCCTCGACGATCTCGACCGAGCCGGGCTGCACCACGTCGAGATCCGCACCGGCGACGGGCCGGGCTCGGAAGATGATGTCGACGCGTTGGGGGTCGGCGTCGACCACGACGGTGGCCTCGCCGACGAGGTCGATCTCGAGGCCGACCTCCTCGAACACCTCGCGCCGCGCGCCGTCGGCCGCGTCCTCGCCACGCTTGAGCAGCCCGCCGGGCACTCCCCATCGCCGACGGTACGAGTGACGGACGAAGAGGATGGCGCCGTCGTCGCGCTCGATGATGCACATCGCGCCGACCGTGAAGGACGGCGAGAGCGTGCGCACCACGAGTCGGCGCGCGGTGGTGGGAAGTCGCCGGAAGACCTGCAGTGCACTTCGATGGACGATCCCAGCCACCCGTCGATCCTACTGGGGCGCTGTCGCCGATCCGTCGCCCTCGTCGAGGGGAGGATCGTCGGGCCAGGCGATCGATCGCCGGGCGGCGACCAGCTCAGCGAGCAGCTCGTCGGTGGCGCCGGCGATGGGCGTACGACGGTCCAGATGGCCGAGCATCACCAGCTCACGATCGAACGCATCGACGACCGGAACTCCGGCCTCAGCGCACACGAGGAGCCCGCCCGCGTAGTCCCATGCCCCGTGGGCATGCGGTGAGCAGTCGATGTAGCCGTCGAGGACGCCTTCGGCCACCGCGCACAGATCGAGTGCCGCGGCGCCGAGCGCGCGGAACTGCTTCCAGCCGAGGTAGCGGGGCGGGTAGCCCGACAAGCCGACGATCGAGCGCCGCAGCTCGGTGGCCCCGCTGTGGGCGAGGGGCTCGCCGTCGACGAACGCCCCTCCACCCCGGATCGCCGAGAAGCGACGGTTGGTCGCCTGGTTGACCACCAGCGCCGCGAGCGGGCCGTCGGCGTCGACCACGCACAGGCTCGTGGCGAACCACGGAATGCCCCGGCTGGCGTTGGTCGAGCCGTCGACCGGGTCGACGATGGCGATCAGGTCTCGTTCACCGTGGGCCACCCCGGACTCCTCGCTGAGCCATCCGAGGCCGGCCTCGTCGAGGACGGCGAGGCAGGCGTCGTCGGCGGCGAGGTCCGATCGATACTGCCCGGCCCGGGTGCCGGCGAGACCCCAGTCGTCGAGCGCATGGAGCGCATCTCGCACCGAGTCGGCTGCGGCGTGCAGCACGGTGAGCAGGTCGTCGTCGGTCATGTCCACGGGCACGGTAGCGGTGCCTGCAGTGGTGACGGCAGCGGTGGGAACGCGTGGCAGGCTGGGGGCATGGCCTCCATCGACGTCCCCGGGTTCGTGGCCGACCTCAAGGACCACGCCGTCGACCACGGCTTCCACGTCCACGACGAACGGCACTTCGTCGAGACGTACTCGCTTCGTCAGGCCTGGGAGGTCGACCTCCATCCCGAAGAGGCCTGTGGCGGTCCGCTCGACCTCGCACTCGCCCTCGACGTCGACCCACGGGTGCTCCTCAGCTTCGAGGACGTCCTGTTGACCATCGACGAGGACGCCGACCCACCCGACGAGTTCCAGTTCCCACTGATCTTCACGTGGGTGCTGCCGCCGCTCCCGAAGGGCCCTGACCTGCTGGTGCTGGCCACCGAGTTGGCCGGCATCGGCGGTCCCGACCTGCCCCTCGAGGTGTCGGCCATCGACAGCTTCGGTGCGGTCACCGACGCCCCCGAACGGTCACTCACCATCGTGGCCAAGGTCGAGGTCTCGCTGTCCCGGGTGTTCCTGGGCCAGGAGCAGTTGTGCGAGACGCTCGACTCGTGTCTCGCCGTGTCGCAGTTCCTGCTGGACCGCGCGCCGGTCTGGTTGGACGAGTTCTAGGAGGTTCCCGATGAGCGACGACGTCTCCCAGTGCCCCTTCTGCGAGCTGCGGTTCGCGGCCAGGTGGGAGCTCAAGTTCCACCTCGAGTCCGAGCACCCCGGACGGGTCCGTGACAAGGACCACGGCGAGGTCATCATCGAGGACGGCGATCCCAACGACCCGAAGCCCCTGTAGCGAGATGCAGACGCCGGCGACGATCGCACTCGATCGAGCAGGCGTGGAGTACTCGATCACCGAGTACGACCTGCCCGCCGACGCCAGCGACTACGGCGCTTCGGTGGTCACCGCCCTGGGCCTCGACGCCACAACCGTCGGCAAGACGCTGGTCGCCACCCTCGACGACGGGCGCAGCGTGCTGGCCGTCGTACCGGTGAGCGGCATGCTCGACCTGAAGGCGTTGGCTCGTGCCGCCGGCGCCAAGCGAGCAGCGATGGCCGACACCGACGCCGCCGAGCGCCTGACCGGGACCGTGGTGGGTGGAATCGCGCCGCTCGGCTCGCGGCGTCCCCTGGACGTCTTCGTCGACGATGGCCTCACCGTCGGGCCCGTCGTGCACGTCAGCGCCGGCCGACGCGGCGCCGAGCTGTCTCTCTCCCCCGCCGACCTCGTCGCCGCCGCCGGCGCCACCGTCGCCCCGATCGCCGCCGGCCAGGAGCGCTGACATGCCCCCCACTGGAAATCCTCCCGGATCACCGTCGGTGTCCGACGCCGATTCCCAGCGATTTTCCGACGGGGCGGTGGCGCTGGTCACGGAGTGGTTGGCGGCGGCGCACGAGGCCGAGACCGACGCCGACCGCGAGGTCAGCGGCCGGCTACACGCGCTCATCGAGGACCCCAACGGTGTCGCGTTCACGATGGCCTTCGTCGACCGCGTCATCCGCCCCGACGACGACGGCGTCGCCGGCGAGCAGCTCCACCGCCTCGTCACGATGGGTCGCCCGCTGCCCGACTTCCTCTCGCGGATCGACCGCCTGCTGCTCCACGCCGGCGCCCGTCTGGCCCCACGCCTCCCCCGCATCGTGATGCCGCTGGCCCGCCGGCGGATGCGCCAGATCGTCGGGCACCTGGTCGTCGACGCCCACGGCAAGAACCTCCATCGCCATCTGACCACCCGCCGCGGCGAGGGCTTCGACCTCAACGTCAACCTGCTGGGCGAGGCCGTGCTGGGCGAACGAGAGGCCGCGCGGCGACTCCAAGCCACCAAGGACCTGCTGGCGAACCCCGACATCGACTACGTGTCGGTGAAGATCTCGGGCATCGCCTCCCAGCTCAACCACTGGGCGTGGGACGACAGCGTCGATCGCATCTGCGCCCGCATGCGCGACGTCTTCCACGCCGCCGCAGGTCGCTCGACGTTCGTGAACCTCGACATGGAGGAGTACCACGACCTCGAGCTCACCATCGCGGCCTTCACCCGGGTGCTCGACGAGGACGAGTTCCTCGCCACCGAGGCCGGCATCGTGCTCCAGGCGTACCTACCCGACTCGTTCGACGCTCTCCAGCACCTGGTGTCGTGGGCCACCGACCGGAAGGAACGCGGCGGGCGCGACATCAAGATCCGGTTGGTCAAGGGCGCCAACCTCGCCATGGAGAAGGTCGACGCCGCCATGCACGGATGGCAGCAGGCCCCGTATCCGACCAAGGCCGACACCGACGCCAACTACAAGCGATGCGTCGACTGGGCGTTCACGGCCGAGCGGACGGCGGCGGTGCGCTTCGGCATCGGCAGTCACAACCTGTTCGACATCGCGTTCGCCCGGCTGGTGGCCGAGCACCGGGGCATCACGGACCGCGTCGAGATCGAGATGCTCGAGGGCATGGCACCGGCGCAGGCCCGCACGATCCGCACCGAGACCGACGGCCTGCTCCTCTACACACCCATCGTCGACCCCACCGACTTCGACGTCGCCATCAGCTACCTGTTCCGGCGGCTCGAGGAGAATGCGGCCGAGGGCAACTTCCTCCGCGCGCTCGACTCGCTCCGGCCCGGCTCGCCGACCTTCGCGGCCCAGGAGGCGGCGTTCCGCGACGCGGTGGCCCGACGGTGGGAGGTGCCGATGGGCTCGCGCCGAACGGTCGACCGCACGGCTGCGACCGCACCCCACGACCCGATCTCGGGCACGTTCGTGAACGATGCCGAGACCGACGCCGCGGTCGATGCCAACCGTCGATGGGCCGCCGAAGCGGTCGCCCGCCCGAGCGAGCCGCCCACCGTCGGGGTCGACGGCTCGCTCGACGCCATGGAACAGCGCCTCGACGCCGCACGCGACGCGCAGCCATCGTGGGCCGCCCGTCCGCCGGCCGAACGCCGCCGCATCCTCCACGCCGTCGCCGACGAGATGGATCGGCGCCGCGGCGACCTGGTGTCGGCCATGGTGCACGAGGGCCGCAAGACCTTCGCCCAAGCCGATCCCGAGATCTGCGAGGCCATCGACTTCGCCCGCTGGTACGCGGAGCAGGCGCTGCGGCTCGACACCGACCACGCCCACTTCGAACCGCTCGGTGTCGTCGCCGTCATCCCCCCGTGGAACTTCCCGGTCGCGATCCCCGCGGGCGGCGTGCTGGCCTCGCTGGCCGCCGGCAACGCGGTGATCTTCAAGCCGGCACCCGAGACGCCCCGTTGCGCCGAGATCGTGGCCGAGTGCTGCTGGGCGGCCGGCGTCCCCCGCGACGTCCTGCACTACGTGCGTGCACCCGAGAACGAGGTCGGCCAACGCCTGGTCTGCGGCGCCGATGCCGTCATCCTCACCGGTTCCACGCTCACCGCTGAGCTGTTCCGTTCGTGGAAGCCCGAGCTCGCGCTCTTCGCCGAGACCTCCGGCAAGAACGCGATGGTCATCACCCCCAACGCCGACCTCGACCTCGCCGTCCGCGACCTCGTCGTCTCGGCGTTCGGACACGCCGGCCAGAAGTGCTCGGCGGCGAGCCTCGCCATCTGCGTGGGAGAGGTCTACGAATCACCCCGCTTCCGGCGACAGCTGCGCGACGCGGTCGAGAGCCTCGCCGTCGGGCCGTCCACCGACCTCACCACCACGGTCAACGGGCTCATCGGTCCGCCCGGCGACGACCTCCGACGAGCGCTCACCACGCTCGACCCGGGCGAGCAGTGGCTCGTCGAGCCCCGTCGACTCGCCGACGACGACCGGATCTGGTTCCCCGGGGTCCGCGTCGGCGTGCAGCCGGGCTCGTGGTTCCACCGCACCGAGTGCTTCGGACCGGTGCTGGGCCTCATCGCGGCACGCGACCTCGATGACGCCATCGCCGTCCAGAACTCCAGTGCGTTCGGCCTGACCGGCGGCATCCAGTCGCTGGACCCCGAGGAGATCCTTTCCTGGAAGGACCGGGTCGAGGTGGGCAATGCCTACGTCAACAAGGCGATCACCGGCGCCATCGTCGCTCGCCAGCCCTTCGGTGGGTGGAAGGCGTCGTCGGTCGGGCCCGGTGCGAAAGCCGGTGGGCCGAACTACGTCGCTCAGCTCGGCCGATGGACGCCGAGCGGCGACTCGTGGGGGAACCCCGACGAGTGGCTGGCTGCCGCGGTCGCCGACGACGAGCGCTGGTGGGAGCAGGAGTACGGGATCGAGCACGACCCGGTCGGCCTGTTCTGCGAGTCGAACGTGCTGCGCTATCGAGCGCTGCCGGCCATCGGTCTGCGCATCGGCCCCGACGTCGCACCACACGAGATCGAGCGCGTCCGAGCGGCCGCTCGCCGTTGCGGTACCCCGGTCATCGAGTCGTGGTCGTCGCACGAGGACGACCAGGCCTTCGCCGGCCGCCTTCCCGACATGGGCGTCGGGCGCGTCCGGGTCCTGGGCCCCGTCACGACCGAGATCCGCGAGGTCGCCGCCCGTGCGAACATCCACCTCGCCGACGACCCGGTCACGGCCAGCGGCCGCGTCGAGCTCGCCCACCACCTGCGGGAGCAGTCGGTCAGCGAGACGCTGCACCGGTTCGGCAACCTCATCCGCTGAGCCGTCGCGCCTCGACCGGGTCAGCGGACGACGATGCTCTCACCCGAGATCGTCGCCGGAACCGCTTCACCGAGCAGATCGATGATGGTGGGGACGACGTCGAACGCCGAGACCCGTCCGAGGTCGCCAGGCGTCACGTCGGGGCCGGCGATCATGATCGAGCCGTCGGGACCCGAGTGCCCGCCGGTGCGACGGAACGGGAGCGGACCGATGAGGCCGTGCACCGGGTGGTCGAAGGCCAAGGGCGCGTTCCAGGTGAAGGTGAGGTCGGCGTCGGTCCGGCTCAACGTGCGCGGATCGACACCACGTTCGGACGCGGTCCGCTCGGATGCGTCCACCACCGAGGCGCCCGTGTGCGGGTCGGTGCAGTTGCGGACGAGGGCTTCGAGCTCGTCGAGCACGTCCTCGTAGTCGTCGACGGTGACCTGACCGTTGGCCTCGCGTCCCACCAGGTTCACGCGGATGCGGCCGTCGTAGAACGACGGGAGCGCGAACGCCGGCATGGTGGGCCATGCGTCGGCGTAACGGGTGGCCGGCATCCACGCCAGCTCGGAGGGATCGACCGGCCGGTGTGGTCGTCGGCTGCCGAGCACGCGGCGGGCGAGCCCACGGGCGAGGCGCACGGGCACTGACGAGCCCGGCCGGCCGCCGCCGGTGAGAGCGCGGACGGTGGACGACCACGACTCGCCTGGTTCCATCGGCGGTGCCGCCGCCGGGGCTGCTTGCCACTCGGCCGGCGCGTCGAGCCGCGAGGCGCCCTTGGCGTGGCGGTGGAGCAGCTCGGGCAGCAGCGCCATGCTGGCGACGTCGGACAGGTTCGAGCCCATGCCATGGAGGGCGAACACGACCACCGTGGCATCGGGGAACGCGTCGACGTGGGCCCCCACCAGTCGGTCGATGGCGCGGTACACGTCACGCACCGCCCGGCCGGCGGCCGGGGCGGATGCGTGTCCGGCGAGCCGGTGCTGGGGGTCGATGCCGTGCCACAGGCCCTCGATGCCCGAGTGCGACTCGCTCACCGAGACGATGGCGAGCTGCCAATCGGGCAGACGGTCTCGGAGCAGCCAGAGGCTGGCCTCGTTCCGCACCTCGACACCGGCCACGAGACCCTCGCCCATGCGTCGACACGCGTCGGCGGATGCCCACGGCGTTCCGTACAGGTGCTCGGGTGCCGGGTAGCGGCCGAACCGTGCCTCCAGCTCGGCGAGCAATCCGTCGGGCGAGCCGGTGGGCGGCACGCCTGGATCGTGCGCACCCCAGTTCACGACACCCTGGGCGTTCGGCGTCGAGGCGAGGTCGAAGTAGGGGACGTCGAACACGACCGTGGGCGCGTCGATCGCCGACACGAACGTCGACGCTCGGGTTCCCTCCTGCCGCGCCACGTAGCCGACCGGGTCGAAGTCGACCGCGGCGAATCGTCCGATCGATTCCGGGTGCTGACCCGTCGCCAGGTGCTCGCCGGCGAGACCGGTCCGCCGTGCCGCCCCGTGCTCGAGCACGCCGCTCCTGGCGCGTTGGGCCAGCGCCTCGAGGGCGGGGAGCTCGCCGTTGCGCCGCATCTCGTGCTCGAGCGACGCCTCGTAGCCGTCGAGGAAGATCGCGAGTACACGGCGTGGTGCCATGGGCCAAGTGAACCGTACCGGGCCGGCACCCGGCGAACGGAGCGCTCGCCGTCTTCTCGCCTCAGGCGACGAGGACGCCGCCCACGAGGAGGAGGACCAGGCCGCTGGCCCGGGTGATGATCGTGCGAGGGCGGTGGCCGAGACGGTTGGCGAACGTGCCCGAGGCCGCGGCCAGTCCGGTGTGCCAGGTGGCCGACGCGACGAGCACCCCGATCCCGAACGCCACCAGCGCGGTGGGCGTGCGGATGGACGCTGGGAGCGCCAGCGCCAGGCCGAGCCAGGCCACGAGGCTGAGCGGGTTGAAGAGCGTCATCGCCGCGAGCACCTGCGTGGGACGCCGGATCGACCCGATGGCCGTGCGAGCCCGCTCGGCGTGGACCATGGTGAGCACGGCGAGCACGACCAGGGCGAGACCCATGGAGATCTCGAGCCACCGCACGATGCCGGCGTCGAGGCCGCCGAGGAAGCCGGCGCCACCGAGGGCGATGGGGATGGTGAGGGTGTCGGCGAGGACGACACCGCCGGCGCCGGCCAGCGCGGCGCGCCGACCCTGCTCGGCACCGATGCCGAACAGGGTGAGTGCGACGGGGCCGATGGGGGCGACGAGGGCGATGCCGGTGAGGAAACCGAGGAGCAGGATCACGGGGCCCAGCATGCCGGGATGTGCGGCGAAATGGCTGCGGACATCGCGTGCGTTACCCAGCGATCGCCGTAGACTCTGCGGCGATGGACGATATCGACCGCACAATACTCACCATGCTGACCGCTGACGGTCGAGCGTCGGTCACCGAGATCGCCGATGAGGTCCACCTCAGTCTCTCGGCCGCCTCCCAACGACTGCGGCGACTGAAGGAGTCCGGGGCGATCGATCGGTTCACGATCCGGGTCGGAGGCCCCGCCGTCGGCCGCCCGATCGATGCCCTCGTCGACCTCCAGCTGGCCCCAGGGGCGATGTGGGACGACATCGACGACGCGCTCCGCGACCACGACGACGTGGTCGACGCGGTCCACCTGACCGGCGGGTTCGACTACCAGGTCCGCATCCGGGCCCGGTCGATCGAGGAGCTCGACGCCCTCCTGCGCTGGCTCAAGGAGTCGCTCGGGGTACGCGAGACCGCCACTCGCATCGTGCTCCACACCGTCGAGGGCTTCCCCCGGGAGCCGAGCGTCGCCCCGGTCCGCCCCGGAGCGCCGGTAAGGTAACCGGCGTTGCCAGCTTCCACCCCTGCCCGTACGCCGTCCCGATGGAACGGTCTGTCTCCCGAGGAGCGCCAGCGTGAACGCCGGCGCCTGCTCATCGACGCCGCGTTCGATCTCCTCGCCAGCGAGGGCCAGGCCGGCACCACCGTGCGTGCGGTGTGCGCCCACGCCCGGCTGAACCCGCGCTACTTCTACGAGAGCTTCGACGAGCTCGACGCCCTGCTGATCGCGGTCTACGACGACGTCATCGAACAGCTCCACAACGAGATCCGGGCCGGCGTCCGCGACGCGGGAGACGACCCCGACGCCGCCGTGCGCGGCTCGGTCGAGGCCACCATCCGCTTCGTCGACGCCGACCGCCGACGGGGCCAGATCCTCTACGTCGAGGCGCTCGGCAACGAGGCCCTCAACCGCCGGCGCATGAACGCCGGCTTCGACCTCGTCGAGGCCGTCGAGCGCGACGCGGCTCGCCGGCGCGGCGCACCCGCGGGATCCGAGCAGATCGGGCGCATCGGGGCGGCACTGCTGGTCGGTGGGTTCAGCGAGATCGTGGCGGCCTGGCTCGACGGACGCATCGACATCGACGCCGATCAGCTCATCGAGGACGCCACTGAGCTCTTCGTGTCCGTCGGCGCTGTCGCCGGCGACCTCGTGGCCCGCCGGTCGTCACCGGCCGGCTGACCGCACGGCTACGGCCACCCGGCCGTGCCACGAACCCGACCCGTCAACTCGGTTGGAAGAACTGCGGCTCTCTAGCCTCTCCGGATGGACCGCCGGAAGTTCTTGTTGCTCTCCCTCGCCGCGGGCGGATCGTTGTCGGTGGGTCGTGGATTCCTCGCCCCCGCCTTCGCCGCGCCCGCCCAACCGGGCGACAGCCCGTACGGCCCGCTGCTCGACCCCGACGCCAACGGGCTCCGCCTCCCCGAGGGATTCACCTCACGGGTGATCAAGCAGTCGGGCCAACCCATCGGTCCCAGCACCGAGATCGCCATGCCGTTCCCTGACGGCGCGGCCACGTTCTCCACCTCGGATGGTGGCTGGATCCTGGTCTCGAACTCCGAGACCCCGCCGCCGGCCGACCTCACCGACCCGACCCCGATCGGGTTGGACGCCACCGGCGGGGTCCAAGCCATCGTCTTCGGCCCCGACGGCACCATCACCGACGCCTACCCCATCCTCACCGGCAGTCGTTCGAACTGCGCCGGCGGGGCGACCCCGTGGGGGACATGGCTGTCCTGCGAGGAAGTCGACGACCGCTTCGATGCCTCGAACTCCGGCAGGGTCTTCGAGTGCGACCCCACCGGCGAGAAGGAAGCGGTCGACCTCCCCCGGCTCGGCCGGTTCAAGCACGAGAACGCCACTGTCGATCCCGTCGGCCGACGCCTCTATCTGAGTGAGGACCTCGGCGACGGGCTCTTCTACCGCTTCACCCCGACCACCTATCCCCTGCTCACCGACGGCATCCTCGAGGCGGCGAAGGTCGACGACGCCGGGAACGTCACCTGGCTGCCCATCGCCGACCCCGAGTGCAGCGGCGGCACACCCTGTCGCCAGCAGGCCGAGGGTGCGACGACGTTCGCCGGCGGCGAGGGCTGCGTCTTCGACGACGGCAAGGTGTTCCTGACGACCAAGGGCGATGACAAGGTCTGGCTGTACGACACCGTGGCCGAGACCATGGTGGTGCTCTACGACGCCGCGGACTTCGCCGATCCCGTCCTCACCGGCGTCGACCACATCATCGTGCAGTCCGTCACCGGCAATCTCGTCGTCGCCGAGGACGGCAACGGCTCGGACTTCCAGGCCGTGATGATCCGCCGCGACGACTACGCCGTCTTCCCCATCATGCAGATGACCGGGCCCCAGCACGGCCAGGTCCCGCCCCCGCCGTTCGACGCCGTCCCCTCGACGTCGGAGGTCTCGGGGCTGGCCTTCAACCCGGCCGGCGACCGGATGTACTTCAACAGCCAGCGGGGCTTCGGCCTGGGCATCACCTACGAGGTGACCGGCCCGTGGCTCGAGACCCTCACGGCTCCGACGCCGGCGCCGACCGGTGCGACGACGACCACCGTGACCACGCTGGCCGCCGGTGCCGAGACGCTGCCCGACACCGGCGGCACGGGCCTGTCGCCGATGATCGTCGGCGGTGCCGCCGGCGCCGCTGGCCTCCTGGCCCTCCGGCGCCGCCTCGACCATCGCCTCCGAGACGCCACCCCTCGCTGACGGTCGCCCGGGGGCGGGGAACCGTGGGAGTTGTGAGGCACGGCCGAACAACTCGGGTTCGTCGCCCGCAAGGGCGAGGAGACGTGGGAGTTGTGAGGCACGGCCGAACAACTCGGGTTCGTCGCCCGCAAGGGCGAGGAGACGTGGGCCCGGTGGGACTTGAACCCACGACCAAGCGATTATGAGTCGCGTGCTCTGACCAACTGAGCTACAGGCCCGGAGCCGACGATCGTAGGGACCTACGCTCGGGCCCGTGGGGATCGACCTCGGGAGTGCAGCATCCATCGCCGACCCGGCCGGCTACTTCCGGCCGTGGCTCCTCGACGGCGACGTTCACTGGTCCGACGCGCAACGGGGCTGGGCGATGGTCGGCCACGAGGCGGTCGCGGAGGCCTTCCGCGACGACGACACGTTGTCGGCTGATCGCATCACCGTCCTCGAACGAGTCGCCGTGGACCGGCCGGACGAGTTCCGGCTGGTGGTCGACCTGCTCTCGGGTTGGATGATCTTCCGCGATCCGCCGGCGCACACCCGGCTGCGCGTCCCGGTGCGGTCGGCGTTCACGAGTCGGCGAGCCGCTGATCTCACGGCCATGGTCGAGACCATCGTCGAGGCGGCGTTCGATGCCATGGCCAGCGGTGCGGTCGACGGCGCGCTCGACCTGACCGAGCACGTCGCCCGCCCCGTACCCGCATTGGTCATCGGTGCGCTCCTCGGGGTGGATCCCGGCGAACGCCCCCAGCTCCAGCAGTGGTCTGACGACCTGGCCACGATCGTCTTCTCGCTGTCGCCCCACGCCACGCCACCCGCGGGTGCGATGCGTGCCGCCGCGGCGTTCCGCGACTTCTTCGGGCGACAGGTCGACCGGGCACGTCAGAGCCAGGACGACTCTCTGGTCGCCCGCATCGCTGCCCTCGACGACACCTTCAGCGCCGATGAGCTGGTCGGCATGTGCACCATGCTCCTCTTCGCCGGCCACGAGACCACGACGTCGCTGATCCAGAACATGGCCGCGACCCTCCTCGAACGACCCGACCTGGCCGAGCGCCTACGAGCCGACGACGCTCTCGTCGACACCGCGGTCGACGAGTTCCTCCGCGTCCAGGGACCGGCCCGCACCATGGTCCGGAAGGTCGCGGTCGACCACGATCGATCCGGTGTGACGATGCGGGCTGGCCAGAACGTGTTCCTCTCGATCGCCGCCGCCAACCACGACGAACGCATCTTCGACGATCCAGCCGCGATCGAGCTCGCTCGTGATCCGAATCCACACCTGAGTTTCGGATGGGGGCTGCACCACTGCCTCGGTGCCCCGCTCGCCCGCATCGAAGCGGCCGCCGTCCTCCGGACACTGCTCCGACGCCACCCCAAGCTGCGCTCCGTAGGGTCCGTACCGGCGCTGACCGGGGCGACCATGGGCTTCCACCGCGGGTCCGTGCGCCTCCAGTCCATCTGACGCGTCCGCCGGCCGGCTTGAGCGGAGGAGGGGTCGTTCGGACCGTGACGGACGCCGACGGGCCGTGGCAAGATTGCCTGATGACGACGGCGCGGCAGGCACCGAAGAAGGCCGATCAGGCGGGCCCGAAGACCCCCGGCGCCGGTCCGCACCTCGAGTTCGATCGGGATGCGTTCATCGCGACGTTCAACAAGGCGCCGATGCGGTTGCGCCACGACCTGACGGCGCACCCGTTGCTCACCATCGAGCGCCTGGCGGAGCTCGCCGACTCGCTCGTCGGGCGGAGCACGGCCTACGTCGAGCACAACTTCGGCGACATCCCCGACATCATCGCCCCCGAGGCCCTCCAGCGGCTCGACGTCACCCCTGGCGAGGTCGTGCGCGGCATCGCGGACAACGGCTGCTGGATCGGTCTGCGCCACGTGGAGACCGATCCCGAGTACCGAGCGCTCCTGGAGGAGGTCCTCTCCGAGGTCACCGACCTCATCCCCGAGGGGCGGGTCACCAAGATGGAGGGCTTCATCTTCGTCACGGCGCCCAACGCCACCACGCCGGCTCACATCGACCCCGAGCACAACCTCCTGTTGCACATGACGGGCTCGAAGACGATCTCGGTCGGCACCTACGACGACGCGATCTCCGAGCAGCTCGCGGTCGAGGACTTCCACGGTCGCCTCACCCACCATCGCGACAGCGTCCCGAAGCACATGGAGCCGTTCGAGCTCGCTCCCGGCGACGGGGTCTACGTCCCGATCCACGCCACCCACGTCGTGCACAACGGACCCGTGCCGGCGATCTCGTTCTCGATGACCTGGAACACGCTCAGGACCGACAAGGACGCCGCGGTGCACAAGGTCAACCACCGGCTCCGCAAGCTCGGCTTGTCGCCGGCGGCGCCGGGCATCCACCCCGGACGTGACTTCGTCAAGCAGGCCGTGTGGCGGGGCCCTCGCGCCGTGAAGCGCGCACTGCGCCGCTGACCTGCGGTTTGTATGGCTCCGGGGGTGGGGCTCGAACCCACGACCCACTGATTAACAGTCAGTTGCTCTGCCAGCTGAGCTACCCCGGAAGGAATCGCCGACGATAGCAACCCGGCGGGCCTGCGCTGAACCTCGCGGGCCTATCCGTCCAGGTAGTCGCGGAGCTTCTGCGAGCGGTGAGGGTGGCGGAGCTTGGCCAGGGTCTTGGACTCGATCTGACGGATGCGCTCGCGGGTGACGCCGAACTCCTGACCGACCTGCTCGAGGGTGCGGGCCTGGCCGTCCTCGAGCCCGAAGCGCAGCCGCATGACGGCCTGCTCGCGCTCGTTGAGCTCCTCGAGGGCCTCGATGACCGCCTGGTTCTGAAGCATGCGTGCGGCGGCGTCGGCGGGCATGTCGACGTTCTTGTCCTGGATGAAGTCGGCGAAGCTGGAATCGTCTTCCTCGCCCACCGGCGAGTCGAGCGAGAGCGGGTCCATCGAGATCCGCTGGATCTCGCGCACGCGCTCGACGGGGAGATCGGCGCGTTCGGCCAGCTCTTCCACGGTGGGCTCACGCTCGAGCTCCATGAGCATGGTGCGCTGGATGCGGTGCACCTTGTTGATGGACTCGACCATGTGGACCGGGATGCGGATGGTGCGGGCCTGATCGGCGATGGCCCGGGTGATGGCCTGGCGGATCCACCACGTGGCGTAGGTCGAGAACTTGAAGCCCTTGGTGTGGTCGAACTTCTGCACCGCCCGCATCAGGCCGAGGTTGCCCTCCTGGATGAGGTCGAGCAGCTGCATGCCCCGGCCGACGTAGCGCTTGGCGATGGACACCACGAGGCGCAGGTTGGCCTGGATGAGCTCGCTGGTGGCGCGGTCGCCGTCGCGCACGTGACGCTGGTACCTGGACCGGTCGACCGAAGCCAGCGAGTCGAGCCCGTCGGATGCCGCGAGGTCGGCGAGGACCTCCTTGGCCTGCTCGCCCTTCTTGATGCGCTTCGCGATGGAGACCTCTTCAGCTGCGGTGAGCAATGGCACCCGGCCGATCTCGCGCAGGTACATGCGGACCGAGTCGCTGCTGCCGCCGGCGGCGGGCTTGACGTTCTTGGCGGCGCGGGCCGCGGCCCGGCGCTTGCGGGCTCGTGCGAGCTCGTCCTCGGTGGAGGTGGGGTCGGGGCCGAGGTCTTCGTCGACGCCTTCGTTGAGCTCGACGCCGGCCTTGGAGCAGGCGTCCTTGAGGGCGGTGAGCACGTCGGCGGTGAGCTCGACGCGGAGCTTGACCATGGCGGCGTCGAGGTGGAGCGTGCCCTCGGCACGAGCCTCGTCGACGAGCGCGACGATCAGATCATTCGGAACTGATGGTTCGTCGACGACCTCGGTCATGTCTTCGCCCCCTGTTGAGTGACGAAGATTAGCAACTCCCTGGCCGCGTCTGCTCCGTCGGAGCCGCTGATGCGGTCGACGAGGCGGGCGATGGTGGTCAGGACCTCGAGGTCGGCCGAGCCCGACGCGCGCTCGATCGCGAGCTGGCGGACGCCTGCGGAGCGGATCAGGAGGAGGATCGGATCGAGTGCGTCGTCGACCGGCTCCTCCACGGCGAGCCGCGAGAGGAAGTTGGCGACGTCAGGCGGCGAGGACTCGATCGCCTCGTGGATCGTGGCCGACTCGACCAGGACCCGATAGGTGTCGCGGTGGATCCCCTCCTCGAAGAGGCACTCGTCGAGCCAGTCGACGACGTCGTCGGGACGGTTGACGGCGAGGCGCAGCACCTCGACCGCAGCAGAGGCCCGACCGCTGCCGTCGCCCTGAGTCGCAACCCGCGGCGTCCCTGGCGGCGCCGCGTCGTCGATGGGGTCACCGGGCTCGCGGGGCCCGGGGTCGTCGTCGTTCTCCGCCTGCCGGCGGCGCTTGGGCTCCTCGGCGGGCGGGCGGGGCTTGACCTGACCGGACCGCAAGCGACGACGGAGCTGCTCGAGGTCGACCCGGCACCGCTCGGCGACCTGCATCACGTACTGGTCGCGCACCATCTCGTTGGGATGCTCGACGATGACCGACAACGCGTCCTCGGCGGCCCGCGCCCGGTGCTCGACGCTGGTGAGGTCTGCGCTCTCGAGGATGCGGGTGAGGCGGAACTCGAGGAACGGTCGAGCACCGGCCACCGCAGCGACCAGCGCATCGGGGTCGGTGCCGGCGAGCTCGCCCGGATCGACGCCCGGCGGCAGGGCGGCCACGACGACGTCGAGATCGAACTTTGCCTCCCATTGGTAGAAGCGGGCGGCAGCGGCCTGGCCGGCAGCGTCGGCGTCGAACGCCAGGACGATGCGACGGGCGAAACGCCGGAGGAGCTGGACGTGGTCGTCGGTGAGGGCCGTGCCGCACGTGGCCACCGCACGTGGGATGCCGACGCGGAAGAACGCGGTCACGTCGGTGTAGCCCTCGCACACGACGACCTCGTCGGCCTCGACGATGCCGGCTTTGGCCCGGTCGAGCGCGAACAGCACCCGCGACTTGTCGTAGAGCTTGGTCTGCGACGTGTTGAGGTACTTCGGGCCCTCCTCTCCCGGCA
>JBFJNI010000072.1:0-19139 GCA_041618235.1 Acidimicrobiales bacterium
CTGAGTTCGGCAGCAAGGAGTGATGATGTGGTGGCGAGATTCCGCCGGAAGCGCGCGGTAGGACGTTCGGTGGCTCGGTCGTATCGGTTGCGCTCCCGCTGAAGAACCGGCAGCAGGAGTGGGTCAGATGCCGGCAAGTTCGACTACATCGGCGGGGGCTTCCCACACGAGATCAGCGGCCGAGCGCCCGCTGGAACGCACGGCTCGGTCGGCGATCCAAGTACCAACGCGGTAGGCGATGTTCCGGCGGCCGTCGGGGTGCTCGAACTTCCACTGCGGCCAGTTCTCGTCAACCTGCTGGGCGAAGAGCTCTGAGGTCCAGGCGGCGATGGTCTCTTCGTCGTACTCCTGATATGGGAGGCGCTCCCCACCTGCAGCAAGCTCGAACACAGAGGCCAGACCCTCGAAGACCGCGACCGTGGGCCAATCCACAACCTCGGCCTCTTCGGGCCTGCGCTGGAGTCTGACGGCGTGATGGCACTCATGGAACAGGGTTCGACGCAGGTGCAGTCTGGCCACGCTCGCGATACCGCGATCTGGGTCCACGTCCCACCGAATGCAGTGCGGACCGAGGGTGAACCCACCATCCCCGGTGTCCGGGAGCACCAACTTCGATGGGTTGATGATCAGGTAGATCTCCCGCTCAAGCGTCGGTAAGAGCCGGCGGATCGCCGGCTCCGCTTCGTCGACAATGGTGTTGATCGTCGACCAGGCCTCGTCGTCAACCCAGTGCTCACTCGGCCAGATGTGGATCCGCACGGGCGACATCCTGCCTCGCCCGCACCAGCGCCTACGTGCCGTTCTCTGGTGTGGTCAAGATCGCAGCTTCCGCCGTCGGTCCTCACTGAACGACAACGTCGAGCGATAGGGGCGCTCTCTTCTTCCCCCACCCATCACACCTTGCTGCAGAACTCACACCCGGCAGAGTTCGCCGGGACGTGACGCTCAGGTTCGCACGATGGCCGTGCCCGTGGTCGCGTGACCGGAGCAGTGCAGGTCGTAGCGCGGCATGCCGACGGCATAGGCATCCGACGCGATCACGACGCCGGCGGCGCCGCCCGGGGTCGCCTTGAAGCGGTGCACCGCACCAACCGCGAGGCAGCGCGATGTCCAGGTCCACCGGGAGCCCTTGCCGGTGACCACGAAGACCGGCAACGTCTGGCCGGGACGGTTGGCGGGATCGTCGAGTTGCAGCGTGAAGCTGCGTCCCGGGGTGCGGAAGTCGATGACGCCCATGGATGCCGGGCGTCCGGTCGGGGCCTCGATCGAGTCGACGAAGGGTTGGATGCCGACGTATGCGCCGGTCGCGGCGACGTAGTGCCGGCGCACGGTGGCCGCGTCGGCGGGTGTGGCGGCGAGGAGAGCGAGCAGGACTGCGACCACCACCAGCTTCGTCCGCATGGCATCACGCTTTCGGCCGTGGGAGCTGTGGGGGCATCTGCCCCGACCGGAGCCCAGCGATCCTGAGCCTACGCTCGACCGAGATCGCCCGAAAGGTGCAATCCGTCACCTCGGCTCCGAGCCGCGTGTCGGACGTCGTTGCGGGCCCGCGCGACGATGGTCGACGTGAAGAGTGACGCCACCACCGTCGACGAGTACCTGGCCGAGCTCCCCGCCGACCGACGCGAGGCCATCACCGCCGTGCGGGACGTCATCAACGAGCACCTCCCCGACGGCTTCGTCGAAGGCATCCAGTTCGGGATGATCAGCTGGCATGTCCCGCTCGAGCGATTTCCCGACACGTACAACGGGCAGCCGCTGACGCTGGTCTCCCTGGCCAACCAGAAGCGGCACATGGCGCTGTACCTGATGGGCATCTACAGCAGCGAGGACGACGCGGCGTGGTTCCGCGAGCGCTGGGAATCGACCGGCCAGCGGCTGGACATGGGCAAGAGCTGCGTCCGATTCACGCGGCTCGATCGGGTGCCACTCGACGTGGTTGGTGAGGCCGTCGCGCGCACGTCGGTCGACGAGATGATCGCCCGTCATCGCGGCGTGCACGGAGACTGACGGCGGCACGCCACACTGGGACATGGCCCAGAACGTGCTCGGAACCGAACTGCAGTCCTGCTCGACCGACCCGCTCACCGGGTTCTATCGGGACGGTTGCTGCAACACCGGTGGCGACGATGCCGGCGTCCACACGGTGTGTGCGGTGATGACCGACGAGTTCCTCGAGTTCTCGAAGTCGATGGGCAACGACCTGTCGACGCCGATGCCGCAGTTCGGGTTCGCCGGACTGAGCGACGGCGATCAGTGGTGCCTGTGCGCACCCCGCTGGCAGGAGGCCTTCGAGGCCGGCAAGGCCCCGCGAGTCGTGCTCGAGGCCACGCACATCCAGACGCTCGAGTGGTGCGATCTCGACGGCCTGAAGGCTCACGCCGTCGAGGCTTGAACACCGGTCAGAGCACGGCCGCCACCGCGTCGTCGACCGGGTCGTCACCGGCGGTGAGCTCCAACGTCCGACCGCCGGCACCGGCGGTGGTGACGATGCGTGCGATGACGGCGGCCACGTCGGCACGGCTGATGGCGCCGCCGGTGGCGGACTCGGCGAGCGTGACGGTTCCGGCCGGTTCGTCGTCGGTGAGCTGCGTCGGCCGCACGATGGTGAACGGCAGGCCGCTGGAGCGCACGGCGTCGTCGGCTCGGCCCTTGGCGCGGAGGTACACGTCGAAGACCTCGTCTCCCTCGTGGGTGGGATCCGCCCCCATCGACGAGATGATCACGAACTGTGCAGCGCCCGAGGCATCGGCCGCTTCGAGCATCTTCACCGCGCCGAGGTGGTCGACGGTGTCCTTGCGCTCGGCGCCGCTCCCCGGGCCCGCCCCGGCGGCGAACACGACGGCGTCGACCGCGCCGATCGCCGCCGCCAGCTCGTCGCCACGCTGTTGCTCGAGGTCGGCGAGGACGGGCTGCCCACCGACCGCTTCGATGTCGCCGAAGTGATCGGCGTTGCGGACGAGTGAGATCACCTCGTGCCCCTCGTCGGTGAGGTCACGGGTGAGGTGGCGGGCGATGGTGCCGTGGCCGCCGGCGATGGCGATCTTCATGTTGGTTCCTTCGTGGGGTGCGTTGACCTCGTCACCTACCCGACCTGGATCGCCGTCCAGACCCGCTCGGGCGAGAGGGGGAGGTCGATGTGGGTCACGCCCAAGTGGGCGACGGCATCGACGACGGCGTTCTGCACGGCCGGGGTGGCGCCGACCGTGCCCGACTCGCCGATGCCCTTGGCGCCGAGCGGGTTGTGTGGCGTGGGCGTCTCGTGGGAGATGCGCTCGAACGAGGGGAACTCGGCGGCCGACGGGAAGGCGTAGTCGGCCAGCGTCGTGGTGAGCGGATTGCCGTCGTCGTCGTAGCGGACCTCTTCGTACAACGCCTGGCTGATGCCGGCTGCCACACCACCATGGACTTGGCCGTCGACGAGCAGGGGGTTGACGATGACGCCGGCGTCGTCGCAGGCGATGTGACGGAGGAGGCGGACCTTGCCCGTGTCGGTGTCGACCTCGACGACGGCGACGTGGGCGCCGAACGGGAAGGTCGAGCCGCCGGGCTCGAAGTCGGTGTCGGCGAAGAGCTTGTCGATGCCGTGGCTGGGCGCCGCAGCGGCGAGGTCGGCCCAGCCGGTGGCCGACGTGGGGCTGCCGGCGACGGCGAAGGTGCCCGCCGCGGCGTCGTGGACGATGTCCTCCGGTGCCGCCTCGAGCAGCTCGGCGGCCAGTTTGCGGGCCTCGTCGACGACGAGTTCGGCCGCTGCGGCCGCTGCGGAGCCGCCGATCTGGAGCGACTTGGACCCGCCGGTGCCGCCGCCGCGGGGGACGTCGTCGGTGTCGCCGTGGCGGACCTCGATCTGGTCGACCGGGATGCCGGTGCGGTCGGACACGAGCATGGTCCAGGCCGTGTGGTGGCCCTGGCCGTGGGCCGACGACCCGGTGCGCACGATGGCGCCGCCCGATGGCGTGATCTCGACCGAGCCGTACTCGCTCTGGCGCATGACGTTGGTGATCTCCACGTAGACCGAGAGCCCGATGCCGAGCTGGGTCGAGCCGCCGGCGGCCCGAAGCTCAGCCTGACGGGCGCGCAGGTCGTCGTAGCCGGCGGCGGCCAGCGCCTTGTCGAGCACGGCGGCGTAGTCGCCGCTGTCGTACTCGCCGCCCGTGGCGGTGCGGAGTGGGAACGCCTCGGGGGCGTGGAGGT
The DNA here is from genome assembly GCA_041618235.1 of Acidimicrobiales bacterium. GTDB lineage: Bacteria > Actinomycetota > Acidimicrobiia > Acidimicrobiales > Salinilacustritrichaceae > Salinilacustrithrix. The sequence goes on from JBFJNI010000072.1 coordinate 4,195, forward strand.
TCTTGCGGCGGACCTCGGCCGGGTCCATGCCGATCTCGGTGGCGAAGCGGTCGACCATGCGCTCGATGGCGGCAGCGGCCTCGGGCCGGCCGGCGCCGCGGTAGGCGCCGACGTTGGTGGTGTTGGTGACGACCGACCGGATGCGGACGAGCACGTCGTCGAGGGCGTAGCAGCCGGGCGCCATGAGGCGGGTCATGTAGGGGAGCACGCATCCCGTGCCGGCGTAGGCACCGCCCTCCTGGATGACGTCGAGGCGGTAGCCGGTGATCGTGCCGTCGCGGTTGCCGGCGATGCTGGCGTACTGGACCTGACCGCGGCCCTGCACCATGCCGACCAGGTTCTCGGAACGGGTCTCGGCCCAGCGGACGGGGCGGCCGACGCGGCGAGCGACCCAGGTGACGACGAGCTCCTCGGGCGTGGTGCCGTGCTTGGCCCCGAACCCGCCGCCGACATCGGGAGTGATGACGTGGACCTGGTCGGCCTCGAGCCCGAAGATCGTGGCGAGCTCGTCGCGGGTGCCGTGCGCGCCCTGGGTGCACGACCACTGTGTGAGCTTGCCGTCGTCCCAGCGGGCCGCGACGACGCGGCCCTCGAGCGGGACTGCGGCCATGCGCTGGTTGATCATCCGCTGGCTGACGACGACGTCGCCGGAGAGCTGGTCGGGCCCCACCGGGTCGCCCTGGTCGAGCATGACGTTGGTGCCGGCCTCGGGGAACAGGACGACCTCGTCGAGGAGGGCGGCTTCGGGGTCGAGCACGGGGGTGAGGGGTTCGATGTCGGCCCACACGGACTCGGCGGCATCGACCGCTTGGCGCGAGGTCTGGGCCACGACCACGGCGACCGGCTCGCCCACGTAGCGGACGACGCCCTTGGCGAGCAGTTCCTGGGGGACCTGGTGGGCGAGGAAGCCCGACGACAGCAGCGGGCCGACGTCGATGTCGTCGCCGGTGAAGACCCCGACCACGCCGGGCATGGCCTTGGCGTCGTCGACGTCGATGGACTCGATGCGACCGTGGGCGGTCATGGCCCGGACGAACGCCACGTGGAGCGCGCCGTCGGCCGGGAGGTTGTCGATGTAGGTACCGTGCCCACGGAGGAGGGCGGGGTCCTCGACACGCTTGACCCGGGTGCCGAGGATGCTGCCGGAGGTTGCCATGGCCCCTGTCTACCGGGTCAGGGGGCCTCCGGTCGGCCGAGGAGGAACCCCTGTCCGAGGGCGATGCCGAGGTGCTTCACGGCCGCCAGTTCGTCCTCGGTCTCGATGCCCTCGGCGACGACGAGGGCGCCGGTCTCGGTGGCGAAGTTCTGGATGCCGCTCACGAGCGCCCGCTTTGCGGGGTCGAGATGGATGTCGCGGATCCAGGTGTGGTCGATCTTGACGAACTGGGCGCCGAGTGCGAGCACGTGCGACAGGCTGGCGAAGCCGGAGCCGGCGTCGTCGACCGACAGCTGCACCTGTGCACCCAGCTCCGAGATGGCCGCCCGGAGCACGTCGTAGTCGTCGACGGGTTCGAGCTCGCTGACCTCGACCACGACCTGTCGATCGTCGATCGTGTCGATCAGCTCGCGCAGCTCGGTACCGGTCACGGCGAGCGATGGCGAGACGTTGACCGAGAGCCACACGTCGGGCGGGAGGTGGCTCGATTCGTCGATGGCCGCCTCGAGGGTCCGGAGCTCGACGGTGCGCCCGGCGCCGACCAGCGCCGCCCCGGTGAAGATCCCCTCGGTGTCGTCGGCGATGTCGGGAGCCGCGATGGGGTCGAAGCGCGTGAGCGCCTCGTAGCCGACGGTGTCGCCGGTCCGGAGGTCGACCACCGGTTGGTACATCGTCAGGAAGTCGTGGCGCTCGACGAGGGTGATGAAGCGCTGACGGGCGGCGTCCTTGGCGGCGGTGTCGCGGAGCTGGGAGCCGAACATCCCGCCGGCGAGCGCCGCGAAGTCGATGGCGATGGCGAGCAACCGGTCGAGGACCTCGCGGCCAGCGCCGGGTTCGGGAGCGACCAGGACCATCGCCACCGGAGCGAGATCGACGACGACGGGCGCCACGGCGACGGCCGTGCTCTGTTCGGTGCCGCGTTCGACCGCGGGCTCGAGCCACGCCCCGCTGCGCGCACGGTGCGCGAGGCGCTTGCCCACCGCTCGCTGGGGCGATCGCCGGGCCAGCAACGCCATGGGATCGTCGCCCTTGGTGGCGATAGGGGTGACGCCGTCGCCGATGAGCTCGATCAGCGATGCGCCCACCGCGCCAGGGAGTCGGAGCAGCCCGTCACACAGCTGCATCGCGGCCTGGTCGACCGGGCCGGCGGCGCCGGCGGCGCGGGCGGCGTCGGTGAGGGCGGCGCGGCGGTCGACCTCGCGTTCGATGACGTCGCTCCACTCGTGCATGCCACGGAGGTGGGTGCGGATTCGTGCGATCAGCTCGTTGGGTTCGAACGGCTTGACCAGGTAGTCGTCGGCACCGAGGTCGAGGCCCTCGACGACGTCGTCGACCGCGTCGAGTCCGGTGACCAGGATGACCGGCAGCATCGCGGTGGCCGGTGTGCGTCGGATCCAGTGGAGGACCTCGATCCCGTCGAGCCCCGGCATCGTGCGATCGAGGATCACCGCATCGAAGGTCTCGGTGGCCAGCAGGCGCAGCGCGTGGTCGCCGCCCTCGGCCTCGACGACGCTGTAGCCCTCGGTCAGGAGGACCTCGCTGACGAGGCCGCGCACCGCCGGGTCGTCGTCGACGACGAGGATCGGCGACGACGGGTGGCGAGGCCCGTCCTGCATGCGCACAACGCGAGCGTACGACCGATTGCGATCGCCATGGGGTGAAAATCCGTTGTGGCGGGTTCTGCGTGATCCGCCCGCGCTGCCGTTACTGCCGGGTGATCGGCTTGTACTTCAGACGATGCGGCTGGGTGGCATCGATGCCGAACTCCTTGCGGCGCCACTCTTCGTACTCGGTGAAGTTGCCCTCGAACCAGCGGACCTGCGAGTCGCCTTCGAATGCCAGCACGTGGGTGGCGAGGCGGTCGAGGAACCAGCGGTCGTGGGAGATGACCACCGCGCAACCCGGGAAGGTCTCGAGGGCGTCCTCGAGGGCGCGGAGGGTGTCGACGTCGAGGTCGTTGGTCGGCTCGTCGAGGAGGAGCACGTTGCCGCCCTCCTTGATCTTGCGGGCCAGGAGCACGCGGTTGCGCTCGCCGCCCGAGAGCAGCCCGACCTTGGTCTGCTGGTCCGAGCCCTTGAAGTTGAAGCTCGACACGTAGGCGCGGCCGTGGATCTCGCGCTTGCCGATCATCAGGTTGTCGACGCCACCGGTGATCTCCTCGTAGACCGTCTTCTCGTCGTCGAGGACGTCGCGGTCCTGGTCGACATAGGAGAGTTCGACCGTCTTGCCGATGGTGATGTCGCCGGAGTCGGGCTTCTCGCTGCCGGTGATCATCTTGAACAACGTCGTCTTGCCCGCGCCGTTGGCGCCGATGACGCCGACGATGCCGGCAGGCGGCAGCTTGAAGCTGAGGTCGTCGATGAGGAGACGGTCGCCGAAGGCCTTCGACACGTTGTCGAACTCGATGACGACGTCGCCCAGGCGCTTGCCCGGCGGGATGGCGATCTCCAGCTTCTCGAGCCGGCCGCCGCCGGCGTCGGCCTGGTTGGCCAGCTCCTCGTAGGCCTTGATGCGCGCCCGACCCTTGGACTGCTTGGCCTTGGGTGAGCTGCGGATCCACTCGAGCTCGCGCTTGAGCGTCTCCCGCCGCTTCATGTCCGAGTTGTCCTCGGCCTCGAGCCGGGCCTGCTTCTGTTCGAGCCAGCCCGAGTAGTTGCCCTCGTAGGGGTAGCCGCGACCTCGATCGAGCTCGAGGATCCACTGGGCGACGTTGTCGAGGAAGTAGCGATCGTGGGTGATGGCCACGACGGTGCCGGCGTAGTCCTTGAGCGTGCGCTCGAGCCAGGCGACCGACTCGGCGTCGAGGTGGTTGGTGGGCTCGTCGAGCAGCAGCAGGTCGGGCTTCGACAGCAGGATGCGGGCCAGCGCCACGCGTCGCCGCTCGCCACCGGAGAGGTTCTCGACCGAGGCGTCGCCCGGCGGGCACCGGAGGGCGTCCATCGCGATGTCGACCGTGCGGTCGACGTCTTCGACGCCGCCGGCAGCCATCTGGGCCTCGAGCTCGGCCTGGCGGGCGCCGATCTTCTCGTAGTCGGCGTCGGGGTCGGCGTAGCTGGCGAGGAGGGCGTCGTACTCCTCCTGCAGGGCGACGGTGTTGCCGACACCGTCCATGACGTTGCCGCGGACGTCCTTCGACGGATCGAGGTGCGGCTCCTGGGGCAGGTAGCCCACCGAGTATCCCGGCGAGAGGCGGGCCTCGCCGTCGTACTCGTCGTCGAGGCCGGCCATGATCTTGAGCAGCGACGACTTGCCCGAGCCGTTGTGCCCGATCACGCCGATCTTGGCGCCCGGGAAGAACGACAGGTTGATGTTGCGGAGCACTTCCTTGTCCGGCGGGTAGTACCGGGACAGGTTCTGCATCGTGAAGATGAATTCAGCCACCTGGCAACGCTAGTGGTGCGCCGGCGCTCCTCGGCAATGACCCGAGAAATCCTTCCGGTCACGGAGGAATGCGGCGCCCGGACCACGAACCGCCCCAATGAGCGCCGGGTGTGTTCCGTGCGCCGTCCGCACATGCTGGAGGGTCGGATCGTGGTTCGAGGAAGATTCGCACGGGTCGGAGTGGTCGCGATCGCGGCGGGCGCGCTGCTCGTCGGCGTGCTCCCGAGCGCACAGGCGGATGCGCCGTCGGTGACCACCGTCGAGGTCAACGGGAAGCCGATCAAGGACGGCGAAGCCAAGGGCAAGGTGAAGGACTCGCTCACGGCCACCGGGACCGCCGAACTGCCGGAGCCGGAGCTCCCGTCGCCCGTCGCCGACGCCGGCGACTCGCAGTTCGTCGAGGCCGGCACCTCCGCCGATCTCGCCGGACTCGTCAGCGGCGGTACCGACCCCTACGAGATCGCGTGGTCGATCGACGGAGACGATTCGCGATTCGACGACGCCACCGCGATCGAGCCCACCCTCACGACCGAAGGCCTTCCGGCTGGCCCGCTCACGGTGACGCTCGACGTCACCGACGCCAACGGCCGGACCGGTTCCGACACCGTCCTGCTCGAGCTCTACGAACGCTTCGAGTACCGAGTCCTCGACGAGCAGGTCGATGTCGGTCCTGGTGTTCCCGACGATGTCGTCGATCGCGACGCGAACCTCGACGGGCAGAACGGCTCGTTCCCCTTCACGGTTCCCGCCGGGACGGACCGGCTCACGTTGGGGCTCGCCTGGCAGACCCACGAGGAGGTCCTCGGTGACGGCGAGGACGTCGTCGTGCTGAACGACTTCGACCTCTACGTCGACGATCCCTCGGACGCGCAGGACGGCAACTCCTCCGGTGCCACGGCGGCGATGCCCGAGTCGATCGCGATCGCCGATCCCGCCGCGGGCGACTGGTCGGCGCTGGTGACCGCCTTCGCCAACACGCCCGACACCTACCACCTGGTCGCGGATGTCGCCGGTGGCCCCGCCAACCCGCTGCCGGTCGTGTCGACACCAGGTCCGTTCCGTTTCGAGCTCGGTGAAGCGCAAGACCTGTACGCCTCGGTCGCCGGTGGCGTCGAGCCGGTCGAGCTGGCCTGGGACCTCGATCTCGACGGCGAGTTCGACGATGCCTTCGGGCCGGCCGCCACCACGGCGTTCGGCCTCGGCAACAACCTCGTCGCCGTGAAGGCCACCGACGCCGCCGGGCACGAGATCCGCGAGGTCACCGCAGTCCGTGTGGTCGAGGTCGGATCGAACGACGGACAGACGCCGCTCGTGGTCGTCGGCGTCACCGACTCGGGCATCAACCTCTACCACCGTGACTTCCGCGCCTCGACCTATGCCGACGATCGCGTCCTCGAGCTGACCAGCGGGTTCACCCGTCACCCCAGCGAGTACATCGACGGCTACCCGGCCGCCGCTCGGTCATTGCCCATCACGCTCGACGACCGCTACTTCCCGCCGGAGGACGCCGCCCTGTTCACGCGGGACAACATCCCCTTCAACACGATGATGTGGGTGCCGGGCACCAAGGTCATCGGCGCCATCGACTCGGGCGACACTGCGGCGGTCAACAGCGATCCCGATCTGATCCCGATCCTCGACGAGGACAGCCACGGCACGCGATCGGCCTCGGTGGCCGTCGGCAACATCTACGGGTTCTGCCCGCAGTGCCTCCTGGTCTTCGTCGAGGGTCTCGGTGGCGACGAGCTGCTCTGGGACCATCCCTGGATCGACATCACGTCGAACAGCTTCGGTTCGCTCGGCAACGCAGGAGCGCCGGTCTTCTTCGGCGCCTCGCCCAAGAAGGAGTCGGCCGAGGGCGGCCAGCTGCAGCTCTACGCCGCGGGGAACGGCAACGAGAACGCCTTCATCACCCCGCAGCAGACCTACACCTCGACCTCGCTCGGGCCCGACTGGACCATCAACGTCGGCGCCGCCCAGCGCAGCACGCGCAAGCCCATCGTCGGCACCGGCAAGCCCGTCGACATCACCTCGTGGGGTTCGGGCACGATCCCGGCCGCGGACATCAACACCGTGACGGGGACGGGGAACCACAGTGGGACGTCCGCAGCCACCCCCTACACCTCGGGTGTCTTCGGCGACACGCTCCGGCAGGTTCGTGAGCTCCTCGGCGACAACAGCGTCGGCTGGGACGCCGGCGTGGTCGCCCGAGGCCGTGCCGTGCCGGCGAGTGCTTACCTCGCCGACGGCATCCTGAGCCGGGCCGAGCTCCAGGAGGTGGTCCTGAAGTCGGCCGAGCACGACACGGGATCCAACTTCTCGATCCTCCCGACCACCACGCCGAACAACCCGCTGCAGTACCTCGTCGAGGGCTACGGCATCGCCGAACCCGCCACCACCGCTCGCGCCATGGCGGTGCTGCGAGGCGACGCCGCGCTCGCGGAGCGCCCGGCCGAGGACGAGTTCTTCGCCTACGACGAAGCGATCCGCGACGAGCTCTGGGGCGACTGGAACGGCGGCCGGACCGACACGGACGCCGGCGAGGTGCAGCAGGCGCCGGCCATCGACCCCGTGCTGGTGGCCGGCATCGTCGACCAGGACTCCGCCGTCGCCGCCTTGGGGCGGCTCCTCGCAGGGGCACCGACCGAGCAGCAGCTCGAGGCCGCGGCAGCGACGGCGGCGGGGACCGCCGAGACGTACTTCCTCCACTACGAGGGGCCGTGCGACGGCTCCGAGGCTGACCGGCCCTACATGGATCAGGTCAACAGCACGGGCGACGCCGACGGCTGCGGCGCCGTCGGCCTGGCCAGCCTGGCCGGCGTCGACGTCGAGACCTTCACGGCCGACGACCTCGTCGACCGGACGATCCCGGCCGGCTCGACCGTCGGCGGAACGATCTACCTGCAGACGTTCGAGCCTGCGGCGGTCACGGTCACGGCGACCCTGACCGCCGATGGGCTCGCGGCCGGACAGGGAACGAGTGAGCTCGCCGTCAGCGGGGGCATCGTCGACGTCCTCTCCGACGCCTGGATCGCCGCGCCCTTCGAGTTCACGACCGCCAACGACATCCTCCCGGGCTCGACCTTGAGCCTCGGCGTCCGCATCGACTCGTCGGCCACGTGGTTCTTCGGGTACGAGGAGGATCACGCCAGCGGGTTCACCATCGACGTCGCCACCGATGGAGGTGGTGGCGGTCAGACGGGTGTGCTCAGCGCAGTGATCACGGCCCCGGAGAACGGCACGGTCGTCGACCCGACGGCGACGCCGATGCTCGACGTCACCGGCACGTACGGGCTCGCCGCCGGTGAGGCGGCGGTCACCCGCCACTACACCCGTCGCGACGATTGCGGCGGAGAGGCCGACAACCAGCGTCTGTCCACCCAGGACGGCGACGGCGACTCGAACGGCTGCTCGCTGGTCTTCCAGGGGCTGGCGCCCACGGGGATCGTCGAGTTCCGCGAGACCTACCCGCTGGACTCCGGCCTGCCCGTGACGTTGGGTGACGGGACCGTCTCCGGCGAGGTGTTCGTCACCGGCACCGGCATCTCGCCGGCGCACACGCTCACCATCGAGCTGCTGACCGCGGACGCCACGGGCTTCCCGGCGGCCATCGGCTCCCAGACGGTGTCGGCCGCGGTCGTCGACGTCCGGGGGGAACTCGGCGCGACACCGTTCGCATTCTCGTTCGACGTCCCGACCGAGTACGTCGGCGTGCCGTTGGACGTCTTGACCTTCGATGTCGTCATCGAGACCTCCACCGGGCTGTTCGGCCTCGAGCACGACGATCCGCCGTCCTACGTCGATCTGCCGCTCGCCGGCGCCGCGGCGAACGGTCGGGTCGAGGTCAGCGTCGATGGTGGCGAGGCGACGCTGGCGTCGCTCGGCACCGACGGGACCTGGGCGGCTGGCATCGATGTCAGCGCCCTCGAGCCCGGGAGCCACGTGATCTCCGCGATCGCCCGCCAGGGCGAGTCGGTCTCGACGCCGTCGACGATCGAGATCGTGGTGGTCGACGACGTCGAGGAGCCGCCGCCGTTCACCGGTGTCGAGCTGACCTATGTGGCGGCCGGTGCCGATCCGGCGACTGCCATGTGGGCGCCGGCGGTCGACACGAGCCCCGAAGGCGACTTCTCCACGTGGTCGTTCACGAGCAACACGTCCAACCTCCCGACGGGGGAGTACGACCTCCACAGCCGGCTCGTGGTCGACGGCGCGGTGGTCGCCGACGGCGCAGCGGTTCGCTTCACGCGCAAGTGACGGGTGCCCCGGCCGGGCGCCGGTCAGGCGACGGCGCGGTGGTGTTCGACCACATCGACGATGTCGTCGAGCGCGACGACGACGTCGTCGTCGCCACACACGAGCCAGACCGACAAGCGGGTGCAGCTCAGCACCGAACCCGTGAAGTGGCCTTCGTGGGTGGTGATGGTGACGTCGGTGTCGGTGAGCGAGCGGAGTCGCTCAGCCGGCGCACCGATTGCTTCGGTGTTCGCCATGGTCATGGTCTAACTGATCGGCAGGTGGAGCTGGTGGTTTACCCCCATCGCTGCCATTCGTCGGGCGGTGTCACCTGTACGATCCGGCAACGTGGCTGACAACGCGACCCCGGACCTCGTCGGACCCAACTCCTGGATGGTCGACGAGATGTACGAGCAGTACCTCGCCGACCCCTCCTCGGTGAGCGACGCCTGGCAGGACTTCTTCGCCGACTACCGGCGTGACATCGACGCCGAACCGGTGGTCGCCAGCGCTGCGGTGGCCACCGCGCCCGCTCCAGCGCCCGCGCCCGTGGTCGAGAAGAAGCCGGAAGCCGCGGAGGCTGCTCCCGCCGCCGAGGAGGTCGGTGAGCCGATCCGCGGCGTCGGCGCCCGCATCGTCGCGAACATGGAGAAGAGCCTCGAGGTCCCCACCGCCACCAGCTTCCGGCAGGTGCCGGCGAAGCTGCTCGAGGTCAACCGACGCGTCATCAACGGCTACCTGGGTCGCACGCGGGGCGGCAAGGTCAGCTTCACCCACCTGATCGGCTATGCCGTGGTCCGAGCGGTCGCCGACACGATGCCGGTGATGAACGACAGCTACGTCGAGGGGGTCGACGGCAAGCCTCGCCGCGTCAAGAACGAGCACATCGGCCTCGGCATCGCGGTCGACCTCGAGAAGCCTGACGGCTCACGCACCCTCATGGTGCCGGTGGTCAAGGAAGCCGACACCCTCGACTTCCGAGGGTTCTGGGCCAGCTACGAGGAGCTCATCCGCAAGGTCCGCAACAACAAGCTCAGCCCCGACGACTTCTCCGGCATCACGGTCAGCCTCACCAACCCCGGCACCATCGGCACCGTCCAGTCGGTGCCCAGGCTGATGCCGGGCCAGGGTCTCATCGTCGGTGTCGGCTCGATCGACTACCCGGCCGAGTACCAGGCCGCCGACCCGGACACGCTGGCCGATCTCGGTCTGTCGAAGGTCATCACCATCACCTCGACCTACGACCACCGCATCATCCAGGGTGCCGAGTCCGGCATGTTCCTGAAGCGGGTCCACGAGCTCCTGCTCGGCGAGGACGGCTTCTACGAGGACATCTTCCGCGCCCTCGGCGTGCCCTACGAGGCTGTCAAGTGGCGCACCGATGTGCGCCCCGTCGACCAGACCGCGCACCGACTCGAGAAGCAGATGGCGGTCCAGCGGCTGATCAACATGTACCGCGTCCGCGGCCACCTCATCGCCGACCTCGACCCGCTGCGCTGGCGCGAGCCGCACATGCACCACGAGCTCGACCCGCTCACCTACGGCCTCACCATCTGGGACCTCGACCGCGAGTACCTCACGGGTGGCCTGGCCGGCACGGACCGGCTCACGCTCGGCAACATCCTCAAGGTCCTGCGCGACGCGTACTGCCGCACCATCGGCATCGAGTACATGCACATCCAGGAACCCGACCAGAAGGCCTGGATCCAGGAGCAGGTCGAGGGGATCTCGGTCGAGCTGAGCACCGAGGAGCAGCAACACGTGCTCGGTCGCCTCAACGCGGCCGAGGCGTTCGAGAAGTTCCTCGCCACCAAGTACGTGGGGCAGAAGCGCTTCGGTCTCGAGGGCGGCGAGTCCGCCATCGTGATCCTCGACGCGGTCCTCGAGTACGCCGCCGACCGCGGCATGGACAAGTCGATCCTCGGCATGGCCCACCGCGGCCGCCTCAACGTCCTCGTGAACATCGCCGGCAAGCACCACGACAAGCTCTTCGGTGAGTTCGAGGGCCACGTGCCCGAGAACTCGGTCCAGGGGTCGGGCGACGTGAAGTACCACCTCGGCCAGGAAGGCGTGTTCGAGTCACGTCACGGCAAGCGCATCCCGGTGGCGCTCGCCGCCAACCCCAGCCACCTCGAGGCCGTCGACCCGGTGGTCATCGGCATGGCTCGCGCCATCGAGGACCAGATCGACCAGCCCGACGCATTCTCGGTGCTGCCCATCCTCATCCACGGCGATGCGGCCTTCGCCGGGCAGGGCGTCGTGGCCGAGACCCTGCAGATGTCCGACATCCGGGGCTATCGGGTCGGCGGCAGCATCCACGTGATCATCAACAACCAGATCGGCTACACCACCACCCCCGACGCGAGTCGCTCGGGGTTCTACACGACCGATGTGGCGAAGATGATCCAGGCGCCGGTGTTCCACGTGAACGGCGACGATCCCGAGGCCTGCGTCCGGGCCGCCCGGCTTGCGTTCGAGTTCCGGGAGAAGTTCAACAAGGACGTCGTGATCGACATGGTCTGCTACCGGCGCCACGGTCACAACGAGGGCGACGACCCCAGCTACACCCAGCCGCTGATGTACGCCAAGATCGACCAGCACCGGTCGGTCCGCAAGCTCTACACCGAGTCGCTGGTCAAGCGAGGCCACCTCACACTCGAGGAGGCCGAGCAGGCACTCGACGACTTCCAGCAGCGCTTGCAGGAGTCGCTCGACGAGACCCGCTCGTCGGCGCCCGAGACCGAGTACGTCGCCGCCGAGCCGCCGTCGCCCCCGGGCGTGCTGCCGCACGTCGAGACCGGCGTCGAACGCGCCACGCTCGACCGGGTGTACGCCGCGCTCGACTCGTGGCCCGAGGACTTCAACATCCACCCCAAGCTCGAGAAGCAGTTCGTGGCCCGCCGCAAGATGTGGGAGGAGGGCGAGGTCGACTGGGGCCTGGCCGAGTCGCTCGCGTTCGGGTCGCTGCTCACCGAGGGCATCGACATCCGCATCGCCGGCCAGGACTCACGTCGAGGCACGTTCGCGCACCGTCATGCCGTCTTCCACGACCACCTGAACGGTCGCGAGTACACGCCGCTGGCCCACGTGGCCGATGAGCAGGGCAAGTTCTGGATCTATGACTCCCTGCTGTCGGAGTACGCCGCGCTCGGCTTCGAGTACGGCTACTCGGTCGAGAACAAGGCGGCGCTGGTGGCCTGGGAGGCCCAGTTCGGCGACTTCGTCAACGGCGCGCAGATCATCATCGACCAGTTCATCGTCGCCGCCGGCGACAAGTGGAACCAGGACTCCGGCCTGGTCATGCTCCTGCCGCACGGCTACGAGGGTCAGGGGCCCGAGCACTCGTCCGCCCGCATGGAGCGCTTCCTGCTGTTGTGCGCCGAGGACAACATCCAGGTCGCCAACTGCACGACCTCCGGTCAGATGTTCCACCTGCTCCGGCGTCAGATGCACCGCGACATCCGACGTCCGCTCGTGGTCTTCACGCCCAAGTCGCTGCTCCGGGCGAAGCCGGCGCGGTCCTCGATCGAGTCGCTCACCCAGGGCTCGTTCGAGGAGGTCCTGGCCGACCCGGCCGAGCTCGACGCCGCCGGCGTCAACCGCATCGTCCTCGCCAGTGGCAAGGTCGCCCAGGACGCCATCGCCGCACGCGACGAGCGCGGCGCCCAGGTCGCCATCGTGCGGGTCGAGCAGCTCTACCCGTGGCCCACGGCTCAGCTCGCCGAGCAGGCGGCCCGCTACCCCAACGCCAACGAGCTGGTCTGGCTGCAGGAGGAGCCCGAGAACATGGGTCCCTGGAACTTCGTCAAGGGTCGCCTCTACGACCAGTTCGGCGACAGCCACAAGATCCGTCGGGTCTCGCGGTTCGAGTCCGGCTCGCCGGCCACCGGCTCCAACAAGATCCACCACCAGGAGCAGGCCGCCATCCTCGACAAGGCGCTGACCTTCTGAACGTCGGCCGGCGGGGAGCAGCCCGATGATCGCCATCATCTCGCTGTTCGTGATCGTGCTGGCATCGCTCATCGTCACGCGCGTCGCCACGGTGATGCTCACGCTCACGGGGATGTCGCGCGAGTCCGCCCGCTTCCAGGCCCGCTCGGCCTTCAGCGGCGCGGGCTTCACCACCCGCGAGTCCGAGGCCGTGGTGAACCACCCGGTGCGCCGGCGGATCATCATGTCGCTGATCCTGCTCGGCAACGCCGGCATCGTCTCGACCGTCGCAGCGTTCCTGCTGTCCTTCACCCAGGCCAGCGGGGGAGAGACGCTGCAGCGACTCGGCATCCTGATGATCGGGATGTTCGTGCTGTGGCGGTTGGCGGCGTCCGCCATCGCCGACCGCGCGTTGTCGCGCGTCATCGAGCGATCGCTGCGCCGCTTCACCGACCTCGATGTGCGCGACTACGCGGGCCTGCTCCGCCTGAACGAGAACTGGGTGGTCGGCGAGATCGTGGTCGAACCCGGCGACTGGATCTGCGACGTCCCGATCACGGAGCTCCGTCTGCCCGACGAAGGGGTGTTGATCCTGGGCATCGAGCGCTCCGACGGTCGGTGGGTGGGCGCCCCAAAGGACGACGCACGCCTCCACCCCGGCGATCTCGTGCTGCTCTACGGCCGGAAGGGCACGCTCACCCGCCTGGACGAGCGCAAGCGCGATGCCGAGGGCGAGCTCGACTGGGTGCGGTCGCAGATCGAGTTCACCGAGGCGTACCTCGAGCAGCAGGACAAGGAACACGAGGCCGAGGAGCATCTCCCCGCCGCCGACGACGAGTGAGGTGGGTGTCGACGCCGACCGATGCCACACTGCAGCCGTGGAGCCGAGTACGACCCCTTCGACCGACGACACGTCGCTCGACACCCCGGACACCGACGACCCGACGCAACGCGTGCACCACCACGCACGGACCTCACACGACGAGTTCCTGCCGCCGGGAGCCATCCGCACCCTGTGTGGGATGACCCTGGCGGGGCCTCGTCCCGAGGCCGCCGAGCTCCCGTGCTGCGCGATGTGCGCGGCCGAGATGGGCGCGCTCGGGCATCGCTGCCGGCGCTGAGTCCGGTCAGATCCCGTCCGCTGCTGCGGGCGATGTCCGACCTCAGCGACGGCTGATCGACAGGGCGATGGCCGCAGCGGTGGCGACGTTGAGCGAGTCGACCGCGGGATCGATGGGGATCGCAACGCCTTCGTCGGCACAGGTGATCGCCTCGTCGGTGAGACCGGGGCCTTCTGCCCCGATCAGGAACGCCACGCGGTCACCGATCTCGAGGTCATGGATGCTCGTCGCACCGTCGGGTGCGAGCGCGGCGACCGTGAACGCATGGTCCCGACATGCCTCGGCCGCGGTGACGACGTCATGCACCCGGGTCCACGGCACCCGGAGGACGTTGCCGAGCGATACTCGGACCGATCTGCGGTAGAGCGGATCGGCGCAGCGCTCGTCGAGGAGGACGGCACCGACACCGAACGCTGCCGCGGCCCGGAAGATCGATCCGATGTTCTCGTGGTCGTTGACGCCTTCGACCAGCAGGACGCGGTCCGGACCAGCGTCCAGGAGCTCGGTCATGGACGGGGGCGCGGGCCGATCGACCGATGCGATGACGCCCCGATGGAGCGGGAAGCCGGCGATGTCGGCCATGAGCGCTCGGCTGGCGAGGCGGACGTCGATCGCGTCGGCGTTCCCACCCAGCAGTGCCATGACACGGTCGAGTTTCCGGTCGTCGACGAGCACCGTGCGGATGCGGTGGCCGGTGGCGATGACGGTCTCCAGCGTCAGCATGCCTTCGGCGACGAAGCAGCCGTGCTCGGCCTCGAGGCTCCGTCGGGCCGCGACGTCGGTCAGGTCGCGCACCTCGGTCAGAGCCGGATCGTTGGCGTCGGTGACGCGGGTGACCGTCATGATGGCGATGGATCCCGTCGTGGTCGTCGAGCAGCGAGTTCGGGCCTGCAGTCTGCTCCGTCTCCGAGCGCGTGGATGACCCGACCGGGGTGGTGGTCGGGTCATCGGGGCCGTCAGGCGGCCGCGGGGCGGCTGGGTCTGCCTTTCCATTCGATCCCGTGGGGGTCTTGTGCGGTCCAGATGCCGTCGTGGTCGCGGTAGAGCTTCCAGTGGTGTTGGTGGATGAGCCGGTGGTGGAAGCTGCACAGCAGACAGCCGTTGGCCACCGAGGTGGGGCC
>JBFJNI010000073.1:0-18898 GCA_041618235.1 Acidimicrobiales bacterium
ACGGCCAGTCCGGTCTCCTCCTCGACCTCACGGGTGAGGCCCTCGATGAGCCCCTCGCCCGGGTCGACGACGCCACCCGGCGTGGTCCAGTCGAGCGAACCGTCGCGGCGCTGGTTCTGCACGAGCAGCAAGCGATCGTCGAGCTCGATCAGACCTCCGGCAACCGTCCACGCACGCACACTGCCAGTCTTGCATCGTGGCGCCGTCTGAGCGGGCTCGGTCAGCGCAGCCGGAGGCGGACCCGTCGCACGTCGTGGTCCGAGCCCTTCTCCAGGACGAGGTCGGCGCGGTCGCGGGTGGGCAGCACGTTCTGATGCAGGTTCGGGAGGTTGACCGCCGCCCAGATCTCCCGGGCCAGCGACTCGGACTCTTCGTCGCTGAACGACGCGAACCGGTGGAAGAAGGCACCGTCGTCCTCGCGGGCCCCTTCGACGAGGGTGAGGAACCGCTGGAGGTACCACTCCTCCACGTCGGCCTCGTCGGCATCGACGTAGACGGAGAAGTCGAAGAAGTCCGACACGAAGACCGATGGATGGCCCGCGCCACTGGTGGGCGGGACCTGGAGGACGTTGAGACCCTCGATGATGACGACGTCGGGCTGGTCGACCACGTGACGCTCCCCCGGGACCACGTCGTAGACGACGTGGCTGTAGACGGGCACCTCGAGCGCCGGACGACCGGCCTTGAGGTCGGCGAGGAAGCGGACGAGTGCCGGGGTGTCGTAGCTCTCGGGGAAGCCCTTGCGCTGGAGCAGTCCACGGCGTGACAGCTCGTCGTTCGAGAGCAGGAAGCCGTCGGTGGTGACGAGCTCGACCCGTCGCCGCTCGGGGGCCCGCGCCAGCAGCGTCTGGAGCACGCGGGAGGTGGTCGACTTGCCCACGGCGACCGAACCAGCGACGCCGATCACGAACGGGACGTGGGGTCGGAAGCGACCGAGGAACGCTCCGGTCGCGTCGTGCAGCGAACGAGTGACCCCGGCTCGCAGGTGGAGGAGTCGAGCGAGGGGCAGGTACACCTGCTCGACCTCGTCCATCGACAGGTGCTCGTTGATGCCGGCGAGCTCGTCGAGGTCCTCCTCGTGGATCGGGACCGACTCGTGGGCCCGGAGCGCCGCCCACTCGTCCCGTTCGAAGATCCGTTCGCCCCATCGGTCGTCGGTCACGTCCGGCCAACCTACGAGGCGGCTGCCGGGTCGACCCACTCCGCACCTAGCCTGGCGCGGTGGCTGACGTCCCCGAGTCCGACTACTCACCCTCCGCCCTTCCGTCCACCGGCGCCAGGGTGCTGGCCTTCTCGGCCATCCTGGTCGCCGGTCTCTGTGGCGGGCTCATCGGGTACGCCATCATCGACCTGCAGTGCGAGGGCGACTGCACGGTGCCCGCCGGCATCGGTGGACTCATCGGCGCGGCGGCGTTCTCGGTCGGCGTCGGCATCGTGGCGGTCCTCGCCCTGAGAGCCATGGGCGAGTGGCGTCAGCTCGAGCAGCGCCGCGACCAGCCCGAACGATGACCGACCTCCTCGCGCTCCGCGATCTCGCGGTGCAGGTCGCCTCCGAGGCCGGCCAGATGCTCCTCGAGGCCGTCGACGGCGAACGCGAGGTCAGCACGAAGTCGTCGGCCACCGACATGGTCACCGAGATGGACCGGGCCAGCGAGCGCCTGCTCGTCGACCGCCTGCGCACCGCCCGACCCGACGACGCCATCGTCGGCGAGGAGGGCGCCGACCACCCGGGCACCAGCGGAGTCCGCTGGGTCATCGACCCGCTCGACGGCACCACGAACTACCTCTACCGACTTCCCGGGTGGAACGTCTCCGTCGGTGCCGAGGTCGATGGCGTCCCCGTCGCCGGCGCCGTCGCCGTCCCGGCGCACGGCGACCTGTTCGCTGCGGCCGGAGGCCACGGCGCGACGCGCAACGGTCGGCCGATGCGCGTCGGCGCGCCGGTGCCCCTGGCCACGGCGCTGGTCGGTACTGGCTTCTCCTACGAGCCCACCACCCGCGTCCGCCAGGCCCAGCTCCTCGTCGACCTGGTTCCACGGGTGCGCGACATCCGACGCATCGGTGCGGCCGCCGCTGATCTGTGCTCGGTGGCCGCGGGCCGGCTCGACGCCTACGTCGAGAGCGGCCTCGCCCTGTGGGATCGATCGGCGGGCACGATCATCGCCCGCGAAGCCGGCATCCGGGTCGAAGTGCTCGAGCCCGCCGACCTCCCTGGCGAGCTCACGGTGGCCGCCCACCCCGAGCGCTGGCACGACTTCCTTGCCCTCCTCCGCGACGTCGGGCTGTGCCGCTGAGCCACCGAAACGGCACAAGATCGCGGGGGATGGACGCGCGTACGGTGCTCCGTGAGGCACGATGGAGCCGTGGCTACACGAATCCTCACGGTCGAGGATGACGAGCGGATCCGGACCGCGGTGAAATTGGCCCTCGAAGACGAGGGCTGGACGGTCGCGGAAGCCGACACCGGCGAGGTCGCCCTCGAGACCTTCCAGCGCGAACCGACCGACGTGGTCCTCATCGACATCATGCTCCCGGGCATCGACGGCTTCGAGGTGTGTCGGTCGATCCGACGCATCTCCGACGTGCCCATCGTCATGGTCACGGCACGCGCCGACACGCACGATGTCGTGGCCGGGCTCGAGGCCGGGGCCGACGACTACCTCACCAAGCCGTTCGCCCCCAAGGAGCTGTCGGCGCGCATCCGGGCCCTGCTGCGGCGCACCCGCACGGGCGATCCGGCGCACGCGCACCTGCGCTTCGGCGACCTCGAGATCATCCCCGACGAAGGGGTGGTCAACCGCAACGAGGAAGAGGTCCACCTCACCAAGACCGAGTTCCGGCTCCTCACCGAGCTGGCGTCGTCCCCGGGGCGGGTCTTTTCTCGCGAGGTCCTGCTCGAGCGGGTCTGGGGCTACGGCTACTTCGGCGACGGCCGACTCGTCGACGTGCACATCCGGCGGCTCCGCACGAAGATCGAGGCGGACCCCGCCAACCCCCGCCACGTGGTCACCGTCCGCGGCCTGGGGTACAAGCTGCAGGCCTAGGCCATGGCCGTCGCGGCACCAGCGGTCCCCACGGTCGAGCGCGTCCCCCGCTGGCGCCGGTTCACTCCCCGTCTCGGCCTCCGAGCGCGGGTGATCCTCGCGTTCTCCGTCGGTGCGCTGTTCCTCGCCATGGTGCTGTCGGGCATCGTCCTCGGGGTGACCCGCACCAACCTGGTCAACCAGCGCGAGGCGAACGCCACCCGCCAAGCCCTCATCAACGCACAGATCGTGCGCTCGGGCGTCCGACCCGAATCGAACACCCTCCAGGTGCTCCAGTCGCTCCAGACACCCGAGGGCAGTCGACCGATCCTGTACGAACGGGCCGTGACCGTCACCGGCTCACCCGACCTGCAGGAGCGCTGGACGGCCCCCGACCCCGAGTTCGGCAAGGACGCCCTCCCCTTGGCGCTACGGCGCGAGGTCCTCTCCGGCGAGCCGGCCAAGATGCGCTACGTCGACCCCAACGGCGACAAGAGCCTGGCCATCGGCACCCCCATCGCCGACCTCAACGGCGCGTACTTCGAGATCGTCTCGCTGGTCTCGCTCGACGACACCCTGTCGTCGATCTCGTTCACGCTCTTCGGCGCATCGATCGCCACGGTCCTCGCCGGCGCCGCGTTCGGCTGGTACTCGAGCCGCCGCATCCTGCGCCCCCTCGGCGAGGTCGGCATCGCCGCGCGGTCGCTGGCCGGCGGCGAGCTCGACACCCGCATCCGCACGCTCGTCGACCCCGACCTCGAGCCCATCATCACGTCGTTCAACGGCATGGCCGACTCACTCGAGGCCCGCATCGAGAAGGACGCGCAGTTCGCCTCCGACGTGAGCCACGAGCTGCGGTCGCCCCTGATGACGCTGCAGGCGTCCATCGAGGTCCTCCAGAACAACCGCGAGGCGCTCTCCGAGCGGGCCCAGTCCGCGCTCGATCTCCTGGCCGAGGACCTCGACCGGTTCCGCGAGCTCGTCGAGGACCTGCTCGAGATCTCGCGGTTCGATGCCGGGGTGATGCACCTCCAGCTCGAGGAGGTCCTGTTGTCGCAGTTCGTCGGGTATGCGGTGCGCGACGCCGGGTACCACCGGGTACCGGTCGTCATGGACCCCGATCTCGACCTCACCGAGGACTTCGACGACGTCATCACGGCGCTCGACAAGCGACGCATCGCCCGCGTCATCGCCAACCTGCTGACCAACGCATCGAAGTACGGAGACGGCCCGACCCAGGTGTACCTCGACGGCGACGCCCACACCGTGCGCATCAACGTCGACGACGATGGCGAAGGGGTGCCCGAGGAGGACCGCGACCGGATCTTCGAGCGGTTCAACCGGGCCGGCGCGGCCCATCGGCGAGGCACCGGCACCGGCGTGGGCCTCGGCTTGGCGCTGGTCGCCGAGCACGTCCGACTGCACGGAGGCGAGGTCTCGGTCGAGGACGCACCCAGTGGCGGTGCTCGCTTCGTCGTGTCGTTGCCCCGGGTCGAGCTCGAACACGACGACGAGTTCGAGGAGCTGGCATGAGACGACTCCTGCGCAGCTTCGCGGTGCTCGTCTTCACCGGGTCCTTGACCGCCGCGTGCACGGTGTCGACCAACGAGGAGCCGGTCGCCATCGGCGATCCGTTCGGACTCCTCGAGCCCACCACCACCACGACCAGCACGTCCACGCCGCAGGCGGTCACCAAGCAGACCGTCGTGTACTTCCTCCGGAGCACCGACGGCTCCGTCGCGCTGACACCGGTCACCCGCGAGGTCGACGTCGCCGCCGACGTGCAGGAGGTGCTCGGCAACCTGTTCTCGGTTCGACCCGACGGTGCCGAGCGGCCCGACGAGGCCGGACTCACCTCCGCCATCCCCGAGAGCGCGGTCCTCCTCGGGACGAGCTTCGCCTCGGCCGACAGCGGGCGCCTCATCGTCGACGTGCGCGGGCTGTTCGGCAACGACGGCATCCAGGGCAACGACCTGCGCAACGCCCTGGCCCAGATCGTGTGGACCGCCACCGAGGACGTCGACGTGCGCGATGTGTCGTTCCGCAACAACGGCGCCCCGGTCGACGCCATCGTGGGCAACGGCCAGATCGCCGACGGACCGGTCAACCGCAACGACTACCAGAGTCTCTCCTGATCGGGGCTTCCTCCCTCGCTGCGATCGGCTTCTCGCCGCCCTAGAGGCCTTGGGCGAGGCGCATGACACGGTCCATCACGACGGTCGGCGTCATGTTCGATGCGGCTGCGATGAGCTTGGCGTCGTTGCCGACCAGGTAGCGCGGTCGGGGCAGCGGTGACGTCAGGGCTCGACCGATGACCTTGGCACACGACTCGGGCTCGCCCATCAGGCCCGCCATCATCTTGGTGAGGCCGCCGACGCGCTCGTAGGCCGCGGCGTAGCGCGAGCCGTCGCGCTTGGCGAGATCGCGTTCGAGGTCCTCCCAGATGTTGGTCTTGAACCCGCCCGGCTCGATGAGCACGACCTGCACCCCGTCCTTGGCGACCTCCATGCGGAGTGCATCGGACAGACCCTCGAGCGCGTGCTTCGAGCCCTGGTACCAACCGGTCATCGGGGTCGAGGTCCGCCCGTAGATCGACGAGATGTTGATGATGCGGCCGCCGCCGGCGGCCCGCATGCCGGGAAGCGCGAGACGGGCGAGGCGCATCGGTGCGAGCACCATGGTCTCGAGCACCTGTCGGGCCTCGTCGTCGTCGACGTCTTCGATGGCACCCGTGAGGCCGTAGCCGGCGTTGTTGACCAGGCCGTAGAGCGGGCCGAGGCCGGCCATGACCTCCTCGCACCCGGCGGCGTCGGTGACGTCGAGGATGGCGGTCTCGACCTCGACGTCGGCCTCGCCGGCGGCCTCGTCGACGACCTTCGCCTTGGCCTTCGAGCGGACGGTGCCGGTGACCCGGAACCCCCGTTCGGCGAGCTCGATGACGGTGGCGAGCCCGATGCCCGAGTTCGCGCCGGTGACCAGGACATGCCGTGATTCAGCCATGCCCGATTCTCACACAGGCCGAGACGAGCCGTGCGAAGGCTCCGGTGGGAGGCGCCAGCCCGGCGGATGGAGGGGAGTTTGCGAGGCCCCGCCGAGCAACTCCGGGAACCCGGAGGTCGCACCGCGACCGGAGGATTCACACGGCCCAGAAGACCCGGGCGACGTCGTAGAGCTGGGGGTCGACCGTCTTGAGGCCTCGGGTCTTGGCCTCCTCGAGCGAGATGCGGCTGATCTTGCCGCTCTCGAGGCACACCATGTCGCCGTAGGCGCCGTCGTGGACGGCGTCGATGGCGGCGACGCCGTAGCGGGTGGCGAGGACCCGGTCGTAGGCCAGCGGGGTACCGCCGCGCTGGACGTGGCCGAGGATGGTCACGCGCGTCTCGTAGCCGGTGCGCCGCTCGATCTCGCCGCCGATGGTGGTGCCGATGCCCCCGAGCCGCTGGTGGCCGTACTCGTCGACCTCGGGCTCGGGGATGACCATCGTGCCCTCCTTGGGGATCGCTCCCTCGGCGACGACCACGATCGAGGCGAACCGGCCGGCCTCGTGGCGGTGCAGCAGGGCCTCGCACACCGCATCGATGTCGAAGGGCTCCTCGGGGATCAGCGTGACGGTGGCGCCGCCGGCGATGCCGGCCCACACGGCGATGTGACCGGCGTGGCGACCCATCACCTCGACGACCATCACCCGATCGTGCGACTCGGCGGTGGTGTGGAGGCGATCGATGGCATCGGTGCAGATCTGGACCGCGGTCTGGAACCCGAAGGTCATCTCGGTGCCGGCGATGTCGTTGTCGATGGTCTTGGGCACCCCGATGACGGGGAAGCCGAGGACGGCGAGGTCCTTTGCGCAACCGAGGGTCCCCTCGCCACCGATGGCGATGATGGCGTCGATGCCGTTGGTCTCGAGGCAGGCGCGGACGCGGTCGACGCCGTCGTCGATCATGAACGGCTGGAAGCGGCTGGTGCCGAGGATCGTGCCACCGATGGGGAGCTTGCCGCGGAGTGACTCGACGTCGAGGGCGACGAAGCGCTGGTCGACCACGCCCTGCCACCCGTCGAGGAAGCCGATGAGCTCGTCGCCGTGCACCCGGATGCCCTTGCGGACGACGGCTCGGATGACGGCGTTGAGGCCGGGGCAGTCGCCGCCACCGGTGAGGATCCCGACTCGCATGGTCGCAACCTACCCACTGCCCTTGGGTAGCTTCGCCGCCATGGCAGTCGTCGTCGCGATCGATGCAGGTACCACCGGGGTCCGTTCCTTCGCCCTCGACGAGAGCGGGCGCCCCGTCGGGATGCGCTACCGCGAGTTCACCCAGCACTTCCCCCGCCCCGGCTGGGTCGAGCACGACGCCACCGAGATCTGGGAGGCCGTGCGCGTCACCCTCACCGAGCTGACGCGCGACCTCGACCAACCGATCGCCGCCATCGGCATCACCGACCAGCGCGAGACGATCGTGGCGTGGGACTGTCGCACCGGCCAGCCCCGCCATCGGGCCATCGTCTGGCAGGACCGCCGCACCGCCGCCCGTTGCGACGAGCTCGCCGAGGCGGGGCACCTCCCGCTGGTGCGCGAGACCACGGGTCTCGTGCTCGATCCGTACTTCTCGGGCTCGAAGGTCGAGTGGCTGCTCCGCCCCACCGCCCTGGGCGGGGGTGGCGTCGAGATCGACGACGACCTGGTGATCGGCACCATCGACACCTGGCTGCTGTGGCAGCTCACCGGCGGTGAGGTCCACGCCACCGAGCCCAGCAACGCGTCGCGCACCATGCTCTTCGACATCCGCACCCTCGACTGGTCCGAGGTGCTGTGCGACCTGTTCGGCGTCCCTCGCCACGCCCTCCCCGAGATCCGCCCGTCCTCCGGCCGCTTCGGCACCACGGCCGTCGGCGTCGGCGTCCCCGCCGGCATCCCGATCTCTGGTGTGGCCGGCGATCAGCAGGCCGCGCTGTTCGGACAGGCGTGCTTCGAGCCGGGACTGACGAAGAACACCTACGGCACGGGCTCGTTCGTCCTCATGAACATCGGCCAGGAATGCCCCGACCCGGTCGAGGGGCTGCTGACCACGGTGGCGTGGAGCCTGGGTTCGGTCGACCCGTCCTCCACCTCCTACGCGTTCGAGGGCGCCATCTTCTCCACCGGCTCCGCGATCCAGTGGCTCCGCGACGGACTCGAGATCATCGACGAGGCGGCCGAGGTCGGGCCGCTCGCCGAATCGGTTCCCGACACGGGCGGCGTCGTGCTGGTGCCGGCCTTCACCGGCCTGGGCTCGCCGTGGTGGGACCCCTATGCCCGCGGTGCCATCGTCGGCATCACGCGTGGGACCACCCGAGCCCACCTGGCCCGCGCCACGGTCGAGTCGATGGTCTTCCAGACCCGCGACGTCGTCGATGCGATGTCCGCCGCCTCCGGACATCCGATCCGGGCCATGCGCGTCGACGGCGGAGCGTCGGTCATGTCGCTGCTCCTGCAGCTGCAGGCCGATCAGATCCAAGCCCCCGTGTCCCGGCCCGAGGTCCAGGAGACCACTGCGCTCGGTGCCGCCTACCTCGCCGGATTGGCCGAGGGCGTCTGGGACTCCCCCGCCGACGTCACCGCCAACTGGAAGCTCGACGTCGAGGTCGCTCCTGCCGCCGACCCGACCGAGGCCGACGCCGCCCACGCCACCTGGTTGCGCGCGGTCGAACGGTCGCGGGGCTGGGCCACCGAGTGACGCGTCAGCGGGTGCTGGGATGCGCCCGCCGCACGAAGTCGAGCAGGCGAGTGTCGGCGATGCGGGCCAACGCCGACACCTGACGGCGCTCGCGAGCCCGAAATCCCGATCCGTTGCGCCCGACCACCAGCGCGAGCCCAGCGGCCGGGAGCGGGGCCCACACGACGTCGTCCGGGCCGGTCGCTCCTCGCAGGGTCGATGCGGAGGACCGGCTTCCCTCGACGAAGGCCACGAGCCACGCCGCAGGCGGCACCTCACCGTCGACGGCGAGCACCGCGCTCTCCTCGAGGTGGATGACCGCCGCCCACGCACCGCCGAGGACTCGTCGGCCGTGCGTCACCACGCTCTCGAGCAATGCGGTGCGGTCACGAGCACCGACGATGATGGCCGCGGTCTCGAGCGCATCGGCCCGAGGATCGTGCGTGAGGCCGTCGACCGGACGGACCTCCTCCACCGCGACGCCGTCGACGGCACGGATCTCGCTCACCAGCAGATCGAGGAGCGACGCGTCCGGGACGTCGACCGCCAGTTCGTCGATGGCGCGACCGCCGCCCCGCTCGAGGATGTCGATCCCGACGATCTCGCCACGCACCGCACCGATCCGGCTGGCGACCTGGCCGAGCGCACCAGGGCGATCAGGGAGCCACACCCGGATGATGAAGGTCTGCATGCCGTGGCACGGTACGAGCGGTCGATGAACGGACCGTTTCGCCGCAGAGACGGGACCGTGAGCAGCGACGGAATACCGGGTTCTTGACCGAACGGTCAAGAGATCCGGTACCGTGCCGCCATGGGTCGGAAGCTGACACCCCGAGGCGAGCAGCGGCGCAACGAGCTCTTGGCGTTCGCCACTGAGCGGTTCGCCACGAACGGGTACCACCCGACCTCGGTCGCCGAGCTCGTCGACGGCCTCGGCGTCGGAAAGGGCGTCTTCTACTGGTACTTCGACTCGAAGGAGGAGCTCTTCATGGAGATCCTTCGCGAGGGCGAGCGCGATCTGCGACGCGCCCAGTGGGAGGCCATGGGCGACGAGACCGACCCCGTCCAGCGCCTGGCGCTGGGCATCCGCTCGTCGATGGAGTGGTGGGCCGCACACGGGGACCTGTACGTGCTGATCGAGTTCGCCCGCACCGAGGCGTCGTTCGCTCCGGGGATCCGCAAGGGCGAGAAGGTCGCGCTCTCCGACACCCAGAAGCTGGTGCAGGAGGCCATGGACTCGGGCGCCATCCCCGACGGCAACCCGGTGATCATCTCCCAGGCCGTCCTGGGAGTCAGCTCGGTGCTGGCGCGCACCCAGATGCTGGGACGGAGCCGACCGCCGGCCGAGGTGGCCGACGAGGTCATCGACTTCTGCTGGCACGGCCTGCTGGGCACCGCCCGGCTCGACGCCAAGCGCTCCGCCTGACCGGGCGGGATCCCCAGCGACTTCCGGTTCTGCTCCGACGAGCCCAGGTTTACGGATTCTCTGTGACGGTTTGATGACACCTTGAGCACGGAGGGTGTTCAGCCGCTCACTTCTGGTGTTCTGTCACTCAGATATCAAGAGAAGTCGATGAGGCAACGATCCGCAGGCCGCAATCTGGTCGCCTGGTCTGCGGGGAGCCAGTGGCGAACCCGGCGTCGACGTCACCGCTGACAAGGACGTGCGACGGGTATGCGACCGCTTCGACCAGGACCCAACGACCGCTGGTATGTGGATCGAGACGAGCCGAAGCACCGGGCCGAGCGCTCGCGGTCCCTCTGGACCCGCAGCCGGGCCGTGCTCGGCACGGCGGTCGTCTCCTTGGCCTTGTCGACGGTTGCCGGGCCGGTCACGTCCCCGGTCAATGCGGGGAAGCCGCCGAAGAACACCACGACGACGGTTGCCTCGGATCCCTCGGGTGTGCAGGACTGCAGCCAGCTGACCAACAGCCTCACGCTCGGCATGATCCGCGATCGCCTCGGGATCGACGCAGCCAAGGTGCGCTGGGGCCTCGACGGTGATGGCATCGATGTCGCGGTGATCGACACCGGGATCACCAACGTCCCGGGCCTCGATGCGCCGGGCAAGGTCATCGACGGGCCGGATCTGTCCTTCGACGCCCAACACGAGAACCTCCGTCACCAGGACCTGCACGGCCACGGCACCAACATGGCGTCGATCATCGGCGCCCGCGGCGGCCTGTCGGGCTCGGGCATGGCACCGGGCGCCCGCCTGATCGACGTGAAGATCGGCGCCGGCGACGGCTCGGTCGACGTGTCCCAGGCCATCGCCGCCGTCGACTGGGTGGTCGACCACCGCAACGCCAACGGGATGAACATCCGGGTCATCAACCTGGCGTACTCGACCAACGCCACCCAGTCCTACACCGTCGACCCACTCGCCCACGCCGTCGAGCGGGCGTGGCGTGCCGGCATCGTCGTCGTCGCCGCCGGCGGCAACGACGGCCGCAGCGCGCACCAGCTCGGCAACCCGGCAATGGACCCATACATCATCGCCGTCGGCGCGGCCGAGGAGGGCCAGGGCAACTGGAACGTTCCCAGCTGGTCCTCCACCGGCGACGGCGTCCGCAACCCGGACTTCGTCGCCCCCGGCGCACGCGTGCTGGCATCGGCCGTGCCCGGCTCACACCTCGCCACCCAGTACCCGTCGGCCGTGTGCACATCGCCGGCATCGGGTGAGGGCACCTACCTCCGTGGCAACGGCACCAGCCAGGCCGCCGCCGTCACCTCCGGCGCCATCGCAGTGCTCCTCCAGCAGCGGCCCGACCTGACACCCGATCAGGTCAAGGCGCTGCTCAAGACCTCGGCCATCCCCATGAACAGCAACGGGAACATGACCGGCTCGGGTCTGCTGTCGATGTACCGCCCCGAAAAGCGGAAGGCTGTCGGCGCCCTCGTCACCCCGACCCCCGACGCTGCAGCGGTCACGCAACAGTTCTCACCCTCGACCGGCTCCGGCTCGCTGCACGCCGCTCGAGGC
This sequence comes from Acidimicrobiales bacterium, assembly GCA_041618235.1. Taxonomy (GTDB): domain Bacteria; phylum Actinomycetota; class Acidimicrobiia; order Acidimicrobiales; family Salinilacustritrichaceae; genus Salinilacustrithrix. The sequence continues at coordinate 11,697 of JBFJNI010000073.1, forward strand.
GATGCGATCGTCGGCACCGGCACCGATGTCCTGACCGGCGACCTCACCGCATTCGGCACCCGATTCGACGCCACCGCCCACGCCCAACTCGGCGCCACCGGCGCCACCTGGTCCGGCGCCACCTGGTCCGGCGCCACCTGGTCCGGCGGAACCTGGAACGGCGCCACCTGGAGCGGTGCCACCTGGTCCGGCGCCACCTGGAGCGGCGCGACCTGGTCCGGAGCCACCTGGAGCGGCGCCACCTGGTCCGGCGCCACCTGGTCCGGAGCGACCTGGTCCGGGGCGACCTGGTCCGGCGCTACCTGGAGCGGGGCCACCTGGTCCGGCGCGAACTGGAGCTGAGCCGACATGAACCATGACCGCCAGATCGAGCTCGACACGACAAGGATCGTCATGAAGAACCGCGAGAACGCACAGACGGTGGTGGGCCGAGGCCACGATCAGGAGCGCCGGGCGGTCCGTCGCCGGGCGGGACTCGGCATGATCGCGACCGTCGCCCTGCTGGTCGCGCTCCTGGCCGCGCCGGCGGCGGCGGCCAAGCCCGACCGCACCGTGAAGGGGGGCGGCACCACGGACACGACCAGCACCACCACTGCCACCACCAGCACGGACACGACCAGCACGGACACGTCGACCAGCACGGTCACCGCGACCGGCGGCTCCGGAAAGACCGCAACCGCAGCCAAGAGCTACGACCCGGTGACGTCGCTGGGATCGATGTACAACGTCGTCGACCAGATCGGCGCCCGCAGCCTGTGGCAGCGCGGCATCACCGGTGCCGGGGTCCACGTCGCCGTGATCGACACCGGCATCGCCCCGGTCCCCGCCCTCACCGGTGCCGACAAGGTCGTCGGCATGGTGGATCTGTCCTTCGAGTCCGACGTGCCCGAGGCCGTCTACCTCGACACCTTCGGCCACGGCTCGCACATGGCCGGCATCATCGCCGGCCGTGACCCCGGCGCCGACCCCGCCACCGCCCACCAGCGGCCCGGCGAGTTCCTCGGCGTCGCACCCGACGCCGGGATCGTGTCGGTCAAGGTCGGCGACAACACCGGCGCGGTGGATGTGTCGCAGGTGATCGCTGCCATCGACTGGGTCGTCGAGCACCGCGACACCAACGGCTTCAACATCCGGGTGCTCAACCTCTCCTACAGCACCGACTCCTTCGGTGGCGTCGAGGACCCCCTGTTCCGGGCGGTCGAGCGGGCCTGGCAGGCAGGCATCGTCGTCGTCGTGGCGGCGGGCAACGAGGGCTGGAATCAGGCGACCGGCGGGCTGTCCAGCCCGGCACGGGATCGCTACGTGGTCGCCGTCGGGGGTGCGAAGCGTGCCGTCTACGGCGGAGTCGAGGAGTTCGAGATCCCATCGTGGGCGAGCCCCGGCGAGTACTACACCTACGACGAGAACGGCAAGCGGCAGCGCTATTGGATGTCGGGCTACACCGGCCGCATGCCCGACGTGATCGCGCCCGGCGCGCACATCGACAGCCTGCGGGTGCCCGGCAGTCGCGTCGACGTCGAGCACCCCGAAGGCCACGTCACCCAGACCATCATGCGCGGGTCGGGCACCAGCCAATCGGCTGCCGTCGTGTCCGGCGCCGCCGCCCTGCTGATCCAGGACCGGCCCGAGCTCACCCCGGACCAGGTCAAGGCGCTGTTCATGGGGACCGCCGTGCCGGTCTGGAACGAAGACGAGGTCGTGCAGGGCAAGGGCGTCATCGACGTCGCCGCCGCCGCCGCCAGCCCGGCTCCCGTCGTGGTCCAGGCGCACCCGACCTCCAGCGGACTCGGCTCCCTGGAGGCGGCACGCGGCACCCAGCACGTGACGGTGAACGGCACCCGCATCGAGGGCGAGATCACCGCCTGGGGCACCCCGTGGGACCCCCGGGCCTGGCTTGCCGCGGCCGCCACCGACAGCACGTGGACCGACGGTACGTGGGATGGTGCGAGCTGGACCGGCGCCAGTTGGACGGGTGCGTCGTGGACCGGCGCATCCTGGACCGGCGCGAGCTGGACCGGCGCATCCTGGACGGGGGCGAGCTGGACCGGCGCATCCTGGACCGGCGCATCCTGGACCGGCGCATCCTGGACCGGCGCATCCTGGACCGGCGCATCCTGGACGGGGGCGAGCTGGACCGGCGCATCCTGGACCGGCGCATCGTGGACCGGCGCATCCTGGACCGGGGCGGGCTGGACCTGACCGTAGGCGGCGCCGGCCGATCGATCCACGGCCGGCCTCGGCCGGCTGGCCGGTCGGTCAGTCGGTGCCGTCGAGCTCGGGGAGCGCCCGCTTCAGACCGCGAACGGCCTGCTGGATGCGCTGCTCGTTCTCGATGAGGGCGAACCGCACGTAGCCCTCGCCGCCGGGACCGAACCCGACACCGGGTGAGCACGCCACGTGGGCCTCGGTGACCAGCTTCTTGGCGAACTCGACCGAACCGAGGTGGCGGTAGGGCTCGGGGATGGGCGCCCAGGCGAACATGGTGCCGCCGGGTCGGGGCATGTCCCAGCCGATGCGGTCGAAGCCGTCGCACAAGGCGTCGCGGCGGGTCTGGTAGATCGCCTGGACCTCCTTGGGGTACTCGGTGGCCTCGTTGAGGGTCACCGTGGCGGCGATCTGGATGGGCTGGAAGGTGCCGTAGTCGAGGTAGCTCTTGAGCTTGGCGAGCGCGCCGACGACCTCGGGGTTGCCCACCATGAACGCCACGCGCCAGCCGGCCATCGAGAACGACTTGGTCATCGAGTAGAGCTCGACCGCACACTCCTTGGCGCCCTCGGCCTGCATGATCGACGGCGGCTGGTAGCCGTCGAACCCGAGCTCGGCGTAGGCGTTGTCGTGGACGACCACGACCTCCTGCTCGCGAGCGAAGTCGACGAGTCCCTGGAAGAAGTCGAGGTCCACGCACATGGTGGTGGGATTGTGCGGGAACGAGACCACGATCACCCGCGGGCGGGGCCACGAGTAGGTGAACTGGTGGCGGATGCGATCGAGCAGGTTCCCGTCGCCGTACATCGGGATCTCACGGATGCTGGCGCCGGCGAAGAGCGGGCCCCAGAGGTGGATCGGGTAGCTCGGCGAGGGCACCAGGGCGGAGTCGCCCGGGCCGAGGAGCACCCAGCACAGATGCGAGTAGCCCTCCTTGGCGCCGATGGTGGCGACGACCTCGGTCTCGGGGTCGAGGGCCACGCCGAATCGGCGCAGGTACAGATCGGCGGCGGCCTGACGCAGCTTGGGGATGCCCTTCGACTGCGAGTAGCGGTGGTTCCGCGACAACCGGGCGGCCTCGGCGAGCTTCTCGACCGCGATCTCGGGTGACGGCAGATCGGGGTTGCCGAAGCCGAGATCGATCACGTCCTCGCCTGCTCGCCGAGCCTGCTGCTTCAGTCCGTCGATGATGGTGAAGACGTAGGGCGGTAGCCCGGTGATCCGGCGGAACTCCATGGGCGTCACGCTACCCCGCACCCCCGAAGCCACCAGGAATGCAAACGTCGCTCGTGGCCCCGTCCCATTGCGCGAGTCCGGCGCACACGCGGTAGGCAATGGTTCGTGAGCGCAGACGCACCCCTCCCCGAGACCGTCGACGTCGTCGTCGAGATCCCCCGTGGTAGCCGCAACAAGTACGAGTTCGACCACGACAAGGACGTGTTCCGACTCGACCGTCGCCTCTTCTCGGCCACGGTGTACCCCGCCGACTACGGCTTCATCCCCGACACCCTCGGCGAGGACGGCGACCCACTCGACGCCCTGGTGATCATGGAGGAGCCCACCTTCCCGGGCTGTTGGATCGAGGCCCGCCCCGTCGGGGTGTTCTGGATGACCGACGACGCCGGTCCCGACGCCAAGATCATCTGCGTCCCTGCCGGCGATCCCCGCTGGGACAAGGTCCCCGACATCGAAGACCTGCCGTCCTACCTGCGGGCCGAGATCGAGCACTTCTTCACCGTCTACAAGGACCTCGAACCCCACAAGTTCTCGTCCACCCGGGGCTACGAGGGCGCCGCCGCCGCGTGGGCCGAGATCCGCAGCGCGATCGATCGCTTCCCCGGGCACTGAGACCGGCGAGCGCGGGGCTCAGTCGCCGCCCGCACCAGCCAACAGGGCGGCACCGATCGCGCCGGCTCGCTCCCCCAGGCCTGCCGCCACGACCTCGACCTCGGGTCGATGGGGGGCGCCGAGCACCTGTGGGGGCACAGCCGAGCGAACGCGGTCGAGCAGCACGTCGGCCGCCTCCATCACCCCGCCCCCGAGGACGACGATGGAGGGGTCGAGCAGGTCGATCAGGTTGGCGATGCCGGCGGCGAGCCACCACGCGAACTCGTCGAGCACGAGGCCGGCATCGGTGTCGCCGGCTCTCGCCGAGGAGACGACGTGCTCGCCCCGCACGGCCTCGGTCTCGCCACCGGCGCGGCGGACCGAGTCGACCAGTCGACCTGCAACGGCGGCATCGCGCCCCAGTCGCCCCAGCCCGGAGCCAGACGCGAAGCGTTCCCAGCAACCCCGTCGTCCGCACGGACACAAGGGGCCGTTGCGGTCGACGACCATGTGACCGGGCTCCCCCGCGAAGCCGTTGGCGCCATGCCGGACACGACCATCGACCACGATGCCGCTGCCGATCCCGGTGCCGATGGTGAGGAGCACGCCGTCGGCGCAACCCGCCCCGGCGCCGGCGCGGAACTCGGCGATGGTCGCGCAGGTGCCGTCGTTGTCGGCGACCACCCGCCGGCCGAGCCGTCCACCGAGCACCGAGCCCAGCGCGACATCCTCGACATCGGGGAGGTTGGGTCCATACCGGAATCGGTCGTCACGGTCGACGAGGCCGGGCACGCCGAGACCGACGGGGACCCCCGGCCCGCTGTCGAGGGAGGAGACGAGGACCGTGAGCGCGTCGAGTACGGCATCGGTCCCGCGCGGCGTGGGGACCTTCTCGGCCGAGAGCACCTCGGTGGGTGCGTCGGTGTCGATCAGGACCCCGAGCATCTTGGTGCCGCCGACGTCGACACCGACCGCATGGGGCACGTCAGTACCGCAGGAGGGCGCCCACGCGCCCGAGGACGTCGAGATCGGCGTTCTCGACACACACCTCGACCCGGCACGACTGGGCGAGCGCCTCGTCGATCGCTTCCTTGACGACGTCGTCGACGTGTTCCATCTCGGTCCCACAGGAGCACTCACGCCCGACGGTGGCGAGGCGGTTGCACGTGGGACAGTGCCAGCCCTCTTGGCTGAAGCCATCGGAGATCAACAGGCGGGCCACGCGATGCTCGGCGAGTGCACCGAGGACGTCCTCGAGCCCCGCAACGCCACGGCTGTCGGTGGCGACGGCGGCCCGGAGGTCTTCGACCAGACGTGCCTCGCGCTGGCGCTCGATGCGTGCTTCGAGCGCGACGGCGGCATCGCGGATGGTGGAGGTGGGCGCGTTGGGTTCGATGGAGAGCCGACCGTGGAGCCGCTCGCGCAGGTACGGGTGCAGGTCGGCCTCGACCTCGGACGCCAGGTGCTCGGGCACGGCGAGCGCGAGGTGATCGAACTCGGTGGCCTGGAACGCCGACCATGCGAGGTCGGCGGCATGGCGGAGGTGCTGGTGCTCCAGCTCCTCGCGATGCTCGGCCACGCCGCCACGATCGGCGACACCGACCGTGTCGTAGTCGCGACCGATGTCGTCGGTGATCTCCGTGTGCTCGATCAGCTCGTCGAGCCGGAAGACGAACATGCGGGCGTGGACCTTGTCGGCGCACAGCACCCCGATGCGGGTGGCCTGCTGCACCACGGACTCGAGTTGGCCGACCGCCGGAGCGTCGTTGACCACGAGCTCGCTACGCACCGGCACCGGGAGCTCGATGACCTCCCACACGCCGGCCTCCTCGGCGGAGAACACCGCGATGCCCCGCACGCGAGATCGATCGAAGCCGGCGCGGACGAGCTCCTCGATCTTCTTGAGATCCCGCTCGACCGCCGGCGTCACCCCGTTGCCGCGAACTCGCCGCAACATCGTGTCGAGCGTCCGCTCGTAGTCGGCCGGACGGACGTATCGACTGCCGTCGACATCCAGATAGCAGCTCGTGATCGCAGCATCGCCGCCGCGGATCGTTGCCAGGGACCGGATGTCGTCTTCGGTGATGACGGGCACGTGGGTGACTCCCCCTTGTTCGGCTGACGGCATCGTAGATGCGACGAGCCCCAGAGGGCCGCCCGAGCCACGATCCGAGGAGAATGCCCTGGATCCGGCGTGGCTCAGGTGGTGGCGACGTCGGCCGCCGGCACCGGTCGCACGACCGCGACCCGGTCCTCGCCGGCGGCGAGCGCCCACTCGAGGACGACAGGATCGTCACTCAGGTGCACCACCTGGACCGCCCCGGCCATGCGCTCGAGGCGATCGAGCAGATGAGTCTTGCCGTGGTCGTCGATGGCATCGAGCGCCCGGTCGACCAGCATCGGCACCGATCCGGCGAAGGAGACGTGGCGCTGGCCGGCCAGACGGGCCAGGAGATACCACTCGATCTCCTCGACCGGGGCGACCTGCTGGTCGAGCTCGGCCACGGCCTGACGGAGGGCGGCGACCTCGACCGCCGTGGCGTCGTACTGCTCGCGTGTGCGATCGAGGTGCTCGCGCGCCGTGCGCAGCTCCTCGTCGGCCTCGTCCGCCTCGGCCTGGGCGGCAGCGAGGACCTCGTCGGGGGTCGGGCCCGTGGGCACCGCATGGGTCCGGGCCGCGAGCTCGCTTCGGAGTCGGACCACCTCCTGCTCGGCGGCAACGCGAGCACTCTCGACCGACTCGTAGTCGGCGGTGGCGGACTCGACAGCTGCGAGCGCGCGGTCGACGAGGTCGGCGACCTGGTCGACATCGGCCATGAGCTCCGTCAGCTGTTCGATCTCTACCTCGACCTCGGCGAGCTGCAGCGTCGCCGTCTCGTGGGCGACGACCCGCGCCTTGGCGGCCTCGACTCGGGCGGCGGCCTCGGCCACCACTTCGCGGGTGGCGACCAGCTCGGGGTCTTCGGGCTCGGGCTCGGGCTCCGGCTCGGCTTCCGCCTCCGGCTCGGGCTCCGGCTCCGGTTCGAGCTCCTCTTCGGGCTCGGGCTCGCCTTCCGCCTCCAGCTCCGGTTCGGGCTCCTCTTCGGGCTCGGGCTCGCCTTCCGCCTCCAGCTCCGATTCGGGCTCCTCTTCGGGCTCGGGCTCGCCTTCCGCCTCCAGCTCCGATTCGG